>JAKSNG010000031.1 GCA_024400125.1 Paludibacteraceae bacterium
ACATGATTGATTCTTGCAAAGTCTATGGTATGGAAATCTGTGGTGATAACTTCACGGTTACCAATATTGACCTTTCCGAAGGTAAAGCCGCTAGCATGAAAGAAGGTAAGGCTATTTGGACCGGTTATTTCTGGGTAGATTCTTGGAGCACTCTCGAAGTGTTTAGAGAGGCTCTTGATGCAGTGAAAGATTGGGGTAAGTACAAAACGATGCGCTTCTATAGCGAGTGCCCCACTACGGACAACCTCATCTTCTTGCTTGCTGATTGGAGTGAAGCCGGTGTGATTGCAAAATCAGAGCCTGTTACGGATTCGATAGCGGGCAATCCTTTTAAACGTTATGAAGGTTATGCTGAATTAGACCTTACCAAGGTTAATCCTTTGACGGTCATCAACAATGTGGCTTCTGACCGCTTGATGATTCAGATGGATAAGCAAGGTTCTGCTGCTTTCAACTTCACCGATGTTGTACTGCTTGAAGAAGCGGTTACTGCTTTGGACAAAGTTCAAGCTACTATGGGTGTAAAGAAAGTGATGGAAAATGGCCGGATGATTATCTATCGTGATGGTATCCGTCATAATGTCTTGGGAACTCGTTTATAAGTTTTATTAGCCTAAGGCGGCTGATTGAAGTAAACCATTAAAAATCAACATCTTATGACTAAAAAATTTATTTGCCCTATTTGCGGCTTTGTTTATGAAGGAACAGAGGCACCTGAACGCTGCCCTCAATGTAAACAATTAGTAACATGGAAAGAGGTTGACGAAAAAGCAGGTATTAACTTCGCATGCGAACACGTACTCGGCGTAGCAAAGGACACCGACGACCAAATGAAAAAAGACCTCAATGCACACTTCATGGGAGAAGCAACAGAAGTGGGTATGTACTTGGCTATGTCACGCCAAGCAGACCGCGAAGGATACCCCGAAGTAGCAGAAGCCTTCAAACGCTACGCATTCGAAGAAGCAGAACACTGCGCTAAATTTGCAGAACTGCTCGGTGAAGTCGTTTGGGACACAAAAACCAACCTCGAAAAACGTATGATGGCAGAAGCGGGCGCTTGCGAAGATAAACTGCGTATCGCTAAACGCGCCAAAGAACTCAACCTCGACGCTATCCACGACACCGTGCACGAAATGGCTAAAGATGAGGCACGTCACGGCAAAGGTTTTGAAGGACTGTTCAACCGCTATTTCAAAAAATAACGACCCACAAAGGAACTGCAAAAAGTGACTAAGTAAATACGAAAAAGACCGTTTATCGCTACCGATAGACGGTTTTTTTGCATTTTTATGCTGATATATTTGCATATATCAGATTTTTTTTGTACCTTTGCCGCGATTTTTTTGTAATGGCAACAATGAATTTAATATTCCGAAGTTTGGGTAGTGGTAGCAGCGGGAACTGTTACTACGTGGGAACCAAGTATTCCGGTGTATTGATTGATGCCGGAATATCTGCGCGACTTATCCAAAAGTTGCTCAAAGAAATGGACCTCGACCTGCGCAACATCATGGCAGTGTTTGTGACACATGACCACGCCGACCATATCCGCTCCGTAGGTACACTCGGAGAGAAATTCCGCATCCCTATTTACACCACCCAAGCCATACACGACGGCATTGACCGCAACTATGGCGTGCGCGAGAAACTGAAGAACTACAGACGGTTCTTCGAAAAAGAAACAGAATGGGACTTCAACGGCATGATAGTCAACACCTTCACCGTCTCACACGATTCAACAGACTGCATAGGATACGTGATTGACTACTGCGGGCAACGGTTTATGTTAGCCACAGACTGCGGTCAACCCAGCGAGCGTATGGAGCAATTCATGCGCACAGCTAATCACATCGTGATTGAGGCGAACCACGACGAACACATGCTCCTCAATGGTCCCTACCCCACCTACCTGAAAGACCGTATTCTTTCACCTATCGGGCACCAAAGTAACGAGACCTGTGCAGCCCTATTACAACGCAACTACCATCCAGGATTGCACAACGTCTTCCTTTGCCACCTCAGCCAAGAAAATAACGACCCAAATGTCGCATTCGCTACCGTCACCGATGCACTCGACGAGATTGGTGTGGATATCAATAACGACATTTTCGTCAAATCCTTAGCCCGTACCGAACCTTCACAGGTATTTATTTTAGACGATAAACCGATTGAGAAATAAACTATATACACTATGGACAAAAAATTAGTTATCATCCCTACTTATAACGAGAAAGAGAATATCGAAGCCATCATCAAAGCTGTGATGGAACTGCCACTCGATTGTCATATCCTCATCATCGACGATGGGTCACCAGACGGAACAGCCGCTATCGTCAAGAACCTACAACAAACGACCTACCAAGACCGTCTGTTCCTCGTAGAACGCGCAGGCAAACAAGGTCTGGGCACTGCCTATATATGCGGCTTCAAATGGGCTATCGAGTACCAATACGACTATGTATTTGAGATGGACGCAGACTTTAGTCACAACCCAAACGACCTACTCAAACTATACGACGCCTGCGCCAATCAAGGTGCTGACGTGGCTATCGGTAGCCGATACGTAAGCGGTGTCAATGTTGTCAATTGGCCTATGGGACGCGTGCTCATGAGTTATTTCGCATCTAAGTACGTGCGTTTCGTACTGGGCGTCAACATCCACGACACCACCGCCGGCTTCAAATGCTACCGCCGACAAGTGTTGGAGACTATCGAACTCGACAAGATACACTTCAAGGGCTACGCCTTCCAAATCGAAATGAAGTTCACCGCATACAAGTGCGGCTTCAAGATTACCGAAGTGCCCATCGTCTTTGTCAACCGCGTATTGGGCACCAGCAAGATGTCTGGAGGTATATTCTCAGAAGCACTCTTGGGCGTAGTACAACTGAAAATCAATTCTTGGTTCCGTCATTACCCACAAAAACAACTTGACAAGTGATGAAACAATCTATTTCATTCCTGCTCATCTGCCTCGTCAGCCTATGTTTGTCCAGCTGCCACGGCAAGCGTTACCACGAAGAAGAATCTGTGCGGTACGAGTATGGTTTGCCCATTGACTCTTTCCGCATCGATACTGGCTACGTCAAGAGCGGCGAGACATTGGGAGCGATACTCAATCGCAAAGGTGCTACACGGAAACAGTTGGCACAAATAACCACCCTACCCCGCAGCGAATTTGATGTGCGCACCATCCGTGCTGGCAAAGAGTACTTATCCCTCTACCAAACAGACACCGCAGGTGTTGAACACCTCTGCTACTGGATTTATATCTACTCCATCCGCGAAGCCACCGTCCTTCACCTGACAGACTCTGTCCATGCAGAACACAAAGTCAAACCCGTTCGCTATGAAGCGACCTCTGCGCAAGTGGTCATTGAATCCAGCCTATGGAATGCGATGGTCGGCAATGGGCTGCCTATCGAATTGGCATTAGAACTAAGCGACATCTACGCATGGACCATCGACTTCTTCGGACTGCAAAAAGGAGACTCCATCCGCGTCTATTACGACCAGATGTATGTAGATACCACGTGTATCGGTATCGGCAAAATCTATGCCGCTAACTTCTACCACGCACGCAAATGGCAAGAGGCATATTGGTTTGATTCATCAGACACCACCTACACCGCCAACACCTCTACGGAGCGTCCCTTACGTGGGTACTTTGATGCCGACGGCAATAGCCTGCGCAAAGCATTCCTCAAAGCCCCACTCAACTACAAACGTATCTCCTCTAAATTCACCTACGCCCGCAAACACCCCATCTACAAGACTGTACGTCCTCATACAGGAGTGGATTATGCGGCACCGATGGGAACTCCTGTCGTCAGTATCGGTGACGGAACAGTCATCTGGAAAGGCTACAAAGGTGGCGGAGGACACACCATCAAGATTAAGCACAACTCGAACTACCAAACGGCTTATCTGCACCTCAGCAAATATGCTCAAGGTATTGCATTAGGCAAACATGTCAGTCAAGGACAAGTCATCGGCTATGTCGGCTCCACCGGCAGCAGCACTGGTCCTCACCTCGACTTCCGCGTTTGGAAAAATGGGCAACCTATCGACCCACTCAAAATGGTCAGCCCACCGGTGGAACCTATACCTGCAAAATATAAAGACGATTTTGCACGTACCGTAGAAACAATGAAAGTCAAATTATAAATTTTTAAAACGTTTTATTAATTATGTGGTTAAAAGATTCATCCATTGGCCGTAAATTCATTATGTCAATTACAGGCCTCTTTCTGGTTCTTTTCCTGCTTTTCCACGGGTCAATGAACATCTGTTTGGTCATTGACGACTTGTTTGGAACAGCAGGTTACAACTGGATTTGTGAAATGCTTGGTGCAAACTGGTATGCCATCATCGGTACATTAGTTCTCGCATTAGGCGTAGTCGTTCACTTCTGTTATGCGTTCTACTTGACGATTCAGAACCGTCGTGCTCGCGGTAATGACCGCTATGCTATCGAGGCTCGTCAAGAGGGCGTTGATTGGGCATCAAAGAACATGCTCGTTTTGGGTATCATCGTGATTGGTTTCCTCTGCCTGCACTTCTACAACATGTGGTGGAAAATGCAATTCGCTGAGTTAACCGGTATCCACACATCTATGTTTGACCCAGCAGACGGCAGCGCTATCGTGAAAGCCCTCTTCACGGATGGCTGGTGCGGTATCATCTACTGCTTACTGTACATCGTATGGTTAGTCGCTCTATGGTTCCACTTGAGTCACGGTATCTGGTCTGCTCTGCACACACTCGGCTGGAGCAACCTCATTTGGCTCAAACGAATCAAAGTCATTGGTACTATCTTCGCTACCCTCACAGTGGGTCTGTTTATGGTGGTAGATGTTTACTTCTTGGGAGTAAACATCTGCTCAATGATTGGATAATATTACGTGTAATGTTTAACAAGCAAAATTATGGCAACTAAGAAACAAAATACACAAGTGATTACACCAGAAATGGCGAAAATCCCTGCAGGTCCATTGGAGAAAAAATGGACCAACTATAAAGACCACCAAAAACTGGTTAACCCCGCCAATAAACGCCGCCTCGACATCATCGTTGTAGGTACAGGTTTGGCAGGTGCTTCCGCTGCTGCTTCATTGGCAGAGATGGGCTTTAACGTACTCAACTTCTGCATTCAAGATAGTCCTCGCCGTGCACACTCTATCGCCGCACAAGGTGGTATCAATGCCGCTAAGAACTATCAAAACGACGGTGACTCCGTTTATCGTCTCTACTACGATACCATCAAAGGTGGTGACTACCGCGCTCGCGAAGCCAATGTCTATCGTTTGGCTGAAGTAAGTAATAACATCATCGACCAATGTGTAGCACAAGGTGTACCTTTTGCTCGCGAATATGGTGGACTATTAGACAACCGCTCTTTCGGTGGCGCACAAGTTAGTCGTACTTTCTATGCTAAAGGTCAAACCGGTCAACAACTGCTGCTCGGTGCCTACTCTGCACTCAGCCGCCAAATCGGTAAAGGCAAAGTGAAGATGTACACTCGTTACGAGATGTTAGACATCGTTATGATTAAAGACGAGAACGGCGAAGAACGTGCTCGCGGTATCATTGCACGCAACCTCGTGACTGGTCGCATTGAGCGCTTCTTTGCACACGCAGTAGTCATCGGCTCCGGCGGTTACGGCAACACCTTCTTCCTCTCAACCAACGCTATGGCATCCAATGGCTCAGCCGCTATGCAGATGTATCGTCATGGTGCATACTTTGCTAATCCTTGCTACGCACAGATTCACCCAACCTGTATCCCTAAGCACGGAGACTTCCAAAGTAAACTGACGCTGATGTCTGAATCATTGCGTAACGATGGACGTATTTGGGTACCTAAAAAACTCGAAGACGCTAAGAAACTGCAAGCTGGCGAAATCAAAGGTCGTGACATTCCAGAAGAAGATCGTGACTACTACTTGGAGCGTCGTTACCCAGCATTCGGTAACCTCGTACCACGTGACGTTGCTTCACGTGCTGCTAAAGAGCGTTGCGACAAAGGTTATGGTGTGAACAACACAGGACTCGCCGTCTTCCTCGACTTCTCTGACGCTATCCAACGCCTCGGCAAAGATGTAGTGGCACAGAAATATGGTAACCTCTTCCAAATGTACGAGAAAATCGTGGACGAAAACCCATATGAGAACCCAATGATGATCTTCCCTGCTATCCACTACACGATGGGTGGTATTTGGGTGGACTACGAACTGCAAACCAGCGTTAAGGGTCTATTCTGTATCGGTGAAGCCAACTTCTCAGACCACGGCGCTAACCGCCTCGGCGCATCTGCCCTGATGCAAGGTCTCGCAGATGGTTACTTTGTATTACCTTACACCATTCAAAACTACTTGAGCGACCAAATTGGTGTGCCTCGTATGAGCACCGACCTGCCTGAGTTCGCTGAAGCAGAGAAGAAAGTGCAAGAGAAAATCGACCGCCTGATGAAGATTCAAGGTAAACGCTCCGTAGATAGCATTCACAAAGAGTTAGGTCTTATCATGTGGGACTTCGTTGGTATGGGTCGCACAGCAGAAGGCTTAAAGACCGCTATCGAAAAAATCGATGCTATCAAGAAAGAGTTCTGGACGAATGTCTATATCCCAGGTGAAGCAGGCACACTCAACAACGAGTTGGAGAAAGCACTCCGTCTGAGCGACTTCATCGAGATTGGTCGTTTGATGGCAGTGGATGCACTCAATCGTGAAGAGTCTTGCGGTGGTCACTTCCGTGAGGAATATCAAACCGAAGAAGGTGAAGCACTCCGTCAAGACGATAAGTTCTCATACGTATCTTGCTGGAAATATACTGGCGAAGATAGCGAACCTGAACTCATCAAAGAGCCACTTGATTACGAATTCACAGAGCGCAAAACACGTAATTACAAAGCATAGTAATCTAGTAAATTGACAAGAATTATGGATAATTACATCAATATCAAAGTTCGCGTTTGGCGCCAAGCCGGACCAAAAGCGCAAGGTCATTTTGAGACCTACGAACTCAATCACATCTTCCAAGGAGCATCCTTCTTGGAAATGATTGATATCTTGAACGAGCAACTCATTGCAGAGCACAAAGATCCTATCGCATTCGACCACGATTGCCGTGAAGGTATTTGCGGTATGTGCTCTATGTATGTCAATGGTCACCCTCATGGACCAGACAGTGCTATCACTACGTGCCAACTGCACATGCGTAAATTCCACGACGGTGAGACCATCACTGTGGAGCCCTGGCGTAGCCGCGCATTCCCAGTAATCAAAGACTTGATGGTGGATCGTCAAGCATACGACAAAATCATGCAAGCAGGTGGTTTCGTATCCGTTAACACGGGTGGTGTACCTGACGCGAACGCTATCGCTATTCCTAAGCCCGTAGCAGATGAAGCTATGGACGCTGCTTCCTGCATCGGTTGCGGTGCTTGCGCAGCTGCTTGTAAGAACGGTTCCGCTATGCTGTTCGTTGCTGCCAAAGTGAGCCAACTCGCTCTCCTTCCACAAGGAAAGATTGAAGCCGCTACTCGCGCAAAGAACATGCTCGCGAAAATGGATGAACTCGGCTTCGGTAACTGCACCAACACAGGTGCCTGCGCAGCCGAATGTCCTAAGTCTGTTTCATTGGCTAATATTGCTCGTCTTAATCGCGAATACTTATGCGCCAAGTTCAAAGACTAATACTACTCGCATTACTCGTGATATGCGACATCACGAGTAATGCTATCAATGTAACGTTCCCAACCTCTTTTGAAGGAGGCTGGGAATCGTTCATTGGACAAACCGTCACCTTTACTAACGACTTTTATATTTGTGATTTCTCTGGAACAAAAGCACTATACCTCTCTCATCGGCGTTTACGCGCCCCTGAAGAGAATGCACTCGGATTAGCACAAGGTGACTCTACCGCGTACTTCGCCATTCAGGCAGCGAACCAAAAAGACCTGATACGCCTATGGGGAATCAGCGACCTCGACCTCAACGCTATTCGCAAAGGCGCACGCATCACAGGCTTAACCGCCCAAGTGAGCGAACCACAATCGATGAGTCTGGTAGGAGAACTGACCATCAAAGACACCATCTTCCCCACTCAACTACCTGACATGAACAACCCTCGCCTACTGGTCTGCGCCACCAACGTGGAGCACTTCTGGACTACATTGGGTGAAATGGGCGCACAAACAGCAGAACAGTTAGCACGGCAAACACAAAAGATTGCGACTGGCTTAGTGCATATCAATGCCGACATCTACGCCATCTGCGAACTGCAAGAAGGAACGGCTGCTATCTCACAACTAACTAATAAAATGAACGCACTTGCGGGCGACGCGCGCTACGCATACGTAGATAATGAATTTAACGAATATAACTCTGACATGGTAGGCTTCATCTACCGCCAAGATAAAGTAGAGCCCTACGGCAAACTCTACTTCCCTTACTACAGTTATGGGAGCGCATACCACTACCGCATGATTATCAAAGGCTGGCGAGAGAAAGCCACTAAGCAACAGTTTGCTATCAGTCTCAACCATACCAAGAGTAAGGCTGGAGACGGAAATAGCGACCCTATTCGTATGGAGAATGTACGACGCCTTCATGACGCTATTCGCACCATACTGAATGACAACATCTACTCGGACCCAGACATATTGCTGGTAGGAGACTATAATGCTTACTCACAAGAACAACCTAATAGATATTTAGTCGATAGTGCGCAATTAGTCGATCAAACCCTCCTCTTCGACTCTCTCAATTATTCGTATGCCTACGGCTCCGAAGTGGGTTACTTAGACCGTGTATTCTCTACCCCATCTATGACCGAACAAATAACGGCAATTCATCCCTATCATATCAATACGGACTATCACAGAAATCACGAATATAAATATGGAGAAGATGTCTCTATGTGTCGCTATTCTGACCACGACCCTATCTTGATTGGACTGAACCTATTCGGAGAAACAGCCATTGAGACAGTCGATAATAATGCCCATAACGAGGTACGAAAAGTACTACGAGATGGACGAATCTACATCCTCATACGTGACGACATATATACACTATATGGTACAAAATTAAATCCCTAACTTATGAAAACGAATTACGAATACCGTGCAGCAGCACGCGAGACACTCAATGGTCATTGGAACGAAGTAGTATTGATGTCCGTCATTCTCTTTGGCTTGGCTATTCTATTCTGTGCGCCACAGACCCTCTCTGGACTTGAGTCTTTGGCAGGAATCTTTGGTAGTGCTTATTTTGTGGCATTGATTTTGCTGATTGGTCCTTTAGAATATGCTTTCTTTAATGTACTACTCTTAATGATTCGCGATCGATTAGACGGTCGAACACACGTGAAGGCCATGTTGAGACTGTATGAATTAGACTTCACACGTTCCGTTCCAGCCTTACTGCTGTCATTCCTCATCATCACACTTATCAGTATCCCGACACTGTGTATTGGTGGTATTATCTTAAGCTATTCCTACAAAATGGTTCCGCTATTGCTTCATGACTATCCCGAACTATCCACACGCGAGGTTCTGCGGACAAGTCGCGAAATGATGCGTGGACACAAATGGGACTTGTTCCTTCTCGAACTCTCGTTCCTCGGATGGGTACTGCTATCTATCCTCACGTTAGGCATTGGCTTACTGTGGTTAACACCGTATATCTATGCTGCTGAAGCTCATTTCTATGAGGACTTAAAAGCCGAAACTATAGTAGAAGAATAACAATGAAACGTATTTGCATAATCATATTGGGAATCATAGCCATTACCTTAACGGGTTGTGACCAGTTTAATCGCAAACATCAAGTGGGCACGGTTGCCGAAGTCAATGGACAATATCTTTTTCCAGCAGACATTGCCAATGTAACACGCGGACTAACTGGTGCAGATAGTGCAGAAGCGGTTGACGCGTTTATTCGTCAATGGGCGACTGAAATCCTCATTTACGACAAAGCACAAGCCGATATAGACCCCCAACTGGAAGCATTAGTGGAAGACTATCGACGCAGTTTGTATGTTCATCAATACGAAAAACAATGGCTGAACCATAATGACAACCGCGCAATAGATACTGCTTTGGTCAACGAGTTTTATGCAAGTCATATTAGCGATTACGTACTGAACCAAACAATCGTTCGTGGCATATTAGTCATTGTTCCCAATGGTACCCCAAACCAAAACAAAATGCAGAAATGGCTTCAAGAACCCAATGAGGACAACCTGGAACTGTTGGAGAAATACTGCTATCAGTATTCATCACGCTACCAACTCTTTACAGACCAATGGATAACCAAGACGCAACTGCAACTATGGTTACCTAACTCTGCCACCGACTTGGATAAACGCATCAAACAACAACACCAATTAGTATTCACAGACAGTCTATCCACGTATGTTCTGCAACTGACTGATATCCGATTGGCAGGCGCACCCATGCCTATCGAATATGCTCAACCAGACATTGAGAAAGTGCTACGTCACGAACGACAGATGGCTTTAATGCAGAAAGAACGCACACGCATATATGACGAAGCCGTTCGATTTAAGAAAATTAAATTATATGAGAAATAAGACGCTGATATGTTGCCTTCTATGGGCAATGGCAATGCCATGTTTGGCAGATAATGTTATAGACGAAGTCATTTGGGTAGTTGGAGACGAGGCTATTCTCCGCAGCGAAGTGGAAGAAGAACGCATTCGCGCGCAATACGAAGGGCAGCAGATTGCTGGTGATCCTTATTGCGTCATTCCAGAGCAGATTGCTATCCAAAAACTCTACCTCAATCAAGCAGCCATCGACTCTATCAATGTCAACGAATCAATGGTGGCTCATCAGGTAGAGATGCGTATTGACTTCTATCTCAACCAAATTGGCTCCAAAGAGAAAATGGAAGAGTACTTCCGCAAGACGACTTCAGAGATTCGCGAAGAACTAATGACGACAGTCCGCAATCAGATGATTATTCAGCAGATGCAGAGCAAACTGACCGAAAACATCAAACCTACTCCATCTGAGATTCGTCGTTTTTATAACACTCTACCGCAAGACTCTATTCCTATGGTGCCCGCACAAGTAGAAGTGCAGATTCTCAGTTTTGAGCCGCCTGTGCCGCAGGAAGAGACGGAACGTATCAAATCCCAATTGCGCGAGTTCACAGACCGTATCACTTCAGGAAAAGCAGACTTCTCTATGTTAGCTCGTCTCTATTCCGAAGACACAGAAAGTGCCAAACATGGAGGAGAATTAGGTTTTGTAGGTAAAGGACAACTCGTACCTGAATTTGCCGAAGTGGCATTTAACCTCAACGACCCCAAACGTGTTTCTCGTATCGTACAAACGGAGTACGGATACCATATCATTCAACTGATTGAAAAGAAAGGCGACCGCATCAATTGCCGCCATATCCTTCTTCGTCCTCGTATCTCGTACGCAGACAAGACACGTTCGCTGGAACGTTTGGATTCTATCCGCTCCATCATACGCGATAGTGCAAATGCTACCTTTGAGCAGGCTGTGGCTCGTTTCTCTGAAGATAAAAACACCGCACTCAGCGGCGGCTTGATGACCAACCCAATGACAGGAAGCAGCAAGTTTGAATACCAAGACCTGCCTCCTGAGTTGGCTAAACAAATCTATAACCTCAACGAAGGCGATATTTCTGAGCCATTTATTATGATGGACCAAATGAAGAATAAAGAGGTTTGTGCCATCGTTAAAGTTAAGACAAAACGAGACATTCATAAAGCGAACATCGTGGACGATTATCAAGTTATCAAATCCATGCTTGTTGAACGCCAGTCATCGGAATTCTTAGATAACTGGATTCGTCAGAAACAAAAAGAGATATATGTTCAGATTGACGAGAAATGGCGTGGATGTGACTTTATGTATCCAGGCTGGATTCACTAAAACATGTTGAGACTAAAACACGGCATATTATGGATACTGCTTTTAATAGCAGTCGGTGTGCATGGGCAGAACTTAGTCTATCTGCTCCATTCTAACACGTTGTCTTTTGACGAGAAACGTCTTCCAGACGCACAGATTCTGCGTGGAGACGTCATTTTTCGTCATGACTCAGCCTTGATGTACTGCGACTCCGCCTATTTCTTTGATAAGCAGAACTCTCTCTATGCTTTTAGCCATGTGCGTTATGTACAAGGGGACACACTATTCGGCTACGGAGATGCTATGTACTATGACGGAAACACTAAGATAGCCCGCATACGCAAACATGTTAAGTTGGTGCATTATCAAACCGTACTCACTACTGATAGCCTGAACTATGACCGTCGAAATGAATTGGCATACTATTTCAGTGGCGGAAAAATCGTAGATAGTCTCAATACTCTCACCTCCGTGTGGGGACAATACAACCCTCCTACTTCACAAGCAGTTTTCAAAACCGATGTACACTTGGTTAACCCCAATTTCACGCTTACATCGGATACGCTTTGGTATAATACGGAAGCACATATTGCTGATATTGTCAGCCCTACCACGATCGTGTACGAGAAAGAGACTACGATTCTCTCTGACTCAGGACAATATAACACCGAGAACGAGCAGTCCAAATTATATAATCGCTCGCGCGTGATACACCAGGAAGGTAAAGACATGACTGGAGACACTATCTATTATGACAAGGCCAACGGCTATGGACGTATCTTGGGGGCAATGGAAATGCGGGACACTGTTCAACAAGCCACCTTATATGGCAACTATGGCGAATACTACGAAGATGGCAACCGTGGCATGGCAACAGACTCTGCCTTAATGGTCGATTGGTCAAGCGAAGACTACTCTTACATTCATGCCGACACGCTCTTTACCGAAGATATGGTCGATAGTGTTCAGCAGGATACCACGTTCACACGCATTCGTGCACATCATAAAGTGCGCATCTATCGTATTGATTTGCAAGCGGTATGCGACTCTTTGGTGTACAACGGCAAAGACTCCATCATGACTTTATACACCGAACCTGTCTGCTGGAACGAGAATAACCAACTCTCTGCAGACACCATCCACCTCTACATCAAGAATGGTGCAATTGATCACGTACATGGTATTGGAACAGCCTTTGCCGTAAAACAAGAGACCGCGACTTACTTTGACCAAATGAGCGGCAAAGAGATGAAGGGTTTTGTGCGAGAAGATGAACTCAAACAAGTCGAAGTTAGCGGTAATGCAGAGACCATCTTCTACCCCGAAGATAACCATGAGTTCATTGGCATGAATCGTACTCAATCCAGTTTTGTCAACGTCTTCATCGAAGACGAAAAAATACATCATGTTCTCTTTACTGCCTCATCGTCCGGCACACTCTATCCATTAGATCAAGTACCAGTGGGTCAAGACCGACTCAGTGGATTCTTCTGGGCAGAGACAGAACGTCCACGCTATCCAGGCGACGTCTTCAATCATCCCGAACGAACACCCAGACCGAAAGGTGCCCCCATCAGCGCCTCTGCTAACGAGGACGAGGAGAACAAAACAAAAGGAAATACAACTCGTAACAAAAAAAATCGTAAAGAATAATGAAAAAAGTCTTTTTATGCACATTGCTTATTAGCGTAGTCACACTTACCTACGCACAACGTTCAGCGTTGGGATTGGAATTTGGTTTCGCACAAACGGATTACCGCGTCAATTCTCCAGACCCCAATGCAGACCCTTCACAACTCAATCTCACAGCACTCAATGGATTCAAATTAGGCTTCGTGTGGGACGTGACATACATCAAGGGCTTTGGTTCAACCATCGGTTTACGATATACTTATGGCACCAAACTCACTAGTTGGGAACCAGTTGACCCGAACCAACTCGCCAAGTATCCCCTCGCGAAAGATCGATTCAACTATAACCAATTGGAACTGGTCGTAGATTGGCAATATAAGTTTGAGATTGCAGGCAATACATATCTCATTCTCACTACTGGTCCATCAATCCAAGTCGGCATCGAGAGAAAAGACTATTTGTACATAGATAACGGTATTGGAGAAACCGTAGAAAGTAAAGTGAGCCGATACGACTATTCGGAAGACTTAAGTAAGGCTTACAATCGTGTTAATATAGGTTGGGGTATCGGAGCTGGTTTCCAATATGACCGATTTTATATCCGTGGAGGATACGATTTCGGACTGCTTAATCCATACAAGATTAAAGACTTCACCGAGTCCCCACTCTATGAACATGCATACGATGGCGATTCACGCTACACACGCGGACGACTTGACCAATGGCATATTCGTTTAGGATTCTACTTCATGCAATGGGATGACAAATGATACCACGAGAGACTTTAGATAGGGTTTTTGCTGCCGCCAAGATTGAAGAAGTAGTGAGCGACTACGTCACACTCAAACGACGTGGTGCCAACATGATTGGACTCTGTCCTTTCCACAACGAAAAGACAGGTTCGTTCACAGTCTCTCCGTCCAAAGGCATATACAAATGCTTTGGCTGTGGCAAATCGGGTCATGCCATCGGTTTTGTTATGGAAATTGAGCAATGCGGCTTCTCTGATGCCGTCAAGCAATTGGCTAAGAAATACCATATCGAAATTGAAGAACGCGAACTCACCAAGGAAGAGCAGCAACGCGAAGATGACCGCGAGTCCATGTTCGTCGTCAACGATTTTGCCAATAAATGGTTTCAAGACCAACTCTGGAACACGCCCGAAGGACAATCTATTGGACTTAGTTACTTCCGTGAAAGAGGTGTGAGAGAGGATATTATTCGTAAGTTCGAATTAGGTTTTGCGCCAGAGAAAGGGAATCCATTAGCGGCAGCTCTCAAGAAACAAGGCTTTGTTGATAAATACACCATCAACAATGTAGATACAAAGATTGGAACGGGTTTGGTTGGACAATCTGAAGACGGACGCACATACGATCGTTTTCGTGACCGAGTAATCTTCCCCATCCACACCGTGTCTGGTAAAACAGTTGCTTTCGCTGGGCGTATCCTTCGCAAGAAATATGACAAGGATGGCAAAGAGATTCCGCAAGGCAAATATGTCAATTCGCCCGATTCCATCATCTACTCCAAGACCAACGAGTTATATGGTCTCTTCCGTGCTAAACAAGCCATCTCTAAAAACGACCTCTGCTACCTTGTAGAAGGACAAATGGATGTTATATCTATGTATCAAGCAGGCATCGAAAACGTGGTTGCCAGTGGAGGAACAGCCCTAACTAAACCGCAGATTCGTCTCATTCGTCGTTTCACGCCCAATATTACCGTGCTTTATGACGGAGACGCAGCAGGAATACATGCTGCGCTACGAGGTATAGATATGTTCTTGGAAGAAGGGTTCAATGTCAAAGTGGTCTTATTGCCGGACGGAGAAGATCCAGACTCCTTCGCCAAAAGTCATAACGCATCCGATTTCATTGCTTACATTGAGTCCCATCAGACGGATTTCATTCGCTTCAAAGCCAAACTCCTCTCAGAAGAAGCAGGTCGTGACCCACAGAAACGAGCTGGGCTGATTAAGGATGTTGTGGAATCCATCGCACAGATACCCGATGCCATCACTCGGCAAGTCTATATCAAAGACTGTGCTGACCAATTGCATATACAAGAGCAACTACTCATGCGCGAAGTGAGACGCATTCGACAAGATAAAGCCGCAGAACGAGAGAAAGAGCGTAAGAGTTTAGAACGCCAACGTGAACTCACCGAAGCAGCCGAACAAGTTCCATCGACAGACCAGCCAGCACTGAACGCAGATGCGCCACAACTGCCGCAGGTTCCTGGCAAACGCCTTACTAAATTTGAGGAGAACTACCGCAATCTGCTGCAACTCATTATTCGTTATGGCGAAAAAGACGCCTACCCTGTGGAAGGAGGATACGTGTCTGTCGGAGACTATATCATTTCCACCCTCGAAGCAGACTGCATTGAGGCGCCCAATGCCCTTTACCGCAAAGTCGTGGACGAGTTTTTGGCACATAAGAACGATACTAACTTCAAGGCTGATACGTTCTTTAAGTTCCATCCGGACGCAGTCATCAGCGCACTGGCTGTAGATTTAATCGCGGATAAGTACCAACTGAGCCGAATGTACGCGAAGCAAAACATTTCAGAGAATGTTACGCACCAAGTTAAACTTAAAACCGATGAAGACAACCTACCAGAGTTATTGGCGCGTCTTCTGCTGGAACTCAAACTGACCGTCATCAATGAGCGTATCGATAATTTAGAGCGATTGCTCAAAGAAGCTCAGGAAAGTGGTAACGACGAACTGATGCGCGAACTACTCATTAGCCAACCGCAACTGTTAGACGTCCGAAATCAAATTTGTAAACAACTCGGCAATCGTATCATTACTATCTAAACGCTATACATAATTATGCTCTTTGGTCAAATCGTATATGGTCCTATTCACTCTCGCCGTTTAGGTAATTCGTTAGGAATCAATCTTATGCCGACGGACAATAAGCTGTGCACGTTCGATTGTATCTACTGCGAATGTGGTTTCAACACCCCCGTCTCCCATCCTAAACTGCCCACTCGTGCCGAAGTCCGTGAGGCTTTAGAAAGTGCCTTTGAGAACCTTCAAACTGCTGGGACTCTTTCAACGTTGAACGTGATTACCTTCAGTGGGAATGGCGAACCAACTCTTCATCCAGACTTCTTAGGTATCATCGAAGACACGTGTGCTTTGCGAGACCAATACTGCCCCAATGCCAAAGTGAGTGTGCTCTCTAATTCGACACAATTAGGGCGTATTGATGTCCGTCAGGCACTGATGCTGTGTGACAACCGCATTCTCAAACTCGACTCCGCCATTGATGCCACCATGCGACTCATTGACCAGCCGGTGAATGACCAATTGACCGTTGCACAAATCAAAGAGTGGCTACAGTCGTTTGATGGTGACTTTACTTTGCAGACCTGTTTCTTGCGAGGGACTTATCGTCAGCAGCAGATTGATAATACGCAACCCGCAGAGTTAGATGCTTGGTATAAGGTCGTACACGAATTGCGCCCCAAGCAAATAATGATTTATGTAATTGATCGTGCGACTCCTGTACAGACTTTGGAGAAGATTTCGCGCGAACAGATGGAAGCCATCGCACAACCACTGCAAAACGAAGGTATAGATGTCATCGTTTGTGCTTAACTCTTAACGCTACGCTCTATCCATGAAGATTCTTATCGCACCACTCAACTGGGGATTAGGACACGCCTCGCGTTGTATTCCTCTCATTCGGCAGTATTTGGCTGACGGGCACGAAGTGGTGTTAGGTGGAGACGGTGCATCATTGACTTTGCTTAGACAGCATTTTCCGAATCTTCGATACATCAACCTCGCCCCATTGGACTTACATTATTCATCGAGCAAACGTCAAGTGTGGGCAATGATTGGTGCTTTTCCACGGCTGATTCGTTTTATCATAGCCGACCATCTTCGTTTGAAGGCACTGCTTTCTGTCGAATCATTCGACCTCATCATATCAGATAACCGTTTTGGACTCTATCCTCCAAAAATATCCTTACTCCATACTCCTTCAGCGCAGCGGTCCATACTCCATACTCCAGACTCCTTCATCTACATCACTCACCAGTTACACATTCATTTACCCTACCCCTATCGCTGGTTAGAATCGTTTGTTAGTCGTTTGCATGCGGCTTTTTATCGTCGTTTTGATGAGGTGTGGGTACCCGACTATGCGGACTATGCCACTTCCCTTGCAGGAGACCTCAGCCATCCGCAAATCGGAAAAGTGCAAAGAGTTCTAAAAGTTCCAAAGGTTACAAAGGTTGAAAGAGTTCCAAGAGTTACAAAGGTTAAACCACAAATAATCAAATACCTCTCCCCTCTCTCTCGTTTCTCCTCACTCCATACTCCATACCCCATACCCCATACTCCATACTCCTTCAGCGAAGCGGTCTATACTCCTTCAGCGAACGAAGTGAGCGGTCCAACCACCAATCTCGCTCTTCTCTCTGGCTTGGAGCCGCAGCGGTCGCTGTTTGAGCAAGAACTCATTGAACGTTTTCAGCAGAGTGGTGAATCGTTATTGATTGTACGTGGATTGGTGAATGAGCCAGCCACTAAGGTTACCATGGGGAATATTACGATGGTCAATCATTTAGATGATGAGGCATTGACAAAGGCGATGAAGGAAGCCAAGTTGATTATTGCTCGTAGTGGCTATTCGACTATCATGGACTTGCATGTTTTAGGCGTTTTAGACAAAGCAGAACTTCACCCCACCCCAGGTCAACCCGAACAAGAGTACCTCGCCCACTGGCTAAAGCGTTATCAGTAAACGTGTAAACCTTTTTCAGTTTTAATCAAAACTGTCAACTAAATTTAGGAAAAGACATTTTTAGGAAACGAGTAAACCTAAAAACGTACAAAGCATACAAAGCACAGTGTCTTATACGGAATAAGGTTTACTCATAAGGAATCAAAAAATGTACTATTTT
>JAKSNG010000032.1 GCA_024400125.1 Paludibacteraceae bacterium
CAACTACGGTCAGAGTGAGTTGATAAACGGAGTCACAGTCTGCTACGGTCTTTAGACTATCATAGAGAATATATTCGCCAATGGCATATTCTGCCAAAGATTTGTCGCGCCAGATGCTGTCTTTGCCCACATAAATAGTCTTGGTCTCTGGGAAGAGATATGTGGGGAGTTCGTTGACAGTCAACGTAACGAGCGAGTCGCTTCCGAAACGATTCTTCGCAGAGAAAATGATATTCTCATGCACGCCTGCGGAATAGTCTTTGCCGTCATAGTTGAAGGTCTCTCCAGCACAAACAGTTGCCAACTCCGTTCCATAAGTTTTGGAAGGTAAGATAGTGATGGTGCGGGTTACAGGAGTAGCCGCATTGTAGTTGTTGTTGCCAGCTTGAGCAGCAGTAATCTTGACAGAAACAGAGTCCGTCAGCGGAGTGATTGCAAAAGCTTCGCCCGTCCAAGAGACAATGTTTTCTGGCTCAAAAGTATAAGTAGGAGCGAGTTGGCTGGAAGTTTCAGCCGGAGCGATAGGGGCATTGTCATAGATAGGAGAGGCAGGTTCAAACGTGATGGTTTGGTCTTGCTTGAGTCCAACGCCTTTGACAGCTACAGTAGCCGTGCTGACGCCATCGGTGATAGTAATCGTTCCTTCATACGTTTTGGCTTCTTGCGGGCAGAAATAGATTTTGAAACCATAGAGGCTGATGTTACCTAACACGCCCTCTGCACAAGGTTGTTCGGCTGTGCCGTTGCTGCTGGCACAAGCATTCGCGCCCACGGTATAGGTGATGCCTGACGTGTTGTCCGCTGAGTTGATACGGAAAACCGAAGGATGGGAACTGGAGACTGTGATGTTGCCAGCAGAAAGGAATGAACGCAAAGATATTTCGTCCACAGCCGTTGCTGTCTCGCCCCATTTGGCAGAGCCAAAGTCGTAGGGCTCGGTATAATCGGCTGTGCCATACGTGCCATCGGCTAAAAGGATGTGCTGAGCTAACTGTATCTTGCAATTTCGCACTTCAAGACCAGTACCTTCTTCCATTCGGAAACTAATCTTGCTTATATTTTGGGGGATTGTAAAATCCTTATCTTTCCAATTTTTATAATCGCTAATTCCTGTTTGTTCTCCTACTTTTGAACCATCTGCATAAACGTATAATACACCATTGGTTGACATAATACTGTATTTCTTATATTGCAGCGAAAGGGTCCCGTTCGTGGGCGCAAAAATACCAGAGATTTCTCCAAAATTACGACTCGCTGCATTTACGTTTGTTTTTTTACTAGTATTATATAGAGAATACCACGTGCCGCTATTATAGGTTTGAGCGACTAAATTTGTTGTGCTTGCCATCGCGAGAGCGAGGAAGAGAATGAGTTTAAGTTGTAAATTTGTTTTCATACGATTTTTAAGATTTTTGTACCATATAATTCATTTTTGTATTCAAAAAACGGTGCAAAATTAATATTTATATTTCACATACACAAATTTTCACGCGCGTATATGCGCGATTATTAATAAGGTATAGCACATTCTTAAAAATCGGCAATTTATGTGGGCACATATTCAAAGTCTGAAAGTTTTAAACACAAATGCCTATTACGTCAGCCATTACTTACGACTCGCGATTACATCGCTTGTAAAGTAAGTAAGACCGACTCCATAGTCATCACACAAAGGCTGCAAGCAGCCGAACAACATGCTACGCATGAACACTAATCTCGAAAAAATCGAGGAATCGAGAAATAAAAAAGAACGCGTTAGGCGTTCTTTTTAGCGACTGCTTCGTCGAGCAGTTTGGTTAGGTAAGTTACTTGTTCGGGAATCTCCATATCGGAATTATCGAGGACAATCGCGTCTTCTGCTTGTCGCAAAGGAGATTCCTCACGGTGTGTGTCACGATAATCGCGGTCGTTGACATCCCTGAGTACATCTTCAAACGGCTGGGGTGTGCCTTTGCCTTCGAGTTCTTTGAAGCGTCTCATCGCACGCACCTCTGGGCGAGCTGTTAGGAAAATCTTGAGTTCGGCTTTAGGGAACACAACCGTTCCGATGTCTCTACCGTCCATGACTACTCCACCCGCTAAACCCATCTGCTGCTGTTTGCGGACAAGGAAATGTCTGACTTCTGGAATGACAGCTACTTGCGAAGCGAGGTTGCCCACTTCGAGGGTACGGATGGTATCACCCAGACCTGTGAGAGGGATGTCGTCGGTGAGGTTATGCTTAATCCATTCGGTACGTTCTGCAGAATCCTGAGAGGGGCAGTGAGTGAGCACATAAAGTGCAATAGCACGATACATGGCGCCTGTGTCCACATACACATAACCGGCATAGTCTGCTAAGATTTTAGCAAACGTAGATTTTCCACAAGAAGAATAGCCATCAATGGCAACAGTTATCTTTTTCATTTCAACATGGAGTTAATATCCAGCGCGAGACTAACCTGATACGTAAAATTAGACTTGGTCGCTTGATACATAGTGAATCCTAAATTAAACTTATATATCCTCACCCCAGCACCGACCGCAAAGCCAGCAAAGGAGCGTTGGTCTTTCAGCGCCATCTCTGCACGGCGACGATGGTTGTAACTGAGTGTAAGATAGAATCGATCGCTCTTGGGCACGATATCAATAAAGAAAATCGTGTGTCTGAACATCATATCATACCATTCGATGTTCGATTTCTCTTCTTTCTCCAGGTTTGTGTGCTCATATCCGAGATTCCAATGCTGGATATTGTGAATGGTCATACCCAGACGGATAGGAGCGTGTTTGAAGCGATAGTTGAAACCGAGTTGCAAGTTAAGAGGCAACATTTCTCGCACTTGTCCTCCTTCTTTGGAATAGAAACCTTTGAGTTGCCAGCCGATATTCTGCAAACTAAGTCCGAGTTGGAACGTTGAGTCTTTGAGTTGGAAATGGGCGCCCACGTCTGCGCCGAGTGCAAAAGCATTGTAGGTCTCATAGAACGACATGATAGGTTTGAGTGCAACCCCGACTGAGAAATGTGGACCGAGTTGTCGCGCGTACATGAGGTTAATCAAGATGTCTTGAGCACCAAATGTGCCACCGGTCTTGTCGCCCTGTTCATTGGCATACGGCATACGACCATAGTCTAAGAAGTGTATTCCAGCCGCAAAATAGTTGGGTTTGTCCGGTTCGTCAGGATGTTTTTCGATAGACGAACGTCCAAAATTGTGTCCATAGAGTGCGCTGCCGAACATGGTGCCTGGGAGATAGTAGGCATAGTTGAGCGAGAGCACTTTGTCTGTCATGTCGCCTAAAAGTGCGGGGTTGGCCATCGACATAGACAAGTCGCCGTTGCGCATACTCACATTAGTGCCGCCCAAAGCCGCCATACGGGCAGAGACAGGTAAGTCCATGAAGTTAAATACGCTACTTCCGCTGCCGACGTACTGCGCACGAAGCCCTTGCGGCTGAAGCAGCAGCAAAAGCAAAGCGAACAAGATGAGATAGCGTCGGCGCATATTTTCGCATTTTAGCACACAAAAGTACAGTTTTTTTATGAAACTTGCAAATTTACCCCCAATTTTGCCACGTAGAAACTACATTTTTTCAAAAAAATGCAAAAAAATTTGGTCAATTCAAAAAAAAGCAGTATCTTTGCAGCCGCTTTTGAAAAAAGCAGGGTCCATTAGCTCAACTGAATAGAGTACCACACTACGGATGTGGGGGTTGCAGGTTTGAATCCTGCATGGATCACAAAAAAGGAGAGGGGATAATAGAAAGAGATGCATAGTGCATCTCTTTTTTTGTTGTCTATGGGGAGTTCGTATTAGAGAGATTGTGCAAAAATCTCTGCTTGGGGGAGTTGGTCAATCTTGCCAACATCCATCATGCGATAGTCGTTGGGGACATACGCACGGAAAGAACGAGCAGGCATGGAGAGATAGAGGTCAATCATAGAGAAGGCAGGATTGACTTTGGCTAATGTCTCCATGTAAGGCACGAGATGAGGCATGTTAATCAATTGCATTCCAGAGAAAGCGAGCCGACGATACGAATCTGCTAATGTTTCTTGCAGGCAAGGTTTGACTTCGCCGGTAGAGATATTTGTCCAGCCGCATAAAAGATTATCCTTATCAAAACAGAGGTAGCGTTGTGTCGGGCGGTCTGAGACGACCAATAGTCCCTTGTCGCGCGTGTCGTACGCGGCTAATAATGTGGGCAATGAGATATTGGATAGAATATCGACATTGAGTGCAAGAATAGGCTCGTCTGTCAATAATCCCGATTGATACGCATGCCATAGTCCGCCACCGGTATTGAGTAGTTGGTTGGTTTCGTCCGAGAAAGTGATATGGCAACCAAAGCCATCATTGGCTACCACATAATCTATGATTTGTTGGGCAAAATGGTGTACATTGATGACGATGTCTGTGATGTGTGCAGCACGTAATTGCTCTATCTGGAACTGAAGCAACGTTTTGCCAGCCAAAGGCAACAGAGCCTTCGGGTGACTATCCGTGAATGGGCGCAGACGAGTGCCGAGCCCTGCTGCAAAAATCATTGCTTTCATGCGAAGTCGTGTATTTCTTTGCCTTCTTGGCAGTAAGCCGGCACGGTCATGGAGAGTGCGTGATGGAGACAATGCACTTCGCACGGTCCCATTATATCCATTAAGATGCCGTCTGTCTCAAAGATAAGATGTTTCTTGGTATTGATTTCAATATCTTTTGCGGTAAACGTATGAATGAACGGGAGTTCGTGTAGTTTGCCGTTGAACAAGTTAGGCACGGCTTTGATTACCTGTTTGAAAGTTGGTTTGCCCACGAACATTGAGTGGAAAATGCCGTCACGAGGGTCAGCTTCGGGGTTTTGTCGCATGCCGCCGCCAGAGTAAGGTCCGTTACCTATGTTCATGGTGAACATGAGGTCATGGGTTACTTCTTTGCCGTCAGCCACCAGTTGCGTCATCATAGATTTGTGTGTACGCAGCGCCATGATGAGACCGAAGAGATAATTGACATGGTGGCTACCGATGTATGGTTTGAGTTTGAGTGCCTCGACACAAGTGACTGCGTCCACACCAAAACCGACCGAGTTGATGAAATAGCGATGGTGCTCTACCCCATTTCGCCAGTAAGTGACACAACCCACATCCATCGGCTGCGGTTTACCGTTGAAGAAGAGGTCGAGGGAACGTTTGAAGTCTTTGTTCAGTCCCCAGAATCGTGCCCAGTCGTTACCTGTACCACGAGGCATAAGACCAAATTGGATGTGGCTTTTTTGCTCAGCAGGAATCTCAGCGCGCATGATGCCATTGACTACTTCGGACAGTGTACCGTCACCACCTAAAACAAGTATTTGGTCATAGCCTTTTTCGACCAATTCGCGGGCTAATTCGATAGCATGATTGGCGTATTTAGTAACGCGGTAGGTGAATGGTTCGTGGCGTTTTTTGAGCAGACGCCACAAGTACAAGCGCTGTGCGCGGAAATAACTTTTTCCAGATTTGGGGTTGATAATTATTCCTAACATGATTATAGTGGTTTTTCAATGATTATTTATTTCTAACATCTTGAACAAGCCGCACGGCTAAGCCAGTAGCAGAGAAAAGAGCATTTTCACTTATGATGACGAGATTCAAGGTTATGAGATGTGTATCAAATAGAACTTCTTCACGTGCTCTCCAGTTATATCCAGACTCTGTGGTATCGGGAGCGAACCAATAAGCACATTCGTCTCCGACATGCGAAACGGCAGTCGATATTAAATCGTCTGGAACTCCTTGTCGATGTCCAGCAGCGGGTAAGAGGACGGCACCTTCTTGTTGCAAGGTTTGAGTTTCGGAGGACGAATAGCGATGAAGAACGTTAAAGCCGACCGTATCCATTAGTGGAACGAAAGATGACGATTGTGCGTGATAGCCATCTGGGAAGAGAATAACAACCAAATTGGAGTCATTGACAAAACCGACAGTAGCCAGTTGTTTGGCGTTGGGGCGGTGATACAGCAGATAATTCCACTCGGTCTTCGTCAATGTACGCCAGATGCCCCCCTCGTCACCGCCATTAGAGATGGGATTGAGTCCCCAATCGTCGAACTGGCGATAGAAGAGATCGACCGTGCCGTAACTGGCTGGGTGTTTGCCTGTACCAGAGCCGAACAAGTCAATATAACCGTCATAGTTGCGCGAGATAGAATCGTTCATACTGCCAATCACAGTCAACTGATTGGCTGCAAAACGATAGGTTTTAGTAGCAGGACAATACTGCAAGTTTCCTTGTGAGAAATAGACCTGTTGGTCTTCACTAACAGAGAATCTGCCGGATAGGCGTCCTTGCTGAAGTTGCTCGTCGGAATAGTGTTTTCGAGACTGGCAAGCAGTCAAAAGGACTATCAATGATGTGAGAAAGAATATATATCGTTTCATAGGCGTCACTTATTTAAATCATTAAACCTTCTCAACGCCGTGCGGTAAGAGATGCGCGCATCGGTATAGTTATTTTGCGCAGACAGAAGTAAGGTCTGTGCCTCCAAAAGTTCCGTCATGGTGCATGCGCCAGCTTGGTAATTCAGCAGCGCGATACGATAGTTCTCGTCCGCCACTTTCATACTGGTTTGCAGTTGTACCATCAATCGAATAGACTCAGTTAGGGCATTGTATGCTTGTTCATTTTGCAGATTCAGTTTGCCGACCAAGTCTTGTTTTTGCAATTGTGCGCGTGCTATGCGCAAGTTATGTTCACGTATTTTGTGGCTTGTTTCTCCCCATTGTGTGATAGGAATAGAGACCATACCAAATCCCATAAAGTTCCAATAACCAGGGGCTTTAGATAGATTGGCATTGTTATTATAACCGCCGCTCATACCTATTCCCACATGAGGTAAAGTTCCACCGATGGTTATTTTCTTCTGGAGTTGTTCGGCTTTGATTTGCATCTCTAACAACTGTGTTTCCGGACGCCCATCGATGGTGAAGGTGTCCAATTTGAGGATAAGAGGAACGGAGTCCTCGACATTGAAACGTTCGACTTCCAGTTCCTGTGAATAATCCATTCCAATCAACTGGCAGAGAGCGCGAGAAGCAAGATGAATGCCATTCTCTAACTGCAGGGCTTTGGTGTCCAATTCGGCTTGAGCCAGTTGTGCACGCAATAAGTCGTTACGAGACACTACTCCACCCTGGAACGCTATTTCTGCGACACGTTGAATGGTGTCCAATAGCGCTAAGCCACTGGATAATGTATTCCGTTTATCTAACAGTCCAGATATGAGCCAATAGTTTTCTTCCACTTGTTGCAGAAGTTCGCGCTCAGAAATCTCTTGCTTGAGTTTGGAGGCGTCTATACCTAATCGTGCCAATCGGTTACCATTGACGATTTGTCCGCCCCAATAGACGGGTTGCACCGCTTTGGCATTGGCGACTAATAAGTACTGCATCAATGGGATTTCACTTTGCAGTTTCTGTCCGTCATATTCCTCGGCAACGGTAGCGCTGAGTTCCGTAAATATATCATTGAGGTTACCGATATTCATGTAATTGAGGTCAATTCGCACCAACGGATTGACGCCATGGATAGCGAAGGCAGTGATATCTACTTGTGGGAAGAATTTCCATAGGACTTGTTTTTTGACTTCTTCAGCCATAGCTACTTCGAGGTTGGCAGCTTGGATGGTGCAGTTATGCTGCTGCGCCATCTTGAGACAAGAGTCCAAGGTCAGTATGTCAGCCTTAGTCATTAAGACACAACCGAGCAGGAGTACTATAATCAGAGTCTTCTTCATTTTCGATCGTATAATTTCCAATAAGCCACTGGCAACAGCGTGACAATCATTGGCATAGTTAATATAGCGCCTACACAAATGACGACGCCCATTGGCATCCATAGTGCAGTAGCGGCAGTTATCATCGGCACGACACCTAACGCTGTTGTTGCCGTAGTGAGGAAGATGGGTCGCATACGACGCAAACCTGCCAAATAAGCAGCCTCTTTCACCGACTTATGTTCCACATAAACCAAGTGCTCCGCATATTCGTACATAATAATCGCATTACGTACGATGATTCCTATCAGAGAAATAACGCCCAAGATAGCTGTGATGGAGAAATTGAGTTGGAAAATCCACAGTCCAAAACATGCACCGAAGAGGCAGAGCAGGCTCACAGACAGCGAGAGCAAGGAGATGGACACTTTTCTAAAGTGATAAATCAGCAATACGAGCAGTACGAGTAGGGCTGCTGCGACTGACAGAATCAGACCCGGTACCATCTCTGCCATCAGTTGGGTGACGCCACCATAGTTGATAGACACACCATCCGGCATGTTGGGCTCAATTTGTTCACGAATATACTTGCGGATAGGTTTCATCATGCGCATTTGTGCGATGTTGCCTCGTATATCAGCAGACACGGTGATGGTACGAATGGAGTTTCGGCGTTGAATCTGTGCGTGATGAAAATCCGGCTCTATATCTGCCACCTGACGCACAGGCACCCATACATCTGGCAGGAGTGTAGGAATCATCACATTAGCAATATCCGAGTATGACATCGTGTCTGCGCCAGCGGTGTAGAGGATAACGGGCGTTTTGTAGCCATCTTCCCATAACGAAGTCATTCCTCGTCCATTCAAAGCGCCATTGAGATAGAGGGATAGTGATGCCTGGGTCACACCTAAACGGCTGGCTTCATCATCCTTGAGACGAAGACGAATAGTCTGCACTGTTTCGTCGTAGTCCGAATGCACCCATGACAATTCTGGGAGAGTTGCCATGAAAGCTTTGATGGAGTCTGCTATCACTTCGAGTTGACCGATGTCAGAGCCTTGCACGAAGATTTCTATTGGATTAGATACCGCCAAATAGTCCAACTGTTTATACCGACAGAACGCATTGGGGAACATGTCTTCTGTCTTGGCTTGGTACTCCTGAATGAGTTTGACAGTTGCTTTGTCGGAGACGGTATTCACAATGAACTGTGCATAGTTTTGTCCGCCCATTTGTGGTGCATAAGTAGCGTGGAAACGTGGACTTGCCATTCCCACAAAAGCGGCCACGGAAGTCACTCGTTCGTCTGCATTCAATATCCGCTCCAAACTATCTACGACCGCCGATGTTTGTTCTAAAGAAGAGCCTTCCGTCAAGTGTATCTCAACCGCAAAGCAGTTACGTTCGGCTTTTGGCATCAGTTGCACATCGTTGAGGAAGAAGAACACTACGCCTAATCCCACAAACGCTAAACTGAGACCAATAGTGCCCCACGGATGGCGGAAGCAGAGGTCTAAGAGTCGTTGATAGCCGTTCTGCAGACCTGTGAAGAACGTCGTTTGTATGCGTTCAAAGGTAGATAATTGTGCACCACGAGGACGAGGTTTAATCATGGACGCAGCCATATATGGAATAATCCAAACTGCATAAAAGATACTGCAACTCAGTGCAATGAATACTGCCCAAGGGAAGAGTTTAACGAAGTCCGCTATGGCGCCCTGCATCAATCCCAACATAGGGAAGAACATACCCGAGATAGAGGTTGTGGCGATGACCATAGGCACAAACAGTTCCTTCGTTGAGACTGCTGCTGAATACCAGCGTGAATGTCCCTTGGCGAGCAGGTCGGAATAGCCATCTATCACAATCACCGAATCGTCCACCACCATACCCAAAACGACAATCAATGCCGCCAAAGTCACGGTGTTCAGTTCGATTCCAAAGATATACATAATACCAATCGTGATGGCTATACATACAGGCAGTCCAGTCGAACTAACCAATGCCGTACGCAATGGGAAGAGCACCAACATGACCAAGATAACAATGATGACGGAGACCACTAAGTCCTTGAGGAAAGAGCGAACAGAGGCATCTACGACACGAGGTTGGTCGGTAATCTTGTGCATTCTTACATCAGGAGGCAGGACATGGGACATGTGCTCCAGTACTTGGTCTATCTTATCACCAAATGCGACGATGTTGTTTCCTGGCTGCATCTCGATATTGAGGACGACGCAACTGCTCTCACTATTCTCGTCAATACGTTCAATATACTTCGTTTGGTCTTGATAGCGGCGTTCGATGGTAGCAATATCTTTGAGACGAATGGTCTGTCCTGTCACGGGGTCAGAGAAGATGATTTGTTCGCCCAACTCATATTCCGTTTTATAAGGCACATCCACATGAATGAGTGCTGCGCCCATGTCGTTCGCCACCTCACCTGTCACGGTACGGAAACCTTGCGTTGCCAAACGTGCCATGATGAGGTTTTGATTCACCGCATATTTAGTGATACGCTCTACATCCAGGTGTACGGCTATTTCTTCGCGTTGAGTACCTAAGATTTTTATACTACCCATCTCGTGAATATCGCGCAGTCGGTCACACAGTTGCTCTACGTATGTCTCCATTTCGCGCGGCGAGCGTTCGTTACTCTCCAGCGCCAAGAGCATACTGCTGGTGTTTCCAAAGTCATCGATGACGGCTACCGCCAACAGACCCGTGGGGAGTTGGGTTTGTTTGAGTAGCGTTATGCCACCACGAATCTTCGCCCACGCCTCATCGGAGTTCATCACACTGGGTGATAAGGCGGCAAAGACATATACGATACCATCTTTACTGATGCTATAGGTTTTGCGTTTATCTATTTCTTTGAATGAGAATAGGTATTGTTCGATAGGTTTAGCGACCTGCTCCTCCACTTCCTGTGCAGTTGCACCAGGGTAGATAGCAGCCACAACACCCAGACGAATCGTCACTTGAGGGAACTCGTCTTTATTCATTTTAGGTAGCGCAAACACACCAAAGCCGACAAGACATGCCACGATGAGATACACTAATTTGTGCTCTCGCATAGCAGACTCAATATGATTCTTAGGCTTCATGACAGTGGTTTTTACTACGATTAGAACGATACTTTTGCTCCATTATACATCTTCTGATAGCCCTTGCTGATGACGGTGTCACCATTCTGCAGTCCGTCTGATATGAGGACACCGTTCTCCACGAATTGGGCAATCTTGACCATTTGGCGTTCGGCACGGCCGTCGCGCAGCACCCAGACGCTGTGCCCATGTTGCTGCGTTTGAATACAGCCAGCAGAGATGATTTGACCTTCAGCTTTTTTACTTTTCACGATAGCACGACAAACCATTCCTGGCAACAGTTCGGCAGTATAAGAGGACTGATTCAGAACCGCCGAAACACGATAGGTATGTGCCAAGCGTGTGGAGACAAGTGATTTCTCATCTACTTTAGCACCAATAGTACGGTCTAAAGCAGGGATAGTGATTTGCACATCGTCGCCGATGGCGAGTGAACCAATCTCACTCTCAGGCACCGTAAACTCTGCTTTGCGTCCTGTCAAGTCCAGCAATTGACCAATAGGTTGCCCCAACGTCAGATGTTGCCCCACTTCCACATCGGACATGTTAACTACACCATCTTGCGCTGCACGGATGACGCAGTCCTCGTAGCGTTTTTTGGAAGAGGCAACTAAGGATTGTGCTTTTTCGAGACTGGTCTTGAGGTCCATCCACTTGACTTCGCTCATGCCACCTTGTTCATATACAGGTTTGAGACGGGTATAAGCATCTTCTGCCTGACGAAGCATAGCCTCTGCACTTTCGAGCATGGCGGCAGCTTGGGTGTTATCCACCGAAGCAATCTCCTGCCCCTTGGTCACTTTGCTGCCACTTTTGACATACACACCCGTCAATTGTCCGCCCATGGGGAAGACCAAAGGTATTTCAGACTTGGCAATAATCTCGCCCACATAGATATCAGAAACGACCTGACAACTCTCACCCACCACCTCTATCTCCACAGGCAAGGCGCGGTCACGCAAGTTCTCATACGGATTATGCCGTCCGCAGCCGACGAGCAGCAATGCCGCAGCCACGCAATAAACTAACTTTCTTTTCATAGCTTCCATATTGTTTTTTCTCCTTAATATAAAGGGTGTGCACGCATACGCTCATGCGCGCTCGCGAAGAAAACGCTGCAAAGGTACAAAAAAAAAAGCATACTCACAAATTTTAGTATGCTTTTTTTCATATTTTTTACAAAATCTTACTTGAAGTAAGCCATTGCTTTCTCATTTTCCACTACTTCCTCTTGGAAGATATACGCTCCAGTCTTCGGGCTTTTAACCATCTTGATGCACTTGGTGTGTGTACGTCCGGCATTACCAGTATGAAGGGAAGCGACCGCTTTCTTTGCCATAGTCTAATTGTGTTTAAAAATTACTTAATCTCCTTATGAAGAGTCATTCTCTTCAAGATGGGGTTATACTTCATTAACTCTAAACGATCGGGAGTGTTCTTACGGTTTTTGGTCGTGATGTAACGGCTTGTACCTGGCATTCCACTTGCTTTGTGTTCGGTGCACTCCAAGATAACTTGTACGCGTGCTTCTTTTGTTTTCTTTGCCATAGTCGTTCCTCCTTATTCGTAAAGATAACCTTTTTCTGCGGCCTGTTTCAGTGCGGCATCCAGACCGATTTTGTTAATTGTACGCAGACCAGCGGCACTGACCTTCAAGCTGATCCAGCAATCCTGTTCTACCCAGTAGAACTTCTTGTGGAACAAGTTCACATCGAAGCTGCGCTTTGTGTGGCGCTTCGAGTGCGATACATTGCACCCCATGAGGGCTTTTTTGCCCGTAATTTGACAAATCTTTGACATTTTAGTATATATTTAATTATTTATTTTCAGTCAGTTACGCGTCACTATTCCCTATATACTCGCACCCACACACCTACACATAAACGCGAAAAATCGCGCAAAGGTACTGCTTTTTTTTTATATACGCAAATTTTTTCATCATTTTTTTGCATTTTTCTTTTTAGTGACACTTACACATGCCGATTTCATCGCACATCTTGGAGCATTTCTTCATGCAAAAAAAATTATCTATCTTGCTTAAAAATGCAAATTTATTTGCACATATCAGAAATTTGTTGTACTTTTGCAGCGGAAAAGTTTTGAACAAGGAAATATAAACCCATAAATGACCCCAAAGGGGGTATTAGCTCATCTGGTAGAGCGCGAAGTGTGATGTACACAAAAAAGTTGACAAGACCAACTCAGATGATAAACACTAAACTCATACACGATTTTGTTGCCCATTGGACGGGCAAAGGCTACGAGAAAGGCGAAAGCCAGCCTTTTTGGTTAGACTTATTGCACGCTTTAGGAGTAGAAGCCCCTGCTCAATTTATTGAGTATGAACAGCAAGTACACCTCGACCACACAGCTTTTATTGATGGTTATACTCCCTCTACCAAAGTAATGATAGAGCAGAAGTCGAGCAAGAAGGACTTAGGTGAATCTATTAGACAGAGTGACGGCTCCTTGCTCAATCCTTTTCAGCAAGCCAAACGGTATGCTTCCGAATTGCCTTACAGCAAGCGCCCTCGTTGGATTGTAACTTGCAATTTCCGTGAGTTTTGGGTGTATGATATGGAGCAACCCAATGGCGAGCCTCAGAAGATTTTGCTGGAGAACTTAGAAAAAGAGTGGTATCGTCTCGAGTTCCTCGTCAAAGAGGGTAGCGAGAATCTCAAAAAGGAGATGGAACTGAGCATTAAGGCGGGTAATTTGGTGGGTAAGATATACGATGCTATTCTTCCTCAATATGCCCATCCGGAAGCCCCAGAGACATTACAGTCGCTTAATCAACTCTGTGTCCGTCTCGTCTTCTGTCTTTTTGCCGAAGATGCAGGACTGTTTGGGGATAAGAACGAGTTTCACGATTACCTCAATCAATATGCTGCCAAAGACATCCGCCGTGCTTTGATTGACTTATTCAAGGTTTTGGACACCAAGCCTGAAGACCGAGACCCTTATTTGGAAAACGACCTCAAAGCATTCCCATACGTCAATGGTGGTCTGTTCTCTAACGAGAATATCGAGATTCCTCAGTTCACCGAAGAAATCAAACAACTCATTCTCTCTAAGGCGAGTGAAGACTTTGATTGGAGTGAGATTTCACCCACTATCTTTGGTGCAGTTTTTGAGAGTACACTTAACCCAGAGACGCGCCGTAGCGGAGGTATGCACTACACGAGTATTGAGAATATCCACAAGGTCATCGACCCGCTTTTCCTCAACCAACTCTACCACGAGTTTGATGCCTGCACATCCAAAAAAGACTATGAACGTTTTCAAGACAAGTTGGCAAGTCTGACATTCTTTGACCCTGCTTGCGGTAGCGGTAATTTCCTGACGGAGACATACGTTTCGTTACGTCGTTTGGAGAATAAGGTTATTCAGAAACTACAAGGTGCTCAAATCGTGATGGGCGATTTTGCCAGTCCTATCAAAGTAGATATACATCAATTCTACGGCATTGAGATTAACGATTTTGCGGTATCTGTGGCTACAACGGCATTGTGGATTGCAGAGTTACAGATGATGCGTGAGACGGAGAAGATTGCTTCATTCCATATCAGCCCTCTTCCTCTCAAAGCCTACCACAATATCCACGAAGGCAACGCTTTGCGTCTTGATTGGTCAGAGGTCATCGCGCCCGCCCAGTTGTCTTACATCATGGGTAATCCGCCGTTTGTGGGTTATGCTTATCAATCAGCCGAGCAAAAAGAAGATTTGCATAATCTTATGCCAACTTTCGGAAATAACATAGATTATGTGACAGGTTGGTATTTTAAGTCAGCCCTAATGATGCAGGATAATCCTTATATCCGTGCAGCCCTTGTATCTACCAATTCCATTACGCAAGGCGAACAAGTGGCAGCCATTTGGAAACCATTGTTTGAGCAGTTTGGTATCCATTTTGATATTGCATATCCTACTTTCCGTTGGGATAGTGAGTCCTCTCTCAAAGCCCACGTGCATTGTGTTATTATTGGCTTTAGCAAGGCAAAAACTTCTACTCCTGCGCGTCTTTATTTATCAGATGGTACATACAAACAATGTCAAAACATTAATGGGTATTTAGTTGACGGACCTAATGTTTTTATAGAAAAAAGAAATCTGCCATTATGCAATGTGCCAGAAATGAATCGTGGATCAGACCCTGTTGATGGAGGTTATCTAATTTTAACAAGAGAAGAAAAAGACGAATTGTTGAATATAGAACCTCTAGCAGCACCATATATTCGCCCATTTATGATGGGTAAAGATTTTATAGACCGCTCTCCTCGGTTTTGTTTGTGGCTTGTCAATGCCAATCCTATGGACATTATGAAATGTCCTAATATTTGTAAACGAGTAGAAAAAGTTAGGGATTTTAGAAATAGTAGTAACCGAGCAAATACAAAAGCAAAGGCGGCATATCCAATGCTCTTTGAAAGCAACCGCAGTTGTACCACGCAATACATCGCTATTCCAAAAGTCTCTTCGGAAGGGCGGCGTTATATACCAATAGATTATTTGTCACCAGAAATTATTGCAGGTGATAAACTATTTATGTTACCAGATGCCACTTTATTCCATTTTGGTGTATTAACTTCTAATGTTCACATGGCTTGGATGCGTGCTGTTTGTGGAAGATTGGAAATGCGATATAGTTATTCTAATACGATTGTTTATAACAACTTTCCTTGGCCTACTCCCACAGACGAACAGAAAGCCAAGATAGAGCAGACAGCACAAGCCATTTTGGATGCACGTGCCAAATATCCGAAGTGCAGTTTTGCAAAAATGTATGATAAGGATATGCTGTTATTCTCCGATTTGCGTACAGCCCACCAAGACAACGACCGTGCGGTTATGGCTGCGTATGGTTTCAGTACCAAAATGACCGAATCCGACTGCGTCGCCCGCCTCCTCGAAATGTACCAAGAACTAACGAAGAAATAATCCGCCACATAAAATACAAGACCTCGACCATGTCACAACAAGATACAATAATAATTTTACAATATACAACAATACAACACTATGAGTCAACTAATACATATTGACAAAGACTACCAGCAATGGATTGCCACATTAGGACAGCAGTTCAAACAAAGTCAAATCAAAGCTGCCATACATATCAATAGCGAGCGAATAGCGTTTTATTGGACTATTGGAAAAGATATTGTAGAACGCCAATTGGAGAAACGATATGGCGAAAGCATTATCCGCTCTATCAGCCAAGACTTACAAAAAGAACTACCCAATGTAAGCGGTCTAACACCCCAAAACATATACTATTGCAAGAAATTCTACACTACCTATAGTCAAGCATTTGAGAAAATCCCCCAAGTTGGGGGAAAATCGGTGCTAAACATATGTTCTCAACATGCGGTGGAGATTTTCCCCCAAGTTGAGGGAAAATTCCCATTACCTATTTTTGCTATACCATGGGGGCATCATAAAGTGCTCATAGACAAGTCATTTACGTCTTCAGAAGAACTAATCTTCTATGTAAATAAGATATTTGAAAATAGTTGGTCACGTGCCGTATTGCAAAATATGATTAAAGCCGACCTTTACAATAAACAAGGTCATGCCATATCCAATTTTTCAGCAACATTACCCTTGCCTTCTGGAGATTTGGCGCAATCGTTAATCAAAGACCCGCTCAACTTAGATTTCTTAACATTAAAAGAACATTATAACGAAAAGCAGTTGAAGGATGCATTACTTCATCACATTGGTAAATTATTGATGGAATTAGGTACAGGATTTGCTTACATGGGGAGAGAATACTTATTAGAGGTGGCAGGAAAAGAACAATTTTCTGATATGCTTTTCTACAATACTCGTCTGCATGCCTATGTTGTGGTCGAACTGAAGGTAACCGATTTTGACTCCCGAGATTTAGGGCAGTTAAGTGGATATATGTCATTGGTAAACCATATACTAAAAACAGATATAGATAATCCAACAATGGGATTATTGATATGTATGGATAAGAATAATACGTATGCCCAGTATTGTTTAGAGGGATATAATCAACCAATTGCAATTACAGCATACGATGGGATAAAGGTCTTACCTGACAATTTCAATGATTCTCTGCCGACACAAGCGGATATTGCAAAAGACATCCCTCATTTATAACCTCTACAGCCCAACGTCTCGCGACATCGAGACTTTACTACTTTAATTTAACCAACCACCAACAGAAGACAATATACACGGGTAAAAAGTAAATTGGCGCAATTCGTCTCAATTCGTCTCAATTGTGCTACAAAAAAATATTTTTTCTATTGTTGTGGCATACAACTCTGGCTGAGAATGTCTCGGGAAACGGCAGCCTTCATCGGACGTAGCCCCGCAGCACCAACGGAGCACCTGCGGACGTGGACATCCTCGCCAATCCGCCGACAAAAACGCAGAAGGTGCAGAGGGTGCAGAAGGTATTTTTATATATACATATACGCGTGTATATATGTATATTAGAAAGTACTGTCTGCACCTTCTGCGTTTAGGATTCCTACAACATCTTCACACTGCTTAACACTCAGATTATCAGTAATTTAACAGATTGCCTCTTTTCTCGTATGATGTGAACAGCTGAGTTTATACCTTCTGCATAGTTGTGAGTAACAAGGGGTAGGTTCTTAAAATTTCATAGCAAAAAGGGGGTATGTTGCAAAATCCCACAACAGTCTTGCAACAATCTGATTCTAAGCGAGATACAACTATTTAGAATGCTACAATATTAGAATCGGGGGTAGGTGGGGTATGTACTTTCTAAAACCT
>JAKSNG010000033.1 GCA_024400125.1 Paludibacteraceae bacterium
AAAGAGATATCTGGTGTGGATGTTTTCACACTCAAAGATACATACGGCTTCCCTCTCGACCTCACCGAACTTATTCTGCGTGAGAATGGTATGATTACCAACGAAGACGAGTATAATCAGGCACTCGCACACCAAAAAGAAATGGGTCGAAATGCCAATAAACAAGACCTCGGAGACTGGGTTTCCCTCGCAGACGGTGACCCCGAATTTGTGGGATATGACCAACAGTCTGTTGACACCACTATTCTCCGCTATCGACAAGTCTCTATGAAAAAAGGAGACTTTTACCAACTCGTTCTCGCACACACACCTTTCTATGCAGAGATGGGTGGCGAAGTTGGTGACACCGGCTATTTAGAGGTTAATGGCAATAAGTTAAACGTGATAGATTGCAAGCGAGAAAATGGTTTGCCTGTGGTTATTGTGAACGAACTGCCCCAAGTCTTCACTCAGCCCAACACCACTATTCACGCAACGGTTGACGCTGTTCGTCGTCAAGCCATTGCATGCAACCACACCGCAACTCACCTCATTCACTATGCGCTGCGCGAAGTCATCGGCAAACACGTCGAGCAAAAGGGTTCTCTCGTTACGCCAGATAGTTTGCGCTTCGACTTTAGCCACTTCCAAAAAGTGACCCCCGAAGAACTGCGCCAAGTGGAGCAATTAGCTAATGAGCTCGTTCGACAAGGCTATGACCTTGAAGAGAGTCGTCACACTCCTATCGCCAAAGCCAAAGAGATGGGCGCTATGGCACTTTTCGGAGAGAAATATGGGGACGATGTTCGCGTCATCAAATATGGTCCATCTATCGAACTATGCGGTGGCTGCCACGTTTCCAATACTGGTCGTATCGGTTCGATACGTATTCTGATGGAGACCTCTGTAGCAGCTGGAGTACGTCGTATTGAAGCAGTCACAGCGGCTAAAGCCGACGAACTGTACTTCCAACAGATAGACACGCTTATCCACCTGCGCGCTATGCTCAATAACGCACCAGACTTAGCTGGCGCCATTCAGAAAACGCTGGACGAGAATAGTAACCTTAAGAAACAAGTAGAAGACTTCATGGCAGAGAAGACCGCTATCTTCAAAGACCAACTGATTGCACAAGCCAAAGAAACCAATGGTATTAGACTGGTACGACTGGAAGGCGACTACGACCCCGCTCTCGTGCGAAACGCATTGACTATGCTACACGGTCAGCAGCTGACAGACCACTTTGCTGTAGTAGGCGCATTCCAACATGAAGGCAAGCCGACCATCGCTGTTTATCTGTCCCCATCACTCGTTGAAATCGGCAAAAATGCGGGTATGATGATTAAGTCAGCTGCTAAACATATTCAGGGCGGTGGCGGAGGTCAACCGTGGTTAGCTACTGCAGGCGGACGTGACGTGAATGGACTATCCGCTGCTATGGAAGAACTGATTGCCAGCTTGTTTTAATTGATAAAAAAATGAAGATTCGGTTACTGACATCGTACCTGCCAGAGCGCGTTAAGAACGCCGTGCGATTCATGATAGTGGGCACGTTAGGCAGTTTTGTGCAGACATGGTTCTTCCTATTAGCGATGCGCATATTAGGTGAACCTGCCAAAGACACCACCCTCTATTACGTCGCTTTCATCATTGGCTTCGTGCTGGAGATGATACCGAACTATATTTGCACAAATTGGTACACCTTCGAGACACGACCGAACATCAAGAACGCAGAAGGATTTGTATTGGCACGCGCTATCAACCTCGTGATTCAAATAGTTCTACTGCCTTTAGCTGTACGGTTTTTCACGCATGTCGATAACAGCATCCTATCACTCGTTGTCATCTTCCTCGCAGGAATAATCAATTTCCTTGTACAACTTTGTTTCTTTAAGAAAAAATAAATAAAACTACGCACTATGAAAATCTACCGAGCCAACATCATCTTTACTCCTACTCCTGAACAGTTCCAAATTATGGAGCATGGATTCGTTGTCGTTTCCGATAATGGACTTGTGGAGAATGTCTATTCCGAGTTACCCAGCCAATACTCCAAAGAGCCAATCATTGACTTTGGAGATAAGTTGCTCATTCCTGCTATGAACGACTTGCACGTTCATGCGCCGCAATACCGCAATCAAGGAATTGCGATGGATTTAGAGTTGCTGCCATGGCTTAACACATACACTTTCCCCGAAGAAAGCAAATACCAAGATACGCGTTATGCCGAAAAGATGTATCGTCGTTTTGTACGCGACCTTTGGCGTGTCGGCACTATGCGCACATCCGCCTTTGCCACCATCCATCGTGAAGCATCATGCTTGTTAGCAGACCTCTTCCGCGAAGCTGGTATGGGCGCTTATATCGGTTTAGTTGGTATGGACAGAAACGGACCTGACACGCTCGCCAATACCGTGGACGAGATGGTGCGTGACCAAAAAGCACTGATTGAACATCTGCAAGGACAAGACTTAGTACGACCTATTCTTACCCCACGTTTCGTACCCAGTTGCACACCTGCAATGATGACTGCTTATAGCCAATTAGCGAAGGAATATAACTTGCCTGTTCAGTCTCACCTGAGCGAGAATCGTTCGGAGATAGCATGGGTGAAGGAACTTGAGCCTGAATCAACCTGCTATGGTGATGCGTACTTGCGTTATGGATTGTTTGGTCAAACGCCCACACTAATGGCACACTGCTGCTATACGGAAGGCGAAGAACTGCGACTGATGAAAGAACATCAAGTCTTTGTTGTGCACTGCCCAACGTCCAATTGCAACCTCGCTTCTGGCATGGCGCCCATCCGTACTTTCCTCAACGAAGGTGTACCTGTGGCACTCGGCTCAGACATCTCTGGAGGACACCATCTCAGCATCTTCCAAGTGATACAATATACCCTGCAGATTAGCAAACTCAAATATGCTCAGTCGGAAGGCAAGATGCCGTTCTTGACGTTGAGTGAAGCGTTCTATTTAGCTACAAAGTCGGGTGGTTCGTTCTTCGGCAAAGTAGGCAGTTTTGAACCCGGCTACGAGTTCGATGCACTCGTTATTGACGATAGCGACTTGAATATGGACAACTACGATCTCGCACATCGTCTCGAACGCTACACATACCTCGGCGATGACAGACAAATCGTCAAACGCTTCTGCCGCGGACAAGAAATTCCAGAACCTCGTATCTAATGAATCTCATATCCGCTATTACTAATCAGCCGCTGACCTACTATTTGGACTTAGAGGCACAGCTATCACAAAAGGTGACCGAACCCACGCTTTTCACGTGGATTGCTCCTCCGACGGTTATCTACGGTCGTCATCAGGCACAGGAAGTGGAAGTGAATGAGGCTTATTGTCGCGAACACGGCATTGCCGTCGTACAACGCCAAAGTGGTGGTGGTTGCGTCTATGCGGATAGGGGAAACTTGATGCTATCGTATATGGAGCCGACAGACAAAAGCCAAGAGGTGTTTGCACGGTTTTTGCACTTCACCAGTCAAGCTCTAAGACAAATGGGTTATGACGCAGTAACGACAGCACATAACGACATTCTTGTTGGCGAACATAAAGTGTCTGGGACAGCGTGCTACACCCTGCACCAAGCCACTATCGTACACGCGACTATGCTCTACGATGTGGATATGGACGCACTGGAAAAAGCGATAACACCTACCGCAGAGAAATTGGCGAAACATGCCGTAGCATCGGTCAGACAACGTGTCATCAACCTCCGACAAATAAAGGATGTGGGTGACATCATCGACTTTCAGAAACAATTAGAACACCAACTTTCAAACTTTTAGAACAACATATACACTCCCCATGGACATTTCACTTCGGGCGCAAAACATGCCCCAATCACCAATCCGCAAATTAGCCAAGTATGCCGATGCCGCTAAACGTAACGGTATTCATGTCTATCACTTGAACATCGGTCAGCCCGACATTGCGACGCCGACCTGTGCTTTAGATGCGGTACGGAACTTTGACCAATCTATATTGAGTTACTCACCTTCACAGGGAACAAAGTCACTACGTACTAAAATGGTCAGTTACTATGCCGAATACGGAATTGACCTTAGTCCGGACGAAATCATCATCACATCTGGTGGTTCGGAGGCGATTATGTTTGCGTATATGGCTTGTCTTAATCCTGGGGACGAGATTATTGTCACCGACCCATCCTACGCCAACTATATGGCATTTGCTATTTCCTGCGGCGCCGTTGTCAAATCCGTCAAGACGAACATCGAGAATGGATTCAAGTTGCCCCCTGTAGAAGAGTTTGAGAAACAGATTACGGACAAGACCCGCGCTATACTTATCTGCAATCCGAATAACCCGACAGGCTATCTGTACACCAAAACAGAGATGTTGCAGATTCGTGACCTCGTCAAAAAACATAATCTCTATTTGTTCTCGGACGAAGTATATCGCGAGTTCATTTACACCAAGCGTCCGTATATTTCTGCGTGCCATTTGGAGGGGATAGAAGACAATGTCATCTTAGTTGACTCTGTCAGCAAACGATATAGCGAATGCGGTATTCGTATAGGAGCGCTTATCACCAAGAACAAAGAGGTGCGACAAGCTGTTATGAAGTTCTGTCAGGCTCGTTTGTCGCCTCCATTGATTGGTCAAGCCATTGCGGAAGCGTCCCTTTCTACTCCGCAAGAGTATATGGAAGAGGTGTATGACGAATACCTCAGTCGTCGCAATTTCCTTATCGATCAACTCAATCAGATACCTGGTGTGTTTGCGCCGTCTCCTATGGGTGCGTTCTACACGATGGTGAAGTTGCCTGTTGATGATGCCGAGAAGTTCTGTATGTGGTGTTTGACAGACTTCTCGTACGAAGGTCAGACCGTCATGATGGCACCAGGCACTGGTTTCTATACCAATCCTGACGACGGACGCAACCAAGTGCGTATGGCATACGTGCTCTGCAAAGAGGATATGCAAAAAGCAATGATTGTACTCCGCAAGGCTCTTGAAGAGTATAATAAGCTCTAATTGTGCGAACTTCTGCATTTTTTTTGCACAAAAATTTGTGTATATCAAAAAAAAGTAGTACTTTTGCACCGAAATTAAAAGAAAAGGTCAATTATGAATCATGTGCAGTATTGGATAGATTTAGCGGACTATGATTTAGAGACCGCGAAGGATTTATTCAAGTCCAAAAGATGGATATATGTCGCATTCATGTGTCATCAAGTTTTGGAAAAGACCTTGAAGGCATATTGGTGTGCTAAAAAAGGACAAGAAGATATGCCTTACATCCATAATTTACTGCGCTTGGCAGAAGGCAGTGGACTAAAAGAAGATATGACAGAGGAGCAGCTATCTTTTCTTGACATCATGATTCCAATGAACATTGAAGCGCGTTATCCTTCTTACAAGACATCCATTGCTGCGGGACTGAATGAACAAGTATGCACATCGATAATATCTAACACAGAGGAATTACAAACATGGATAAAGAGCAAGCTATAGCAATCGTCCGTGAGTATAAGAAAGCTGTCTTAGCGATTTACAAAGATGCAGAAGTGTATCTATATGGCTCGTACAATAAAGGTACCGCCACTAAAGATAGCGATATAGATGTAGCAGTTATTGTGCCACATCGAACGGGGAATTGGTTTGAAGAGATTCCGCCATTATGGAAGGCCTCTCGTCAGATTAATTCATTGATTGAGCCTGTTCTGATGGAATATAATGAGCCTTCACCTTTGTATGAAAATGTAATTCGTACAGGAACGAAGTGCTAATCATAAAACCCTTTATGGGTTAAGAAAATCTACGCTGGAGGGCAAGTGTGTCTAAAAAACAGGGTGGATTTCCCCAGTGAAAATCTGGGAAGACATATTGAAAATAGCGTTTATTGACGCTTTGCGTTGACAAATCGAAAACTTCGCAACTTTTCAGAATACTAGTCAAAGGCAAAGTAACAATAGATGCCTATGGGTATGATTGTATCATGCTCGTATGTGCGTATATACGCGCGTGCGTTCATTATTTATATCATATCAGCGTAGGTTTCCTGTTGTTTATTTGACTAGTAAGGTAATGCGAAGACCTCGATTTGTGAGTAAACAATGAGAGGTCTGCGCTTTTTTATGTGCCTATATGAACTAAGAAAACAAATTATAAACGGAGGAAGCCGAAAATCCGACAAAGAGTAGGCAAAATTCATAAATATTTAATAAAAAATGAAAAAAACATTATTTATTGCAATGGCTGCATCCATATGTATGTCTTGCGCATCAAAAAAGAGTGTGGTACCAACCCAAGCAGTTCAATCTACAATCACTACAGAGCAAACACTTGAGGGAGATAAAGTTCGAGTGGAAACCGTGCAACTGCAAGGTATTGCAATGGAAGACGCCCTCAACGAAGATGGCACCGACATTGTTAAAGTGGCTTATAAGTGGTTTGCAGGAATGGCAAAAGCCAACGACAAACAAACTGCTGTTGAGATGGCTCAACGTGAGGCTTATGCTACAATTTCACAAGTATTAAATCAAGCAGTAAAAGCAGAGGCAGAACGCGGTACGATTGCGCCGAATGGTAATGTTCAAAAAGCCATCAAGTCACATTGGGAGCAGTTCTCTGCAAGTCTAATGAATGCATGTGAACCTTTCGGTTCTGCAAGAATTGAATTTGATCAAACCACACGGATGTATAATGTTACAGCGAAAGTTGCTGTGCGCGGTGATAAATTTAATCAAATGCTGAAGACGGCAGGTGCTTTCAAACCCAAAGATTTGAATCAAGAAGAAATGCAGCAATTTATTGAAATAAATGATGCTATTATGAATGCTGCAAAAAGCGGTAAATGATGAAACGTTTTTTTTTATTGCTATCTCTTGTCTCTGTAATTAATCTTTATGCAGAGCAATATCCGGCAGAATGGGTGAAATATACCACTCGGGAATATTATAGTGACGTGCAGTGTGATTATAATAGCCGTAATCTTTCCGAATCGGCATTCAAAAACTATTTGCTCAATATTGCTCGTACCAACTTGGCAAAGCAGATTAAGATACGGGTAAGCGATGTTGCTAAGATGGATAAAAATGCTATTGACGGAAATACGCATATATCTTATTCTGCTCAAACAACATTCTCAACAGATGTGGAATTACAATTGGTTGAGACAGCCACTTCGTTTAATTCTTCTGCCAACGAGGGGTGTGCAATAGCATATATCAACAAATCCAATGCTAATAGATTGTACCGAAAGCAATTGCAGTTGGCATATGGTAAAGTCCGTTCTGCGTTGTCTGTTGCAGACTATTTAGAGTCTTCCGGAGAGAAAATGAAAGCCATGGAAGAACTAAAAAAAGTTGAGCAAGAGATTTCGCAGTCAGACGATGCCTTTACATGGCTTTCTGTCTTTGGTTGTTCAGAAGAGAGTATTGGTGAGTTGATGGAAGAAAGGAATGAATTGGATGTTACATTGAAGCAACGGATAGCATCTTTCTCCCATGCGACAGCGTTGATGTTGCAGTGTAATGCTGATTTATTCGGCAATAGGTATAATTCTTTAGCGGAATCTATCAAGGGACAACTAGTTGGATTGGAAATTAATTATGTAACCGACCAAGTGAAAGCGGACTGGATTGTTACGATTCAATCTTCCACGCGAGAGTATAATAAATCTACTATTGGCGGATTTGACACCTATTTCGCGTATGTTGATGCTACGATTAAAGTAGTAAAAGTGGCTACTCGTCAAGTTATCTACGAAGACCAAATCACCGAAAAAGGAGGACACACCAAGAACTACACCGAAGCGGCACGTGTAGCGTATCGGGATATTGTGTCTAAATTAGCAACAATAATAAAAGAACAAATAAGATGAAACGTATTCTAACTCTCTGCCTATTGGCAGTAACGATATGCGCAGTGGCACAAGAATCACTGCCTACAATAGCTGTGTATGTAACAGGTAATGATGAGATTAATCCAATGTTGGCATCTAGACTAGTCTCTACCATTGTTAGCAGCCATAAATATACTGCGGTAGAACGTTCTGCGGCATTCTTGACTGAACTATCAAAAGAGCAAACTTACCAACGTTCTGGAGCTGTAGATGATGACGAAATTTCACGCTTGGGAAAACAATTCGGCGTGCAATTCGTATGTGTTGCATCTGTGGCTGATGTATGGGGTGAGAAATATATATCTTCTCGTATTATTTCTGTAGAAACAGGGAATGTAGTTACAACAGCAAGTGCTTTCGGCAGTATCAACGATGCTCAACAATTGATTATGTCATTTAATCAACTTTCTAAAACGTTAGTAGCCAATATGGATAATAGCACCAATAATAATGCTAAGAAAGTGGCTGTATATGTTACCAAGACTGGTAATCGAGATGTGGATATCATCTTAGGTGACCAATTAGTTGCCGGTTTTTCTAAGAGCAATATATATTTAGCCATAGAACGTACTAATGGTTTCCTTTCTCAATTAAGTAAGGAACAAAAATATCAGCATACTGGTGTTGTAAATGATTCCACTATTTCTCGTCTTGGTAAACAATTTGGTGTGCAATACGTTTGTGTGGCGCAAACAACACCATATAAAGGAACTTATTTTATCAACACACGTTTAGTGGATGTAGAGACTGCGAGCATTGTTAAAACTTTTGATGCAGAAGGTAAGACGCTAAACACTACCAAAGAAGTGGTCTCTGCATCTCGAGAAATTGCCAACAATTTATTAGGTATGGCGATAGCATCTACGTCTGCTGGTGTCGTAAATGAGACCTTTACGGTAAATGGAGTGTCGTTTGAAATGATATATGTGGAAGGCGGGAGATTTATGATGGGAGCGACGAGTGAGCAAGGGATTGACGCGTACAATTGGGAGAAGCCGACTCATTTAGTTACATTATCGCATTACTATATCGGCAAGTATGAGATAACGCAGGAGTTGTGGGAAACGGTGATGGGCAGTAACCCGAGTTATTCAAAAGGCAGTACAAAACCTGTGGAAAATGTTAGTTGGAATGATTGCCAAGCGTTTGTGAACAAGTTGAATAGTTTATTGTCGTCTCAGTTAGGTATTAAGCGTTTTGCCTTGCCAACTGAGGCACAATGGGAATATGCAGCTCGTGGAGGTAAGAAGAGCAGAGGCTACAAGTATAGTGGTAACAATACAATAGGTGAGGTGGCCTGGTTTACAGACAATAGCTATGCTGAAGGTTCGAACCATCCGGATTACGGCACTCATGTCGTAGGAACTAAAGCACCCAACGAGTTAGGACTGTATGATATGAGTGGTAATGTATATGAGTGGTGTCAAGATTGGTATGGCAGTTACAACAGCAGTTCGCAGTCGAACTCTGTGGGACCTTTTTGTGGATCAAGCCGTGTGCTTCGTGGCGGAGGCTGGTACAGCAATGCGAAGTACTGTCGCGTATCGAATCGCGAATTCTACACACCAAGCAATCACGATAGCAATTTGGGCTTTCGCGTTGTGCTTCTTCCGTAAATAATTTAGGATTAAAACAATAAAATGAAAAAACTCCTAACTCTCTGCCTACTGGCAGTATCAATGTGTGCTATCGCACAAACTGCGTTGCCTAAAATAGCCGTGTATGTTACTGGTAACGATGATATCAATCCTATGTTAGCCAATCGATTGGTTAGTACGATTGTTGGTAGCCAAAAATATACTGCGGTAGAACGTTCCGCGGCATTCTTGACTGAACTATCAAAAGAGCAAACTTACCAACGTTCTGGAGCTGTAGATGATGACGAAATTTCACGCTTGGGAAAACAATTCGGCGTGCAATTCGTATGTGTTGCATCTGTGGCTGATGTATGGGGTGAGAAATATATATCTTCTCGTATTATTTCTGTAGAAACAGGGAATGTAGTTACAACAGCAAGTGCTTTCGGCAGTATCAACGATGCTCAACAATTGATTATGTCATTTAATCAACTTTCTAAAACGCTAGTATCTAATATGAATAATAGCGCTAATGATAATGCCAAGAAAGTTGCTGTATATGTCACCAAAACAGGTAATCGAGATGTGGATATTATCTTAGGTGATCAGTTGGTAGCAGGATTTTCAAAAAGCAATAAGTATTTAGCCATAGAGCGAACCAATGGGTTCTTGTCTCAATTAAGCAAAGAACAGGCGTATCAAGCATCTGGTGCTGTAAATGACGAAGATGTGGCTCGCTTGGGAAAGCAGTTTGGGGTTAATTATGTCTGCGTGGCGCAAACTATGCCCTTTGCAGGAACATATTTTATTAGCACACGTTTGGTAGATGTAGAGACTGCGGATATTGTTAATACGTATGACGCAGAAGGCAAAAAACTGAGTAATACCAAAGAAGTGGTTACTGTATCTCGAGAGATTGCCGACAATTTGTCAGGTAGAATAACAGAAGAAACCAATCGTCAAATGGAAGCATTGTATAAAGTCGACCCAACATGGAAAAAATCACTATCCATAACTCCAGAGTGCGCAGAAAATATAGCTCTATTGCACCAAGCTGTAAAAGATAAAAATTACGCAGATGCAGAACCAATTTGGCAATCTGTATATATTCAATGCCCAAATTATGGTAAAATAATATATACGGATGGAGTAAAGATTTTAAGGTATAAATGTGAGCATGCGACTTCGGAGACTACAAAAAAACAATATCTAAACCAATTGATGGAGTTATATGATAAACGAATCTTTTATTTTGGTGATGACCCCCAATATCCCATTCCATATATTCTTGGAGAAAAGGGAGTAGATTATGTTGTATATTCAACTAATCCGGAGATAGCTTATCCTTGGCTAAAAGAATGTGTAATGGCTTTAGGAGACAAAAGTAAGTTGAAAGTGCTAGAAACTTTTGTAGAAGTTAGTGTGCATAGATATAATATGTTTCCGTCTGTATATAAAGCGCAACTAATGCAAGATTACAAACTTGTACGTAATCATCTTCTGTCCATACTAGCAAATAACCCAGAAAAAAGCACGGCTATAACAGCAAAAATGGAACATTTAGATGCGTTATATGAGGGTTCTGTAACAAACTAATATTTAAGCTAATGAAAAAACTCCTTACTCTCTGCTTATTGGCAGTAACGATGTGCGTTGTGGCGCAAAATAAAAAAACTGTGGCAGTATTGGAGCCACTTGATAGACAAAAAGCAGTGCCAGCATATATGTTGGCATCTATTCGTATGACCATGGAAACGGCAATTACCTTGTCCGACGAATACGAGGCATTTGACCGTTCTGCTTTGGACCGGTTGAAACAAGAACAACATTTCCAACAGTCCGGGGAAGTAGATGATACCGAGAAAATCAAGCATTTAGGTGCCCTTGCCGGAGTGAACTATGTGGTTGTACCCGAAGTGGCAGGTGGTGACGGATATGTCATGATTTCTGCCAAAGTGATGGATGTAGAGAAAGGTCGTTATGACCATGCCTTTGATTCCGAGTTTGTGGAGATGAAACCACAGGAAATCCAAAAGGCAGCTAGAAAATTAGCGGTGGATATGTTTGGTCTATCCGGTGGACCGACATCATCCTCTTCATCTTCCCTCTCGCCTCGTTCGGGTTCACATGCGGACTTCACAGAAACAGCATGGGACATTAATATGAAAATGGTTTGGGTAGAAGGTGGCGACTTCCTTATGGGCTGTACATCTGAGCAAAGTGACTGTGGTGACGACGAGAAAAACGTTCGTCGCGTTACTGTGGATGGTTATTGGATTGGCATGTGCGAGGTTACTCAATCTCAATGGGAAAAAGTTATAGGTACATCCATTTATCAACAAAAAAGCAAGGCAAATGGGAGTAACACCTGTGGCGTAGGCGCAGACTATCCAATGTACTATGTCAGTTGGGACGAGGCGATGGAGTTCTGTCGCTTGTTGAGTAATAAGACAGGTAAAACTTATACTTTGCCTACCGAAGCACAATGGGAATACGCGGCTCGTGGAGGTAACAAGGCTGATGGTTCGAAATATGCAGGTAGTAATATGATAGATGTAGTCGGCTGGTACACAGATAATAGTGGCAGTGGCACACATCCCGTAGCCACCAAGCGTCCCAATGGATTAGGACTATACGATATGTCTGGTAATGTTTGGGAGTGGTGCAAGGACTGGTATAGCAGCGGTTATGCTGGTTATGACACCAACAATCCTACAGGCGCTTCCTTAGGGAGGTTCCGCGTGGAGCGTGGCGGTAGTTGGTACTACAACGCGAGTTGCTGTTGCGTATCGAATCGCAGCATCGGCAATCCGAGTGATCGCGACGACGACTTAGGCTTCCGCGTCGTGCTCATCCCATAAAAAATAGAATTATCAAACAATCCAATGAAAAAACTTCTCACTCTCTGCCTATTGGCAGTAACGATGTGCGTGGGGGCACAAACCAAGAAAGTCGCTGTTTATGTAACAGGTAAGGATGCTGGCATCAACAAAGTGTTAGGCAGTAAACTTGTGTCTGCGATTGTTCGTAGTGAAGAATTTTCCGCCATTGAGCGTACCGAGTCATTCTTATCGGAGTTGAGTAAAGAGCAAAGCTATCAGCGTACAGGTGCGGTCGATGATGATGAACTAACACGTTTAGGAAAGCAATTCGGTGTCCAATATATTTGTGTTGCTTCCGTGGCAGAAGCGTTTGATGAACAATATCTATCTGCTCGTCTTATTGATGTAGAAACCGCACAAGTAGAAAGAACAGCAAGTAGTAGTGGAGCTATTCAATCATTGGAAAGTCTAGTTGCAGCCGCGAACAGCGTATGTGCTGACCTATTGACGAATCTTAATCAAGGAAAGTTATCGAATTCTAAAAAAGTGGCAGTATATGTTGTAAAGAATGATGCTGGTAAAGAAATAGGTAGAGTGTTGGGTGATAAACTAGTTGCTGGCTTCGCAAGTAGTGGACGTTATTTGGCTATAGAACGTACTAATAGTTTCTTATCTCAATTGAGTAAGGAGCAAACTTATCAACATACAGGTGCCGTCAATGACACTACTATTTCTCGCTTAGGTAAGCAATTTGGCGTTCAATATGTTTGTGTTGCTGATGTAACCGATGTGTTGGGAGGAAAATATATCACTGCTCGATTAATAGATGTAGAAACAGCGGAAATAGTTGACGCATGTGATGGAAATGGATATATAAACTCTATGAGTAGTTGTGTGGCAATGGCAAATGATGTAGCAAGTAAATTATCTCATATATCCTTATCATCTTTTACCAAACGTTCAATAAATAACAATCCCATGTCATATAGACAGAATTATAGCACTCAGTCCCCTATGATTAGTAATGCGTCAAAATATGGTAATTGTGATCTTAAAAAAGTATATGAAGCATATATTCAAAAATATTACAATGGACGAGACATAAACGATGATGAACAAGCCTTGCAATACTTGAAAGTACAGGTGCATCAAGCCGTTAAGGTTATATCTGCAGAATATGGTCTCATTGGCATTTTTGATGATGCTACAATAGTATATATTGGAAGAGATGCCAAGGATATTACAAAACAAGTATTAAATAAATTAAATCTTTTATAATATGAAAAAGTTAATCAGTTTCGTTTTCCTATTAATTATTATCACATCATGTTCAACGCAAAAGAAAGTAACAAATATTTCTTCTGCCAGTCAACCTACACCATTTATCAAAAATGATAGTATACCTATTCGAGTAGAACCAACATTAGTTAGCAGAGACTCAATAGAAGTTCCTGTAAATTTGATCCTATCCGAGCAGCAGGGAGAGCAAGATACTACTATTCTTACAGAAAAAAAAGAAGACGAAATAACAATCAACATTAGCAGTGAAAAATTATCTTCTTACGGTCACATTGATATGGTTCGTGTATTAACAAGTATGGAAGATTATAAACTTGCGTTACAACACATGGATTCTCTCCAAAAGTATTTAGCTCAACAATACGAACAGATGGTTCAAGAGTTCCAAAGAAAAGAAACAGAATATAGTACCGATACCGCCTCTTTACCTATGGTACAACAAATGAGACTACAAGAGTTACAATCTTTGGCTGATAGAATTAGATTTTTTCAAGAAACTTCTCAAGAACAATTAGAACAGGAAGAAGGTAAATTATTGGCTCCAATATATGACAAAATGCATGAAGCAGCAAAACAAGTCGCAGGAGATTTGCATTTATTAGGAGTCTTTGAAGATCGCTGCTTATTATATTATTCCCCAACGGACGCGATAGATGTTACGGACAAAGTAATTTTAAAACTGAAATAACTAAACCAAATGAAACATATCCTTACCTTTTGCCTCTTGGCAGTAACGATGTGCGCTGTCGCACAAACCAAGAAAGTTGCCGTTTATATTGCAAAAAACGATGCTTGGAATCAAATTACGAAGAATAATGCTGTCGTATTTGCAAACGCTTTGCAGATCCAAGTTAATCAGTTACCTCAATATACAGCTGTGGAACGAAGCAATAAGTATTTGGCGTTATTGAGTCAAGACCATTCTTACCAACGCAATGGACAGGTTGACGAAACGCAGGTTGCAGCATTGGGAAAACAAGATGGTGTGGATATTGTATTGGGGGTATCAATCCTTGAGTATCCAGACAATACATGGTATGTGGTTTGGAAAATGGTAGATGTTGTAACAGCTGAATTGCTTACTGGCAATTATTTGATGAAACGTGTGGCAGACATCTTGGAAGTAGATGGCATTGCCAAAGAGTTGTCGGCTCAAATTAAAGGAGAAACTTCTTCTTCCTCCTATTCATCCTCGCCTCATTTTGGAACACATGCGGACTTTACAGAAGACGCTTGGGGTATCAATATGAAGATGATTTGGGTCGAAGGAGGCGACTTCCTTATGGGCTGTACGTCTGAGCAAAGTGACTGTGATGACGATGAGAAAAACGTTCGCCGTGTTACAGTGGATGGTTATTGGATTGGTATGTGTGAGGTTACTCAATCTCAATGGGAAAAAGTTATAGGTACATCCATCTACCAACAGAAAAGCAAGGCAAATGGGAGTAACACCTATGGCGTAGGCGCAGACTATCCTATTTACTATGTTAGTTGGGACGAGGCGATGGAGTTCTGCCGTTTGTTGAGTAACAAAACGAGGAAAACTTATACCTTGCCTACAGAGGCACAATGGGAATATGCTGCTCGTGGTGGCAACAAAGCTGATGGCTCGAAATATGCCGGTAGCAATATGATAAATGTAGTCGGCTGGTACACAGACAATAGTGGCAGTAGCACACATCCCGTAGCCACCAAGCGTCCCAATGGATTAGGACTATACGATATGTCGGGTAATGTTTATGAGTGGTGCAAGGACTGGTATAGCAGCGGTTATGCTGGGCATGATACCAACAATCCTACAGGTGCTTCCTCTGGGTCGGACCGCGTGTTTCGTGGCGGTAGCTGGGGCGAATTCGCGAGGAACTGTCGCGTATCGTATCGCAACGCCTACCCCCCGAGCCTCCGCTTCAACTACTTAGGCTTTCGCGTTGTGCTCCTCCCATAGTTTACTTTTTTTATCCATCTTAGGTGGATGACATAAGAGGGTGTATCTGTTTTGATACTCCCTCTTGTGTTATTTGCTGTTTTCTTTTTTTCTCCATCCCATTGGACAAAATTTAGGCAACAGGCTTCCAACTTCGAACTAAAAAGCGGTTCGTAAGCGGTTCATAGCGGGTTTCGAAGCGGTTCCCGTCATACCCTGCTAATCCCCAACTACAACCACGACCACACCGCGACCAGTCTATACTGACATTTCCTAAATAAGGTAGACAGTTTTTTGATAAATTAACTGATTATGTTTACACTTTCCTAAGTTAGTTGACACTTTCCTAAAAAGGCTGATAATCCTCAAAAAACATAGGCTGAGGATTTTGTCAGTCATCTATTCCATCATTTTCCGCCAAAAACATTGACAAGGAACTTTCGGGAACTTTCGGGAATTTCCCGCAAATTCCCGAATTCCTTTTTATAAGCACTTGCCGAGTAAACCACATGCAATATGTTGGATATTAGTGTTTTAGTTAAATCTGCCAGACAGGGATTACTCCTTCTCGTGGACGCATCTAACTACCTCGCTAATCGTCCGTGAGAAGGATTGAGTGATGGTTGACGAATTGGGCGCAAACGTCTGAATTTCAGTAAAATGCAAAAGGAGAGTGGCATGGAATGCTTACTGAAAGTGGCTGCGGAGTAGTGCGGAGATGAGCGGAAACGAGTTCATTTCCGCACTACTCCGCTCGTTTCCGCAGATATGTTTTTGAAATTTTTGAGGACTCGATGTTTCGAGGACTTGAGGCAGGTATGAGACAGGTATGAGGCAGGTATGAGACCGACTAAGGTATCACTAACGAATCACTAACGAATCACTAAGGAATCACTAAGGTCTTGTGCTGATTATCAGGCAGTTACAAGACCAGAAAACGCCTGAATTTCGTGCTGCACTGCGTCTGAGTTGGGAACTAATGGCAAACGCAATACGTTTTCGATGAGACCCATTTGGCTCAAGACCGTTTTGATACCAGACGGGTTCCCTTCTTTGAATAAAAGAGATACAAAAGGAGCATACTGCTTCTGCAACTCGTGATTATGCTCATGCACAATACGAC
>JAKSNG010000034.1 GCA_024400125.1 Paludibacteraceae bacterium
AGAATGCTACAATATTAGAATCGGGGGTAGGTGGGGTATGTACTTTCTAAAACCTTACACATACGCGTACGCGTCCGACTTTTATAAAACAACCTGCCCCACATACCCCACATACCCCCGAACCTGTTTGATAAATCACTCAAGCGTGGCGGGTAGTTACAACGATACCTTTTTTACCGCAAACACAAATATGTTACATAAGTGCCTGATAATCATATAGATATACCTTCCAGCAATATTCAGCCTACACTCTGCGCGGCGGGTGCGGCGGGTATTTGCTTAAAATACATACACACGCGTATATGTGTATATATAAAACAACCTGCACCACCTGCACCACCCGCACCGCCTCTTGATAAGTTTTTGAATAAATTTGCAAAAAATGCTTTTGGAATGTAATGTTTGTCCAAAAAGGTCGTAATCAGAATAGTAGAGAGAGGGGGGGAGTGATGTTGAAGGAGTTAGGAATAAGGATTGTTTTTGAAGCGAAGCGTGGTTTATCGTCTTGAAACAATTTAGTCTGTAGGACTATGATATATAAATTAGGGAAGGGCTATATGCTTGCATAATAGGACTTAACGAATTTAGATAGCATATTAGCGGTATTGCCGCAAATTGTTTCAAGAGGTTAATCTCGGTTTTTGTTAAATAAAAATTCTTCATAGACCTTCATAAACCTTCCTGTATAAAACAGAGCCGCCGCAAAGCGGGAGCAAAGTTCGCCCATACTTCGGGACCACCTCGCGACCACCCTAAGACAAGCAAAACCAAAATTTTGGGCAAAAAATGCGCAAAAAGTGCTATTATTTGATTAAAATCACATTTTGTGCCCAATTTATTTGCACAATCAAAAAAAATGTTGTACTTTTGCGACCGGAATTACAAAAAATGAAGCAACAAGTATGCAAAAAGTTTTTATCACAGCTCTTTTATTCGCGGTAGCGACTAATGTATTGGCATTGGACACACCAGTGCTATCGGCACCAAGTAACAACATAGTGAATGCCTACACGAAACAGACTTTTTCTTGGGGGAAGGTATCTTCCGCTGCCTATTATCAACTACAAATTGATACAACATCCGATTTCAATTCGCCTTTGTTGCGCGATGAAACATATTCTGCATCCTCGTCCACATACTTCTCTGCAACTGTGCGTAATCTTTATTTCAACAGCCATTACTACTGGCGTGTTAGGTCGATGTCATCGGATAAGTCAGTGACTTCAGAATGGAGTAGTGTATGGCGGTTCACGACGCTGTCTAAACCGACATTAGTATCTCCCAATGACGAAGATGCACAAGTTGGGTATTATCCTACACAGTCATTGCGCTGGAAGAACAGTTATGGAACCTCTGCCTACTTATATGAAATCGACACTGTACCTACGTTCGATTCGCCTGCCAAGACTTGCGAAAAACGGAGCTTGAGCAACGATGAGGATGCTCAAATCTATTACACCGTCAGCAACTTGTATTTAGGCTGCTTCAACTATTGGCGGCTGAAACTATACAACGCGAACGATAGTTCCGATTGGTCGGAGACCTATCGATTCCACACTCTAAGCAGGGCAAAAGCCAAAACACCCGACGGATTGACTTCCGCTTATACCGAGCAGACGCTGCGATGGGAATATTACAATGGGCTGAACAATGCCATTATCGAACTTGATACGACTGCGCAATTTGATTCTCCTATCAAGGCCACCTATCAAACGACAGGCTCTAATCAAGATAACTGTTACCAATCGGTGAACAATCTGCTTTTCGGGACGACTTATTACTGGCGTGTGTGTACATACCACAAGAAAGATACGACGGATTGGTCTAAAGTACTATCTTTTACCACCTATAATTTCTGCACCTTATCCACTCCTGCCGACAGTTCCATCAATCGATACACCTCCGGAAAAGTGTACTGGAGATACAGCAAAGGCATATCCAAATATCAAGTGCAGTTAGACACCGTGCCCACCTTCGATTCGCCCGTCTTAACCAATGTCATCGAGTCTGCCAGTAGTGATGAATATGCATACTATTCCTATTCGCAACTATACTTCGGACAATGGTACTACTGGCGCGTGCGCGAATGCCATGCCAAAGACACCAGTGCATGGTCAGAGACACGACATTTCAAGACCTATAGACACTGTAATCTCAATACTACCCCCTATGATAGCGCCGTCGAAGTGAGCACTTCACCTGACTTATATTTTACGTATTCCAACGGTGTTAGTTATTACCAGCAGCAAATCGATACAACGCCTAATTTCAATTCACCGCTATGTGAGACCAAAATAGAGAAATGCTCTTCGTCCACATCGTATAACTATCACACTTTCTATAATTTGCGTTTTGGTACACGATATTTCCGACGTGTGCGTGAGTGTTTACCTAAAGATACTTCCGATTGGTCTCCGATTCGCTCGTTCACGACTATTGTAAAAGGCGCATACAGCACCTCTTATTCCATTGCCAAAGGCGCAACCGACCAATCTATCAATCCGTTGCTCTACTATGCCTATCGCAATTATATTGATTCGGTCGAAATACAGTTAGATACTACACTCAATTTCAATTCTCCGCTATTGGAGATACATCGCGTGAAACAGGCTTCCAGTCAAAGTTATGCCTATGTGGAACCGTTTAAATCGTTGTTATATGGCACCACTTACTATTGGCGTATTCGTAATATCCACTCCAAAGATATTAGCGATTGGACAACACCAAGGTACTTCACCACGGTAACGAAATTAGCACAACCGCAGTTAATATCGCCGGCTAATAGTACCCAAGTGTCGTCTGAGACGCTCGTAACGTTCCTGTGGGACAATATCTCGGATGCTCAGTCGTACATTTTCCAAGTTGCGGAAGACGAAGCATTTGCTACGATTCGTCATCAAGAGACGCTGACGACGAATAGCACGACATTGGTTTTGACTATTCCTAATACGACATACTATTGGCGTGTGCAGGCTGTCAATGATATGGGAAGTTCTGCTTGGTCAGAGACATGGGCTGTTACATCTTATGGAGATATACCTACGGCTTTGGAGTCGGACGCTCATCAGTATGACCACCTCGCCTCAAAAGTACTCCGTGATGGTAACTTGCTCATCATCCGTGATGGCAAGACCTATAATGCCCAAGGGATTGTCGTTGAGGTGGTGGCAAAGCCACGTTAAGGGGTGTTATTCCACTATTACCCCTTCACAATCGCGACTGCGTCGCGACCACCCTAAGACAAGCAAAACCAAAATTTTTGAGCAAAAAATATGGAGAAAGAAAGTACAGAGAGTGTCGACCGAGTGTCGATCGAGTGTCGACTCAAAAAGTGATTTTGTCGCCCAAAAATCGCCTAAAAATGGTGATAATTTTGTGGCTAAATGGAGAAGAAGTGGTTAGAGTTTCGTCCCTAAGATTGAATAACGCACGTAATCTTTGACAATCTCTATATGTCCGTTTATTAGGACTTTGCTTGCAGGCATTGAGTGCTGCTCAATCTCTGGCAATGCAGTAATACCTGAAGGATAAAGGATGATATGTGGCGCTTGTATCATGCTGAACGTATATTCGCTACCAATCGTATCTACTAACAACATCTCGTATTGCCAACGCTCCGCATCAACAGGAGACATGGTGAGAGTTACACTTTCCCAGACATACGTCTCTCCGTAAAAAAACCACGCATTAAAGTCGATTTGGTTCTGGAAAAGCGTGACACTTCTCAGTTGATTATCTTTCAGCGTATAGGTACCAGACACTAATTCCATCGGCTTACTCAAGTCCATATCGAAGATGACTTGTGGAAAATCATCCCCTGCAGAGAAAGAGAACGTGTAGGGATAGATATTAGCTGCACTATCTGCCTTATTGCTAATATAAGTAATCTGCACCGTGTCTATCGCCAGGGTTACAAACTCTGGCTCACGAGGGCGCTCTTCGGGGATATACAGCATGTTATAACTACGCACATCCAACGTAATGACAGAGCCATTCTTAGAAGTCACTTCGCCCGTGACAAAGATAGTGTCTCCCTTGCTGTTGTAACGAACCGAAACAGTACCGCTCACTAAGTAGTACGAGGTATATTCACCCCAAAGCTCCTTGCTCTTGCGGATGGCTACATAACATGGGTCATCATTTTGTAGTCCTAAATACCCACGCGAAGCAGTCAGCGTGTTGGTCGCTCCTGTGGCATCAATGGTATAGTCACCTTCAAGCCAAGCATATTCGTCCGTAATCAAATTGAGTTCCACCCAATTGTACGTACTATCTGCCATCTCATTGAGCGTGATATTGACATGGTCCTCTTTCCAACGCAAATCGACCACATCGCCATAGAAGCGAAACGAAGTAGGCTCAGTCGGCTCAAAACGGTATGGGTCTTCCGGTTGAGGAGGTTCTTTGGAATCACGATACGCAAATGTGATGGGAGACAAGTTATAAGTATAGGCCGTGCCATTGCTTTCAGATGTGGCTTGAATACTTCCACTCAACGTGCAAGTGCTGTCTGTCGCAGCCACGATAGTCAATGTCGCTACAGAGTTTTCTTCGCAGCGGTACCACAAATCAGCAGATTTATTGTTGGCACGTGTCTTATGCACGAAACTGGAAAAATAATCTATCGTTTCGTCCGCAATGGAGAATGTACCCACAATAGACGTTGAGGGAGGATATACATCAAATGCCAATTCATACGTCGAACTGCTATCACTATTCGTAGCTATAACGGTGATGAAATAGTTGGTCTTACTCAGCGTCATATCTTCCACAGTGACTGAACGCGAGACTAAATCGAATGCAGCATGCGCCTGGACGCACGCAACGAATAATGTAAGGACAGATAATAGTTGTTTCATTGGACTAATCGATTATTGAATTTACTTTTCCACAAAATGGAGTGCAAAGGTACTATAATTATTCCAAATACGCAAATAATCGAGCAAAAAAATTATCTTTGAGCCCAAAATTTGCATAATTCAAAAATTTGTAGTACTTTTGCAGCGAAAATTAAACTTGATAACCATGCTGAAACGAATTGGTCTTGTTTTGTGTGCCATTATGGTCACAGTATCGATGGGCGCGGTGGATGCCAATGTGCAGTTCTTCTACGACTTTGGTTCCCTCAAAACGGCTTGTGCCAACCAACGCCCCGAACGATTCACCTCCACCGTTGAACTCTTTCACCCGGACCAATGGGGAAACACCTATTTCTTCGTGGACTTCGACTACAGCGTTGATCACTTCTCCAAACGTGCAAAAAATGACCCACGACACTGCGCATTCGGTGGATATTGGGAAATAGCACGAAGTCTTAACTTCTGGAAAGAATCCAAAGCCAAAGACTTAGGTATTCATATCGAATACAACGGCGGATTAGGCAATAGCTACAATGGACCTGCCGTCAATGGATATGGTATCAACAACGCCGTACTAATCGGACTGGACTATTTCCTACATACACCTAACTACAAAAACACGTTTACCATCGAACTGATGTTCAAATATATTGCCGATGACTACAATATGTGGGGCAGACTACGACAAGGCGAATGGACACAAGTCAAAGGAAATGATATTCCTCTGCAATTCACCTTTATTTGGTCTTGCAAAGACTTATTCAAGGCCAAAGGACTGACATTTAGCGGATTTATTGATGTATGGGGACAACGCATTGACTACGGAAAAGACCCCAGCATTCCTGTTTCGCCCTATCAATCAGTTATTTTTATCTCCGAGCCGCAGCTATGGTACTCGGTTGGACAATGGTTCAAATGTCCTAACCTATGTATCGGCACGGAAGTGGAATTCTCCTATAACTTTACCGGCAAAGGATTCATGTGCAACCCATGCGTCGGACTGAAATGGGACTTCTTATAGACTGACAAGATGGCAGTCATGACTGACAAAATGCAGTTTGGCACGGAAGTTGGAGAAGTCAAAAGTAGAAAGTGAAAAGTATCATTTAACACAAAATAATTATGAAAGTAACACCATTAGCAGACCGTGTGCTGGTTAGACCAGTAGCGGCTGAAACAAAAACGGCATCGGGTATTATCATTCCCGATAGCGCAAAAGAAAAACCATTACGCGGCGAAGTGATTGCCGTAGGTCAAGGAACAAAAGATGAGGCTATGGTTCTCGCAGCAGGCGACCAAGTGCTCTATGGCAAATATGCTGGCACCGAAATCGAAATCGACAACGAGAAACTGCTCATTATGAGACAAAGCGACGTCCTCGCAAAAATTGGTTAAGTCGAAAGTAAAAAGTCGAAAGTAGAAAGTCAAAAGTAAAAAGTTAAAAGTTATGGCAAAAGAATTATTATATAACATCGAAGCACGTGATGCTTTGAAACGTGGCGTTGACCAATTGGCAGACGCAGTCAAAGTAACATTAGGTCCTAAAGGACGCAATGTGATTATTGATAAGAAATATGGTGCTCCTCACATCACCAAAGACGGTGTGACCGTAGCCAAAGAAATTGAATTACCCGATGCACGTGAGAATCTTGGTGCACAACTCGTTAAAGAAGTAGCTTCCAAGACTGGTGACCAAGCCGGAGACGGTACCACTACTGCTACCGTATTGGCACAAGCCATCGTGGGCGTAGGACTGAAAAACGTGACCGCTGGCGCTAACCCTATGGACCTCAAACGCGGTATCGACAAAGCTGTCAACGCTATCGTCGCTAACATCAAAGAGCAAAGCGAAGTAGTCGGCAACGACTTCGACAAGATTGAGCAAGTAGCCACCATCTCTGCTAACAACGACGCAGAAATAGGCAAACTCATTGCTGATGCTATGCGTAAAGTTTCCAAAGACGGCGTCATCACCATCGGCGAAGCCAAAGGTATGGACACCACTATTGATGTTGTACAAGGTATGCAATTTGACCGCGGATACATCAGCCCATACTTCGTAACCAACACCGAGACGATGGAAGTGGAAATGGATAAACCATATATTCTCATCCACGATAAGAAAATATCCAACCTCAAAGAGTTACTTCCTGTACTCGAGCCAGCTGTTCAGTCTGGTCGTCCATTACTCATCATTGCCGAAGATGTAGATAGCGAAGCACTCACTACCCTCGTAGTTAACCGTCTCCGTGCACAACTGAAGATATGCGCCGTTAAAGCTCCTGGTTTTGGTGACCGCCGCAAAGAGATGTTGGAAGATATTGCCATCCTGACCGGTGGTACTGTCATCAGCGAAGAGAAAGGTATCAAACTCGAATCTGCTACCCTTGACATGTTGGGTACAGCCGAGAACGTGACCGTCAGCAAAGACAACACCACCATCGTCAATGGTGCAGGCGACAAGGAAGCCATTGCTGCTCGTATCGCACAAATCAAAGCACAGATTGTTGCCACTAAATCCACCTACGACAAAGAGAAACTGCAAGAGCGTTTGGCTAAACTCGCTGGTGGCGTAGCACAACTGAATGTGGGTGCCGCATCCGAAGTGGAGATGAAAGAGAAAAAAGACCGCGTAGATGATGCACTCTCTGCTACTCGCGCAGCCATCGAAGAAGGTATCGTTCCTGGTGGCGGTGTGGCATATATCCGTGCCCAAGAAGCTATCGCCAACCTCAAAGGTGAAAACGAGGACGAACAGACGGGTATCGAAATTATCCGTCGCGCCATCGAAGAACCTCTCCGTCAAATCGTGATGAACGCAGGCAAAGAAGGTGCAGTCGTAGTAGATAAAGTACGCGCAGGCAAAGGTGACTTCGGTTACAACGCTCGCAAGGATGTCTATGAGAACCTCAAACAAGCTGGTGTGGTTGACCCAGCCAAAGTAGCACGTGTAGCATTGGAGAACGCAGCTTCTATCGCTGGCATGTTCCTCACTACCGAATGTGTTATCACCGACAAGAAAGAAGAGAATCCCGCTCCAGTAATGCCTAATCCAGGCATGGGCGGAATGATGTAAGACTACGTCAATCTGAACGATTGACGATGATACGGACAAGGGCCATACTGACGAATAGCGTCATAATGCGATTTCGTTGGATAGCCCTTGTTTTCGTTCCAATGGTAGATGGGATATTCCTCATGTAGCCGCAGCATATAATCGTCTCGATAAGTTTTAGCTAAAATCGATGCTGCCGCGATAGACAAATAGGTGGCATCGCCTTTGACAACCGTTCTGGCAGGAATTTCCAGGAGTCCATTCTCAGGTATATACGGTTTCCACTTATTGCCGTCCACCAATATATGTTCGGGCTGCACACGGAGTTGACTGAGTGCACGCTGCATCGCTAAGATGGATGCATTGAGGATATTGATTTGGTCTATCTCTGCTGCGGTCACTTCTGCCACCGCCCACGCAAATGCCTCGCGCTCGATGAGCGGGCGCAGTTCATAACGCTGTTTCTCCGTCAGCTGCTTGCTGTCATTCAATCGCGCCCAAAGCGAATCGTTCTCCGCAAGGGAATAATCCAACGACGGATTCCAAACAACTGCCGCAGCAAAGACACTACCAGCAAGGGGTCCTCGTCCGGCTTCATCACAACCGGCTTCGAGAACCCCTTGTATGCAGTAAGGTTTTAACACCTCGAATCTTAGAAGTTAGATAATCTACTTACTTCGTGTATGCGTTCATCTGTGCATCCACGGTTTGATTAACTAAGTCCGCAAACTCCTGAATGGTCATTTGACCTTTTTCTTCAGCGCCCTGTTGGCGAACAGAAACGAGTCCTTGCTCTGCCTCTTTCTCTCCAACGATAAGCATGTATGGAATCTTCTTCAATTCGTTGTCACGAATCTTACGACCGATTTTCTCATCACGGTCATCCACAATCACGCGGACATCTTGTTGCTCCAGCATAGCTTGCACCTTGCGTGCATAGTCATTACTCTTTTCTGAAACAGGCAGAATAACGGCTTGGTCTGGAGTAAGCCACAATGGGAACTTACCTGCAGTATGCTCAATCAGCACAGCCACAAAGCGTTCCATTGAGCCAAACGGAGCACGGTGAATCATAACAGGACGATGCTTTTGGTTATCCTCGCCTACGTACTCTAATTCAAAGCGTTCGGGCAGGTTATAGTCCACTTGGATAGTACCTAATTGCCAACGACGACCCAGTGCGTCTTTCACCATGAAGTCCAATTTAGGACCATAGAAAGCAGCTTCGCCAGTCTCTTCACGAGCAGGAAGATTCATCTCCTTACAAGCTTCACGAATAGCGTTCTCTGCTTGCTCCCAGACTTCGTCTGAACCTACATATTTCTCGTGATTGTTAGGGTCACGCAATGAGATTTGTGCCTCGTAGTTCTCGAAGTTCAACGATTTGAAGATGATGTTGATAATCTCCATCACACGAATAAACTCCTGCTTAACTTGGTCTTGACGGCAGAAGATATGTGCATCGTCTTGCGTGAACGAGCGAACGCGGGTTAAACCGTGCAGTTCGCCAGACTGCTCATAACGATAGACCGTACCAAACTCTGCACAACGGAAAGGCAGGTCTTTGTAGGAACGAGGACTATTCTTAAAGATAGCACAGTGGTGAGGACAGTTCATTGGTTTGAGCAGATACACCTCTCCCTCTTCTGGCGTAGTGATAGGTTGGAAAGAGTCCTTGCCATAGTGATCCCAGTGACCAGAAGTGATGTATAAGTTCTTTGAACCAATATGCGGGGTGATGACTTGTTGATAGCCATAACTTTTTTGAATCTTCTTCAAGAAATCTTCCAAGCGTAAGCGCAAAGCCGTGCCTTTAGGCAACCAGATAGGGAGTCCTTTACCAACCATGTCAGAGAACATGAATAGATCTAATTCCTTACCAATCTTACGGTGGTCACGTTTCTTAGCCTCCTCCAGCAATGTCAGATATTCATCTAACATAGATTTTTTAGGGAAGGTGATACCATAGATACGCGTCATCATAGGACGTTTCTCGTCACCACGCCAATATGCTGCACTAACAGACAAAATCTTTACTGCCTTAATTGGTTCGGTCGAAGCAATATGAGGACCTTTACACAAGTCTGTAAAATTGCCTTGCGTGTAAGTCGTGATGGTACCTTCCTCAAGGTCGTTGATAAGTTCGCATTTGTAAGTTTGTCCTTTTTCGCCAAACATCTTCAGCGCATCAGTCTTCGAGATAGAACGTTTAACGAGTTCCTCTTTTTTCTGATGCAGTTCCATCATTTTGTTCTCAATGTCTGCAAAGCAAGCGTCGGTAATAACCACGCCCTCTGGTGGCATAACATCGTAATAAAAACCATTTTCAATCGCTGGTCCAATACCAAATTGAATACCAGGATAAAGTTCCTGCAAAGCTTCAGCCATCAAGTGAGAAGAAGTGTGCCAAAACGCGTGTTGAACGTCCGCGTTGTCCCATGAACGGTGAGTTCCGTCCTCTAAAGAAATGTTAATCATATTAATAAACGTACAAGTGTTTATGCTCGTTCAGCCCACAACTGCCAAACAAAGCGGTATATGTATTGTTGTGATTTTTCCAAAAAACGCCGCAAAAGTACTAAATTATTTTGATATATGCAAATTTTTTTGTACTTTTGCAGCCGATTATGGAAACGCGATACGAAAAGGACGATTTACAGCAAGCCATTCGTGTGCTGCGCGAAGGTGGAGTTATTCTCTACCCTACTGACACCGTTTGGGGGATAGGTTGCGACGCCACCAATGCGGCAGCTGTGCAACGCATATATGAGATTAAACGCCGTGCAGACTCGAAATCTATGTTGGTGCTGCTGGACAGTCCAGGCAAACTACAAGGATACGTGGATGTTCCTGCCGCAGCAGACCAGTTATTAGAAGCCAGCGAAGAAGGACGCCCCATGACGATCATCTACCCCAATGCACGGAATTTGGCAGAGAATTTAGTGGCAGAAGACGGCAGTGTCGGCATCCGTATCACACGCGAAGCATTTTCTAAAGCGTTGTGTGAGGGACTGCATCACCCCATTGTGTCAACCTCTGCCAATATCAGCGGTGAGCCCACCGCCAAGAACTTCCGTCAAGTGACACTAGAGATTGTTAATGCCATGGATTATGTGTGTCGCTACCGACAAACGGACGAAGAAGAAAAACAACCAAGCAGTATCATTAAAGTCAATAGCGACAATAGTTTTGTTATCATTCGCAAATGACCGCACAAAGAAAACAACAACTTAAATACCTATTTGCTGATTTCATATCGGCAGAGGTGGTTTGGATGAGTTTTTTACTTTTCCGATGGCTTGTTTATGATGGACGAGTTTTTGGCAATGGTGCGTTACTCATTCCTGCTTTTGACTTTTATCGTCCACTCATTCTCTTTCCTTTCGTTTGTTCCATCATTTACTATTTGAGTGGATTCTATTTGCGACCATTCCAGAAAAAACAGACGGAGGTTTTTCTGACCACATTCTTCAGTTCTATCATTATTAGTTTAGGGTCGTTCTTCGTAATTATCATTGATGACCAAGTGACGTCTTATCACCGCTATATTGGCTCATTGTGGGTGTTGTTCGGGCTACAGTTCACCATCACGTGGATTGTTCGTGCTATCATCACATTCGTGACCAAAGCCGCCAACAAAGGTTTAGGGAGCATTCGCATCTCTATGCCTAAGAACGGAGACGAACACGAGTTGTATAAACAAATAGCAGCAGCTTATCCCAGTGGCAAAGACATCATTGTGGAACCACGCGTGTACGATTTGCTGGTTGGTGCAGCCTCCATTCGAGAATTAGGTGCAGGTCCTGAAGTGCGTATCACAGACCACAAAATGAGCGATGCACAACTATGTATTAAACGAGCATTTGATATTGTAGCATCTGCGGTGACAATGATACTACTGTCGCCCGTCTTTTTATTGCTAACTATTTTAGTCAAGACCAGTTCCAAAGGACCAATTATTTATAAGCAAGAGCGTATTGGTTTGCATGGTATTCCATTCCAAATATTGAAGTTTCGTACAATGTTAGACGGCGCAGAGAATGGTACACCCCAATTGACTATTGAGGACGACCCGCGTATCACAAAAGTGGGACATTGGATGCGCAAATATCGTTTGGACGAACTTCCACAGTTGTGGAATATTCTTCGTGGAGACATGTCTATTGTAGGACCTCGTCCAGAGCGTTTGTACTTTATCAAACAGATAGAAGAGAAAGCACCATACTATTGCCTTATTTATAAGATTAGACCAGGTTTGACCAGTTGGGGTCCCATTCGAGTTGGCTATACAGACACCATCGAAAAAATGGTAGAGCGTCTCAACTTCGATATTACGTATATGGAGAATATGTCTATTCGATTGGATTTGAAAATTATACTTTATACTATAGGTGTCATTGTAGATGGGAAAGGACAATAATATGAATTACGACGAAGCCATCAAAAAGATAGAACTCATTGTAAAAGAGTTAGAACAAGCAGAAGCTCTCTCCATGGATGTCTATCAAGCCAAAGCACAGGAAGCTAAAGACTTATTGGATTTCTGTCAGGGTCAGATAGCAGCGATGGAGAAAGAGATCTTAACCCAATCATAATCTATGACGAACAAAGAACAATATGCTGAATGGGTGACTACGCAAGAGCGTTTACCTATTTTTATGCAGCCATGGTGGCTGGATGCAGTATGTGCTGGCAAGAAATGGGATGTGCTACTTATTCGTAAAGAAGAGGTGCAGATAGAAGAAGCTGAAACTGACATTGTGGCAGCACTACCCTATCTTTTACGCGAGCGCACGTGGGCGAAATATATATTGATGCCGCAGCAGACGCAGATTGGCGGATTGTATTTAAGTGAGCAAGTAGCGTTCACGGCAGAGCAATTAGAAGCCGTCACACGCATTGTCGCTACACATCTGCAGCAATTAGGTCTGAGTTACTATGCTCAAAAATACCCAATCGGCAGTCCTGTTCCGCAGTTCTTACACGAACACGAGTTTAAGATTGAAGAACAAGTCACCTATCGCATTGAAGATTTGAAGGACTTAGATAAGGTGATAGACCGATTCTCTAAGAACAAAAAACGTCAATTGCAAAAAGCGTTGTCACTACATGTGGCAAACGACATGACGGCAGAGCAATTCTATAAATTCCACTCCGATTGCATGCAACTACAACGCAAGCAGATTAGTTATCAGCGGGAGTTTTTCTTGGTGTTAGAGCGCAAGACGAGTCGTCGCCAACAATCGCAGATTTTGGTTATTCGCAATGCAGACGGCGTCGCTTATGCAGCCGCATTTGTGGTATGGGATAAGCAGTCTATGTATTACCTCATTCCATGTTATGATCCGCAGTATAAGGATTCCGGAGCCAGTGCTTTGTTGGTATTAGAAGCCATCAAATTAGCACGCGAACAAGGCGTTGCATTTGACTTTGAGGGGAGTATGGTTCGTGGGGTTGCTCAGCACTATAAGCAGTTTGGAAGTACCAAGACAACATACTATAAAATAGAGAAATATTACAAGTGGTGGTTTCATTTTGCGACCTTCTGGAATTGGTGTCGAGGACGAAAATACTAAAAAAATGCAAAATAATTTGCGTATTTCAGAAAAAAAGAGTAATTTTGCACGCTGAATTGAATTAATACCTAAGTTATGCAACTTAAAAAATCACAAAAAGCCAGTTTAGAGGACAAAAAATTGACCTATGTACTGATAGGTTTTGTGTTTGTTCTCAGTGTATGCTACGTAGCATTAGAATGGACTGAAAAAGAAGTCGTTAAATACGAAGTAGCGGACACAGATTTCCAATTTGAGGAAGAGATTGAAATTCAACAAACCAGTCAAGAGACAACCCCTCCCCCTCCACCACCTCCAGTTCAAGAAGTGGAAGTTCTCAATGTGGTCGAAGATGATGTAGAGACCGAAGAGATTGAGATTAACACAGAGGACACCAAGGAAGAGGTCATTATTCAAGCTCCGATTGAGATTCAAGAGGAAGAAGAGGAAGAAGAAGTGATTTTCATGGTGGTTGAGAAAATGCCAGAGTTCCCAGGTGGACAACAAGCGTTATTCAAGTACCTTACTGAGAACGTTAAATATCCTGTCATTGCCCAAGAGAACGGCATTCAAGGTCGTGTAATCTGCCAGTTTGTGGTTAATAAAGATGGCGCGATTGTGGATGTAGAAGTTGTTCGTTCTGGAGGTGACCCATCGTTGGATAAAGAGGCTGTACGTGTGATTAAGTCCATGCCTAAATGGAAACCTGGTCAACAACGTGGAAAGGCCGTTCGCGTTAAATACACAGTGCCTGTAAACTTCCGTTTGCAATAAGTGGAATTAGCTAACCAAGATATTATGTATTGCAAGGGTGTCGGTACCAAACGTGCCGACACTCTTCGTAAAGAATTAGGTGTGCAGACCGCGATGGATATGCTGCGCACATATCCCTATAAATACACCGACCGCAGCCGTTTCTATAAGATTCATGAAATAGAAGATGAGGACACGGCTGTACAGATTGTGGGTCGAGTTACAGATTGGCACACAATTGGTGTAGGCAAAGGGCAACGATTGAGTGCCACGTTCACAGATGGTAGTCACGAAATTGAATTAGTATGGTTCCGTGGTGTGCAGTATGTTAAGTTAGAGAAAGGTATTGATTATCTGCTCTTCGGTAAGCCATCACGTTTCAATCACCAGTACAACTTTGTGCATCCAGAGCTCACTCCTATGAGCAAAGTAACTCCACAGATGATGACGGGTTTGGAGCCAGACTACAACACCACCGAACGCATGAAACAGCACGGGCTCAACTCCAAAGCTGTACGGACTATCGTTGCGGGCTTGATGCCCGACTTGAAGATGGGGGTCCCAGAGACCTTGGGACAAGACATACTCAACCACTACCATTTGATGGGACTGACCGAGGCGCTCTGCAATATTCATTTCCCGAAAGATACTCCCACGATGCAAAAAGCACGTGAGCGACTTAAATTCGAGGAGCTATTTTATATTCAGTTGCAGATTCTGCGGCAGATGAAGCAGCGTGAGCAGAACGAAGGTTTTATGATGCCTATTGTGGGCAAACGTTTCAACACGTTCTATCACGAGTGTCTGCCCTTTGCGTTGACTAATGCTCAGAAACGTGTGATGCGTGAGATTCAAGCTGACCTCAAGTCTGGCAAGCAGATGAATAGACTGCTACAAGGAGACGTTGGGTCGGGCAAGACATTGGTAGCATTATTATGCGCACTACTCGCAGCAGACAATGGTTACCAAACATGTATTATGGCTCCAACGGAGATTTTGGCAAACCAGCATTTGGAGACCTTAACTACTCTCACACAATCGCTTCCGCCTTCACTTATTCATATTGCGCTGCTGACAGGTTCCACCACCAAGAAACAACGCGAGACATTGCATGAGCAGTTGCGGAGTGGTGAGATTAATATATTGATTGGAACGCACGCGCTGATTGAAGATGAAGTGCAGTTTGCTAATTTGGGTTTAGTGATTGTTGATGAACAACATCGCTTTGGCGTAGCACAACGCGCTAAGTTATGGTCTAAGAATATCCGACCTCCGCATGTATTGGTGATGACGGCAACACCTATTCCACGCACATTAGCGATGACTGTTTATGGCGACTTGCACGTGAGTATCATTGACGAACTGCCACCAGGCCGCAAACCCGTCCATACGTTGCACTACTCTATTCAACGCAAAGTCAGTGTCAATCAGTTCCTTACGCAGCAGATTGAACAAGGACGACAAGTGTACGTAGTTTATCCGCTGATTAAAGAGAACGAGAAATTAGACCTACAAGACCTACAAAATGGTTACAACGAGCTCTGTGAGACTTTCCCACAGTATCGTATATCGATGGTGCATGGACAAATGAAAGCCAAAGACAAAGATGTCCAAATGCAGCGTTTTGCCAATGGTGAGACACAGATTTTGGTTGCCACAACGGTGATTGAAGTGGGTGTAAATGTACCTAATGCGACCGTGATGGTGATTGAGAATGCAGAGCGCTTTGGTTTGAGTCAATTACATCAGTTACGCGGACGTGTAGGGCGAGGAGCAGATCAAAGTTATTGCCTATTACTCACTCGCTTAGAGATGACCAAAGAGACGCGGAGGCGAATTGATATTATGGTAGCAACGAATGATGGTTTCCGTATTGCTGAAGAAGATCTCAATCTACGAGGACCTGGCGACTTAGAGGGAACGCAACAGTCTGGCTTGCCTTTTGAGTTGAAAATAGCCAGTCTTTCGACGGACGGACAGCTATTGGAAGTAGCACGGCAAGCAGCCAATGCTATCTTAGAGCAAGACCCAACACTGAGTGATGAGTTTAATCGCATCTATAAACGTCGCCTTGACATCATGCGACAGACGGCAACCAACTGGAGTGAGATATCGTAATCAACAGATATAAAAAAAGAAGATGGCTATCATCTTCTTTTTCTTTTGTACCGCGAGTGGGACTTGAACCCACACAGCCATCTCTGGCCAAAGGATTTTAAGTCCTTCGTGTCTACCGATTCCACCA
>JAKSNG010000035.1 GCA_024400125.1 Paludibacteraceae bacterium
GGTGTACAATGGTGACATAAAGCCGAGCAGTACTAATTGCCCGAAATCTTTTTCTTAAAAAGTGTTTCTCATATAGGAGCACAAAAAACATCTAGCTCTTTATATTGTTTTTACATGTCATACGTCAACACTTATATTTAGGTGGTTATAGCGCTGAGGTCCCACCCCTTCCCATTCCGAACAGGGTCGTTAAGCTCAGCATCGCCGATGGTACTGCAATTGTGGGAGAGTAGGTAGCCGCCATTTTCAGAACCTCCGAGTCTTACTCTGGGGTTCTTTGTTTTTGAAACAATGATAAAACTGCGCAAAATAGAACCAACAGATATCCCATACTTATATCAATGGGAAAACGATGCTACATCGTGGGCATCAAGCGGCGTGCATAATCCTCTATCGCAGAAGGATTTACGAGATTATGTAGATGCTTCTACTGGGGATGTTTTTCGGGATGGACAGTTAAGGCTGGTGATAGAGGAAAATGGTCAGTCCTTGGGGTGTATAGACTTATTTGATTTAGATCCAGTTAATCGTCGTGCAGCAATAGGCATCTATGTATCGCCTATGTCGCGAGGTAGAGGCGTAGGGGAGCAGGCAGTTCGATTATTGGAGGAGTTAGCGTTTGAACATTTGAACTTGCGTCTATTGTACTGCGTTATTGCAACGAATAATGAGCCAAGTTTGCAGATATTTAGGTCATTGAAATATGACTTCTCGTCGGTACTAAAAGGCTGGACATTGCAATCTGACGCTGTCATTTGTCAAAAAATGCGTGTTAAGGAATAATTTTTGCGTCAAAAATTTTGGTATATCAAAAAAAAACAGTACCTTTGCAGTCGCAAAAAGAGTAAGACATAAATTATTAGAGGAAAGTTGTCTGAGTGGTCGAAAGAGCCGCACTCGAAATGCGGTGTACGCATTACGTCGTACCGGGGGTTCGAATCCCTCACTTTCCGCAACAAGGTCGTAGTGGTTGTAGCTATTATTTCCAATCGTTGAGGCAGTCGAGAAGGCGTTGGTGGTCATAACCAAAGCCAGACTCGAGGTAGGCGGTGTTTTGGATATGGACGATGTTGCCACGCCCGTCCAATATCACCCAAACAGGAAAACCAAAGCGAGCAGCGTTCTGCAAGCGTTCATTGAGTTCTTGCGACGGTGTGTCGTCCTTGCCATTATATGTGACATGGATATAGACAAAGTGCTCATCTACGAACTGACTCAAGACAGAATCCTCTGCCATCTCTTTATTGAGTTGACGACACCATTTGCACCAGTCTCCACCCATTTGACAGAGTACTTGACGATGGGTGTTCTTGGCGACTGCTACAGCAGAATCAATGCGAGCTATCTCGGGATTGGTATTGACCGTACGATGGCAACTAACTAATGTCAAAATAGTACATAAGAGTACAAGAGTAAGTGCGTTTTTCATAAAGTTATTATTTACCGATACAGAATTTACTGAAGATATTATTCAGCACTTCCTGTGAAGTTATTTGTCCCGTTATTTCGCCGAGCGCATTAAGGCAGTCTTGCAAGTCCATACTAAGGAACTCGCCGCTGAGCGCATTAGCCAAACCTTGTTGCACACGTCGTATCGCCTCTAATGCGCGCGTCAATGCTTCATAATGTCTGACGGAAGAGATGACAGCTCCTTCAGGGTGCAAATTGCCAGCGGCTTGCACGAGTAGGTTAGTGAGGTTGCCGAGTTCACGTTGCTGGGCGCTGATGGGGAGTATGGACCGCTTCGCTGAAGGAGTATGGAGTATGGAGGATGGACCGCCTTCGGCTGATTGGGTGGAGAGGATGTCGGCTTTGTTATAGACCTCAATAATGGCTTTGCCTTGCAGTTGTTCGGGGTTGATAATAGCAGTAAGCGGTTCGGTCGGTTGGGTGATGTCATTGACATGTATGACGATGGCGGCGCGTTCGACGGCTTGTAGGCTGCGCTCAATGCCCAGCGACTCGATGCTATCTGTTGTCTGCCGAATGCCCGCAGTGTCAATGATACGGAAGAGTATGCCGTCTAAGATGAGTGTATCTTCGATGGTGTCGCGTGTGGTGCCAGCAATGTCGCTGACGATGGCGCGTTCTTCACCTAAGAGTGCATTGAGTAGGGTGGATTTGCCAGCATTGGTGGCACCGACGATAGCCACAGGAACACCGTTTTTGATAGCGTTACCAGTTTGGAAAGAGGTAACCAATCGTGTGATAGTTTGCTCCATTTCGTTGGCGAGTGCAGTCAGTTCGCTTCGGTCAGCGAACTCCAATTCCTCGTGGTCGGCAAAGTCGAGTTCGAGTTCGATAAGCGATGTGAAATGCAGAAGTCGGTCTCGTAGTGCAGCCAATTCCGTCGATATACCTCCGCGCAATTGATTGAGTGCGAGGTCTTTTTCGGCTTGTGTCTGTGCAGCGATGAGGTCGGCAACGGCTTCGGCTTGCGTCAAGTCCATCTTGCCATTGAGGAACGCGCGTTGCGTAAACTCTCCTCCTTTGGCGAGTCGGCATCCAGCAGCGGTGAGTCGCTGTAATAGTTCTTGCTGTATATAAAGGCTTCCGTGACAACTTATTTCGACCACATCTTCACCCGTGAAGGAGTGCGGTGCACGAAACGTAGTAACAACGACATCGTCCAGGTCGGGGACTTGGCGGAGATGTACTTGGCGTGTAAGTGTAGAGTTGGTGAGTTGTTCGACAATGGGAATGGCTTGTTCGCCGCTGATGCGGATAACGGCTATTCCGCCCATTCCGTATGGGGTTGATATGGCAGCAATGGTATCCATTAGAAGTCGTATTCGATATGCGTTAAATATAATCCTTCTGCGGGTGCAGATTGTCCAGCTTTGCATCGGTTGTGCGCAGCAATAATCTCACGGAACTGTTCAGGTGTGAGACGTCCTCGTCCCACTTCGATTAGTGTGCCCACGATGGAACGTACCATGTTTCGTAAGAAGCGGTCAGCGGTGATGGTGAAGACGTTATTTTTCCAGTAGGCTTCGAAGACGGTACAGAACGTAGTTTTGACATCTGTATGTACGCGGCAGAACGATGCGAAGTCCTGTTTTCCAAGCAGCGATTGTGCAGCTTCGTTCATGCGGTCAAAGTCCAAATCAGGAGTTACTCGTGCGGAGAATCCTTGTGCGAATGGGTCTTTGCTAGTTCTTATATGGTATTCGTACGTGCGTGAGCGCGCAGAAAAGCGTGCGTGTAAGTCATCGGCTACAGGAAAAATACGTGCGATAGCGATAGAAGCGGGAAGTAGGTTATTGAGTCGCGGTGTGATGGTGTTGAGTATGGCGTGACTGATGTTGGTATCGAAGTGCGCAAACATCTGTCGTGCATGAACACCTGCGTCTGTGCGTCCTGCAAAAGTGAGGGCGATAGGTTCGCGCAAGATAGTGGCGAATGCTTGCTCCATCGTCGCCTGCACAGTGATGCCATTCGGTTGCGATTGTGAACCGTGAAAATCACTTCCGTTGTATGCAAATTCCACAAAGTAACGCATTGATTTCTTTAGATAGTTGTAGTCGATATGCGATGAATAGTCCTAATCCCATGATAACGATAGTGCGTACGATGCTACTAATCCACAGTGCAGCGACGGGTGAGAGTGTGTGCGCTATATGGGCGTGCGAGAGTAGGGCGTTGGCACCAAAGAGAAGTAAGAGAAGAAGGACTGTATAGAGGTGTCGGCGGTTAAAAGGTTGCACATGCAGGGCAGTGCAGCTGGTGATAACGGCTAATAGGAAATAGATAATATCGCTGATGACGGTAGCGGTAGCGGCACCGTCAATGCCATATTGAGGGATGAGAAGATTATTGAGCCAAAGGGCAGAGCCAGTCAGCACGAGCGAGTTGAATAACGAGAACGCATAGAAACGCGAGTAACTGAGGGCTGATAGGAAGATATTGAGTGACGCTGCCATCAATTGTCCAATGCCGAGTAGCAATACGACGTGTTTGGCGCAGGCATATTGGTCTCCGTTCGGCAGAATCGCAAAAACGAGGTCGATGTTTATCCAGATGAGTAGGAAAATGAAACCGCCAATGAGTAGCAAGTTATTACTTGCTTGTGCGATGAGTCGGGTCGTGTTGTGACGGTCATTGTCTTTGATGGTTTGTGCGAGTTCAGGTTGTGTAATCGCTACGAGTGAGCGATAGGGGATGGAGACCATGACAGCGATGTAAGTAGCGATGGCAAAAATGCCAGTGTATTGCAAGCCCATCTGTGCTGTGATGAAGAAACTGGATAGAGTGGGTGCGAGTACGGATGTGAGTGCAGAGACGATGAGGAATCCTGTGTAGAGCAGGTATCGGCGTACGAGTTCGCGATGTGTCCTCAGAAAAGTCCAGTCGGGTCGGAGAGAGATGTCTCCTAATGAGAAGAAATAGATGATATTAACGATAGCTGCGATGGCATAGCTGGTACAGAGCGCGATGACTAATCCGTCTAAGGACAGGATATGGAAAGCGTAGAGCAAGTAGGAGACGAGCAATGCAGCGCGGACGAGTACTTCGCGAACGGCTCTTGGGATAACTATGTGCATTTTGACAGATGCGCTTACCTCAAAAACTGCCTGATAGAGCATGAAAAATGCGAGGGGTATGACGAAGTAATAATAGTCTATGAAGAGGGGGGATTTTTCGCCGAACCAATCTGCCAATGGTGCGTGGCAGGCGATATAAATGCCTGTGAAGAGTGCGAAGCCGAGTAGCGGCACGATAATCACCCAGAAGAAGAATCCGTGGTGGTTGCCGTTTTCGTTGAAGTATGGGAAGAAACGGATGATAGAGGCATTGGTGCCGAGTTGTGCGAGACCGATAAAGAGCGTTGCAGCATCAATCAAAACACGTGCTAACCCGATTTCCTCAGATGTGAGGAATCGGGTTAGTACGAAGAAAGTAGTAACAAAGCCTATCGCAACGCCTAAATACGTTACGATAGTGCCTTTGATACTCTGTTTAGCGATGATGCCCATGTGGTGAGATTACTCAATGCCGAGCAATTCAACCTCGAAGATGAGGGTGCTGTAAGGAGGAATAGAGCCAGCGTTTTGTGCGCCGTATCCTAATTCTTGAGGTATATAGAAGCGGAACTTACTGCCAACAGGCATGAGTTGTACGCCCTCTGTCCAGCCTTTAATGACTTGGTTAAGTCCGAAGACGATAGGTTCGCCACGATCGACGCTGCTGTCAAAGACGGTACCGTCAATGAGGGTGCCGTGGTAGTGTACTTTAACGCGACTTTCAGCTGTAGGTTTAGCGCCATTACCCATTTTCAATACTTCGTATTGGAGACCGCTCTCGGTGGTGATGATGCCATCTTTGAGTTTGTTCTCAGCGAGGAACTGTTCACCGGCTGCTTTTGCTTCGCCATACTTGATAGCATTGAGGGTGTTTTGCACATATTCGCTTGCGGCTTGGGTTGTGAATTGGTCGTGAGCGCCGTAGAGTCCGTTGATGAAACCTTGTTTGATGAGTGCGAAGTCAGTTGCTAAGGAAGGTTCGCCAACAAGTCCTTGTGCCTCTTGGTCTTTGATACTCTTACCTATTTGTTCGCCGATGTTCACAATTTGTGGGTTACGCATTTTGCTCTTGAGGCCTTTGTTGATACCTGCGATGAGTTCTTTGAGCATAGTGCCGTCGCTGTCGTTCACGAGCACGTATGCTTTCAGTTCGGAGCCATTGAGCAGACCGAAGGCGTAGTTCAGACTGTCGGTGCGGTCATTGAGTGTGATGACTTTGGCTGTTTTGCCGCATTTAGCTTTGATGGTTTTGCCAGCTTTAGAGATTGTGTCGTTGATGGAGCTGGTGTACGCATTTTGGAAGTACGTGCGCGCGAAATCTGCTTTCATAACGACAGTGTCATTGTAGATACCATTGATGAGACCTTGGAAGAAGATTTTTTCGTTGAGCGTCCAGCAGTCGTTTTCAGCGAGACCTGTTTCTTCGGATAGTTTAACAGCGGAACCGATGTTACGTCCAACGGAAGTAGCTTCACTTTCCTGCTCGATTTTGCCTTCGTAACCGCGAGTGAGTGCGTCGATGAACTCTGCAATCATTTCGTCGGTAGTGTCGTTTTGAAGTTGATAAATCTTCAAGTTAGCGCCATTAACAATACCTAATGCAAAGTTAACGGAGTCGTTCATGTTAGTGAGAGACACTTGTTGTGCGGTGTAGGTGTTTCCGCACGAGATCATTGCCATTGCGGCAAGGATGAGGATACTGAATTTTTTCATTTGTGTAATTAGTTATTTTTAGTAATACTTTTGACTTTCGACTTTTGACTTTCGACTTTCTACTTTCTACTTTTCTATACCTAAGAGTTCGACGGTGAAGATGAGGGCAGCGTATGGAGGGATAGAACTGCCTGCACCTTGTGCTCCGTAAGCCAGTTGGTAAGGGATGTAGAGTTTATATTTGCTGCCAACAGACATGAGTTGCAGTCCCTCTGTCCATCCTTTAATAACCTGGTTGAGTCCGAAGGTGATACTTTCGCCTCGTTTATAACTGCTATCAAAAACCGTGCCATCGATGAGTGTGCCCTCGTAATGTACGCGTACGGTGTCGGTTGCTTTGGGTTTTTGTCCGAGTGTGGATTCGAGGACTTCGTATTGCAGTCCGCTCTCGGTTGTTTTGACTTCGGGGCGTTTGGCGTTCTCGGCGAGGAATTTTTCACCGGCAGCTTTGGCTTCGGTAGAAGCTTTCATCACAAAATCGATACCTTGTTTGAACTCGTCATAATTGAGTTCTTTTTCTCCGTATTGCATCAGATATTGTGCTACGGATGTGCCTAATTGGAAACTTAAACTGTTGTTCATATTATTTTTATTGATTATAGATTGCTGACTACTGACTACTGATTGCTGACTACTGACTACTTGGTGAGTGTGGCAAAGCGTGCGAGATATTTGCCGATGATGTCAAATTCGATGTTGACTTCGGTGCCGACTTCGATATACTTGAAGTTAGTTACCTCGTGCGTGTAGGGGATGATGCAGACGGAGACGTAGCCTTTGTTACCCTGTACGTCCGGTTCGCAAGCGGTGAGCGAGACACCGTTGATGGAGACAGAGCCTTTATCTACGCAGAAGTATCCGCGTTTAATCATTTCGGGCGTCGATTCGTACTCAAATCGGTAATACCAACTGCCTTCTGTTTCGCGTACCTCGACGCAGGTGGCTTTTTGGTCCACGTGTCCTTGTACGATGTGTCCGTCGAGCAGTTTGTCCATGGCCATAGCGCGTTCGAGATTCACCCAATCGCCGACTTTGAGACTGTCTAAGTTCGTCAGCCGCAGTGTTTCCTGCATAGCGGTGACGGTGTAGAGGTCGCCGTCGTTCTTGACTACAGTAAGACAAACACCATTGTGTGCAATCGACTGGTCAATACCCATTGTGTCGGGGTAGGGATTACGTAGAGTAAAGTGTTTGTTTGTTTGCTCAGTTTCAATTTTAACGACCTGAGCCATCGTTTCTACAATTCCTGAAAACATAAAAAATACTTCAAAATCGCGGCAAAATTACAAAAAAATTTGTATATGTGCAAAAAAAAGTGTACTTTTGCGCAAATTTTTGTAGAAAGCATTATGAAGAGAGTTATTTTATTTGCATGTTTGGTGGTGCCGACGTTGTTGTTGGCAGGTGTTCGCACGAGTGAAGAAGCAGCAGAGATAGCTGCACAGTTTGTAAATGCGGGTGTGTCGAACATACCAATGCGTCAAGGCGGAAGTTCGGTGTCGGATATGTCATTGGCTTATCGTTGTGACAAGTTGCAGAGCGCAGAGCCTGCTTTCTATGTATTCAATCACGTGGGTGGCGGTTATGTAGTCGTCAGTGGCGATGATGTGGCTGAAGAAGTACTGATGTACAATGAGACGGGCACGTTTGATATGGAGGCAGCGAATAGTAACTTGCGTTTTTGGTTGCGTCGGATGCAAGAAGAGATGAGTGTGATTACAGAGGAGAATGCATTGAAATCGACTGCGGCAGTGTCTGAAATCAAGCCTTTGCTCACGGATAAAGACGGAAAAGAGATAGAGTGGAGTCAAGAATATCCTTATAACTTGTTGTGTCCAATAGATAAGTTTGACGACACGCGTAGTTACTCAGGCTGTGTAGCAACAGCGGCAGCACAGATTATGTGCAGATGGCGTCATCCAGAGAAGGGAGTAGGCTATAAAGACTACTATTGGATTAATGACCATAAGTCGTCTCAAAAAATGCACTTGATTGCGGACTATGCTCATACGACGTACGATTGGGACAATATGTCTGCTACGTATAATGGCACTCAGACGCCGGAGCAAGACACGGCGGTGGCAACACTGATGTTCCATTGCGGTATCGCATGTAATATGAAGTACGGAGGTAAAGAAGATGGAGGGTCGGGAGCATTTACGGATGAGATGGCTGCGGGTATGATTACGTATTTCGACTATGCGATAGGCAAATTAGTGTCCACGACGACCAAGGCTAAGTATGCAGGTAGCCGTGATGTGACTATCCCTGCAGAGTGGAGTGTGTCGAACGATAAGATGGAGCAGTATTTCAATCGCGAGTTGGAGGCTGGACGTCCGATATTGATGGACGGACAAGATAAGGAAGGTGGTCACGCTTTTGTGTGCGATGGTCGCAATAAAGAGGGTAAGTTCCACATCAACTGGGGCTGGGGTGGAGACGGTAACTGCTACTGTTTGCTCACGTCATTGAAAGTGGTGTTGCACGGAAGTCCATGTGACTATACAACGAATATGAGTGCGATTATCGGCATTATGCCCAAGTACATGTCGGCAGTGGAAGAAGTAAGAGGTGAGAGCGAAGAAGGAATAGGCAGGAAAGTGCTGCGCGACGGACGTATTATGATTGAGCGTGCAGGCGTGCGTTACAATGTGTTAGGTCAGAAAGAATAATATGGCAGATAAATATTGGAATACGACTATTACTCCGAAGGATCGTTTGTTGGCGGTTGATTGGAAAGAGATATGGCGTTATCGCGACATGTATTGGTTGTTTGTGATGCGTTCCTTTAAGACAGCGTATAAGCAGACGATATTAGGTCCGTTGTGGTTTTTGATTACGCCGGTGTTGTCGGTGATTGTGTATGTGGCGGTGTTTGGCGGTGTGGCTAATATTCCGACGGATGGTGTGCCTGCGGTCTTATTCTATTTATTAGGTATATCGGTGTGGGGGTATTTTTCGTCGTGCTTGAGTGGAACGAGTAATTCGTTTGTGACGAATGCGGATATCTTTGGTAAGGTTTATTTTCCGCGAATTATCATGCCATTGGTGGCGGTGACGGTTAATGTATTGAGTTTTGCGATACAGTTAGCTATATTCTTTGCCTTCTATGCGTATTATGCGTGGACGGGAGGTTTAGGAGCAGCCACTATTCATTGGCATATTTTGCTTTTCCCTGTGCTGATGTTTGTTTTAGCGATGATGGCGGTGGGTTTTGGCATGATGATATCGTCCGTGACGACGAAGTATAGAGATATTCAGATTGTGTTTGCTAAGATTATCTCTTTGTGGGTGTATATCACTCCGGTTATTTATCCGCTATCTATGGTTAAAGAGAAGAGTGCATTGATGATGACGGCGATGCAGCTCAATCCGGTGACGCCTATAGTGGAAGCTATTCGTTACTCGTTGTTAGGGGTAGGTGAGTTCTCGTGGGCGTGGCTTGGGTATTCGGTCGTGATGACGGTCGTGTTATTGATATTGGGTTTGATGCTGTTTAACAAGGTGCAAAAGTCGTTTATGGATACAGTATGATGAACGAAGGATATTTCAATACGGTGATTAACTCGCACTCGGGTCAAAAAGGCTTGGGTTTGCGAGAGGTATGGCAGAAGCGTTATTTGCTGTGGTTGTTTGTGCGGCGTGATATTATTGTTCAGTACAAGCAGACGGTGTTTGGTTTGGGTTGGTATTTTATCTCGCCGTTGTTTTCGACCTTGATATATATCGTTATATTCGGCAAGATAGCGGGTATTCCAACGGATGAGGTGCCTCAGCCGATATTCTATTTGTCGGGTATCTGTTTGTGGGAGTATTTCTCGACCTGTTTATTGGAGGTTAGTACGACGTTTTCGACGAATGCGGCATTGTTTGGTAAGGTCTATTTTCCTCGATTAGTAGCGCCTATCTCGAAGGTAGCGTCTAAGCTATTCCGTTTTGGTATTCAATTGTCCACGTTTATAGTGGTGTATCTGTTTTTTGTGCTATTCAAGGGTGTTCATCTGCATCCGACGTGGTATCTATTGCTCTTCCCTGTGTTAGTGCTGATGATGCAGTTGTTGTCGATGGGATTAGGACTTATCATATCGTCGATGACGACTAAGTATAAGGATTTAGTTAATTTCTTTTCGGTGTTTGTTAGTCTATGGATGTATGCGACTCCGGTGGTTTATCCGTTGTCATACGTGACTAATCCGACGTTGCACGAGGTGATGTTGATTAACCCGATGACGGCTATTATCGAGACGTTTAAGTTCGGAGCATACGGTGCGGGTACGTTCACCTGGTCGTCGCTGGCATATAGTGCAGGCTGCTGTGCGGCGCTGTTCTTGATAGGTGTGTTTATGTACAACCGCAAGCAGAAGTTCTTTATTGATACGATTTAATTGGTTGTGATTTTTAGGCAATTTTTGGGCGACTAACTCACTTTTTGAGTCGACACTCGATCGACACTCGGTCGACACTCTCTGTACCTTCTTTCTCCATATTTTTTGCTCAAAAATTTTGGTTTGGCTTGTCTTAGGATGGTCCCGAGATGGTCCCGAAGTATGGGCGAACTTTGTTCCCGCTTTGCGGCGGAGCATTTTTTATACAGGAAGGTTTATGAAGGTCTATGAAGATTTTTTTCAAAAATGTGATACTTTTTTGTACAAAAATTTGTATATATCAAAAAAAAGCAGTACTTTTGCACCGAAAATCTGCGCTGGAGGGCAAATGTGTCTAAAATACAGGGTGGATTTCCCCAGTGAAAATCTGGGAAGACATATTGAAAATAGCGTTTATTGACGCTTTGTGCTGATACGACTTGAAACTTCGCAACTTTCAAAAATTCTAAATCAAGCCAAAGTAGCGATAGATGCCTATGGGTATGATTACATCATGCTTGCGTATGCGTATTCACGCACGCACGTTCATTGACTATATCATATCAGCGTAGGTTTCCTGTTGTTTATTTGATTTAGAAGGTAATGCGAAGACCTCAAGTTGTGAGTAAGCAACAAGAGGTCTACGCTTTTTTTGTGCGTCCGTATGAATAAACAACAATTTATAAACGGAGGAAGCCGAAAATCCGACAAAGAGTAGGCATCATTAAAAAATATTACAATATGTTTAAAAAATTTAAATTTTTCTGTCTTGTGCTTGGACTGACAAGCATCACTTTGGTTTCACATGCTACAAAGCCCGTTGAGTATGTAAATCCTAACATTGTAACCTTTATCCAATCAACCGAAAATGCGGGCGGGGTCGTGAACGAAGAAGTCACATCTGAAGTTCAAGAAACTTCGGCTGAAACTCCAAGAAACATTGGAAATATAATTCAAAGCATATTGCTTAGTTTACTATTTCTCGCTATCTTAGCACACATGGTCTTTGAATTATTTATTCGCAAAAAACCCTACTCAAAAGACGGATACACGGTGGAAGACATGAAACAGGCGCGAGCTGAAAGTGGCAAATCTGCAGAGATGTCTCAAGGCGAATGTACGACCATCAACAACTTGTTAAATGAAGCCACATCTGAATGGACGGAACATAACGGTTCGTACTTTCCGACCAACATTAAGCAAGTACGCAACCTTGAGAATGCTATTGCTCAAGCTGCTGAAATGATGCCAACAGATGCTGCCATAATAGAGCGCTTAAACGAAATGGTTACAGTGTTAAATGACCTAACAAAACGCCAATTCAATGGTTCTGTTAAACTCATTGTTCTCACAGTAGTTATGGCTATTTTCCTTACTTTTATGGCTGGTTGGACAATGATTCCGTTCTTTGTATTCAGTTTAGCTGTCTATTATGGAGCAAGTCTAACTCCAACTTGGATGTTGGTTAAGAAAGAAATTTCGGGTAATGGCGGCAAAGCAGCAGGCGCAAGTCGTTTCATTGCTGGTATATTCTCATTTATTGGTAGTGCACAAACTATTCGCACGGTGACAAAATGGAGCGATGGTACTGTCACAAAAGAAGATGACCATACCCAACATTTTGTTGCAATAATTATTGGAATTGTTTTATTCGTTTTCCTCGCACTATTCATTTCTATTTGGGGAATCTTTAACTATTTCCGCAACTACGTAATTTATAAATAATCACACCATTATTTAATTTTTGTATTATGGCTAATTTATTAGATGAAATCACTGGACCTGTTAATGCGGCTGGTCAAGATATACATGTTATCAATCGTCAACTTCCCGTTAAGATTGGTGCAGGTTCAGTATTATTTGAAATCGCTTTATGGGTAGCAATACCTATTGCCGTTCTCATTTACGCGTATCTTGAGAGAGCAAATTTGACAGACCCCATCCAGACTGCTTTCATTGGTTGCCTCGCAGGTATGTTGCCTGGTATCATTTTCATTTTTATGAAAATCTCTGCACGTAACTATTTTCAGCAATTAGAGCAACGCATCCAAGCAGAAGCATCAAATATCGACAATTACCTTGAGCAGCGTGTACAGATATTGCAAAATGTGGTAGGTCTGGTTAATCGTGCTGTAGATTTAGACAAAGATGTCATGAAATCTGTCGCTGCTTTACGTGGCGGTGGCAAGGTGACGGAAGAAAACCGAAACGATATAGACCAGCAACTGACTACTGTTATGGGACGTTTATTCCCTCAAGTAGAGGCATATCCGGAACTTAAAGCGCATAGTGCTATCGCTGATGCCATGCAGCAAAACAACTATCTTCAACGTGAGATTACTGCTGCACGTACTACCTACAATAGCCGAGTAACTCAATGGAATACCAGCATTTATGACTGGCCAACAAAGATGATTGTTGCCGCTAGACAAGGTTACACAACTCGTATTCCGTTTACTGCTTCGGAAGAGACTCGTCAACAAGCAAGAGCAAAATTCTTTTAACACCTGTCTCGTATGGTAGAAGATATCTATGATCCTTTAGAGGAATATAAAAATGTCTTTGAGCCTCGTTTCAAAGAGGTCTGCGAACAAACTCTAAAAGAGATGGCTGATGAGGTCAATATCGACTTAGCAGCCAATCGTGAAACGTGTAGTAACATCTATTCAACAGAGAAAGACCTATCATCCATCAAAAAGAAAAGAGGTTGGTGGAAATTCTTATGCTGGGTATTATGGATTACACTCGTAGTAGGAGGTTTGGTTCTTTATAATCAATGGACATCGTGGGAACTGTGGCTAAATATTGTTATTTGTGTCGTTTTGGCAGGGCTGGCTTGCCTCTTGTTCATCAAGGTGCATCCTCGTCTGAAAGCACTAAAAAAGCAACAAACAGACACACAGTCAACAATCGACAATCTCAAGTCTGAAGCATGGACACAAATGGATCCTCTCAACAGGCTGTATGACTGGGATATGTTGGCACGAATGATGACGCGAACCGTTCCTCGTTTGGAGTTTGATCCATATTTTACTACGCAACGCTTAGCTGATTTGGAGAAAGTGTATGGTTGGGATGGTTCATTTAATGAAGACCGCTCCGTGCTTTACTCTCATTCTGGTTTAATTAATGGTAATCCATTTGTGCTTTGCCGCACACGAAAAATGGAATGGGGAGAAAAAACCTACCATGGTTCCCTCACTATTTATTGGACAACTTATGAGCGAAGTTCGGATGGTTCAACACGTTCCGTCAATCACTCTGAGACCCTGCATGCAAGCTATACGGCGCCATACCCGAATTATTTCGAAAAAACGCGGCTAATCTATGGTAATACAGCGGCTCCTGACTTGATATTCCATCGTCAGCAGAACGGCTTGGCTGGTAAGGAAAATTCATTGCGATTCAAACTAAACAGACGTCAGCTTAGGAAAAAGTCAGAAGACTTAAAGAATTCCGATTTTGCTATGCTAACTAACGAGGAGTTTGAGGTAGCATTTGATACGCGAGATAGAAACAATAACCATCAACATGCCCTATTGTTTACTCCGCTCGCACAGCATTCTATGATGTCGCTCTTAACGGATAATAGTGCTGGTTATGGTGATGATTTTGACTTCAACAAGGAAAGAATGATTAACGTGGTCATTGCCAATCACATGCAAGAAATGAATCTGGATATGAATCCACAACAATTCTTCCATTTCGATTATGACAAGGCTGTTGAGAATTTCCATACTATTTGTGCAAACTATTTCCGTGCTATCTATTTCAATCTTGCTCCACTTCTTTGCATCCCTATGTATCAGCAGATTCGCCCAGTAAGTGAAATCTATGGACATGATATGCCATTGAATAGCTCTTTCTGGGAACATGAAGCTTTGGCAAACTTCTTGGGACAAGACACGTTTAGACATCCTGACTGCGTTACCGACTGTATTATTAAGACAGAGCAACAAAGAAATTCGAATAATACTTCCACCATCAAAATTTCAGCCAATGGTTATCGCTCCGTAGAACATACCATTTATATTGAAAAATATGGTGGGGACGGAAAAGTACACCAAGTACCTGTCGTATGGTATGAATATCTGCCTGTATGTGGAACAGGAACGCTTCTCATGGCGGAAGATAATAATGTGGATCCTAATGCAACAAATATTGAGCATGCGAATCATATTTCTGATGTACTTCAGCAACATCATTTTGATTTCTATCGACGCCGCATTGCTTCTAAGATAATGAATTAATATCTGTTGCAAATAATCGCATACGCGATACTTTCACACAGAGGACTTACCAATTGGAAGCCCTCTGTGTTTTTTCTTTAGAGAGAATCACTAATGCTCACTAAAGATTATGTCCTATACGTTAGTTATCTTTCTACCAGCCACCTGCGTGCAGAGTTTTTTGACAAGGCATGGGGTAGGTGGGGTAGCTGTTTTCTAAAAGTATATACATACATGTGCGTATATGTATTTAAGAAAGTACTGTCACTACTGTCACTCTCCCCACAAATTATTAGGTGTCTTTTCCTAAATAAGTAGATAGTTTTCCTAAATTAGTTGACACTTCTCCTAAAAAAGTAGACATTGTCCTAAATAAGTAGACAGTTTTGGGTGGGGATTGGCGGGGTTGTCCACGTCCGCAGGTGCTCCGTTGGTGCTCCGAGACTTTGTCCGAGGAAGGCAGCCGTTTATACACAAAAAGAGTGCACTTTTATTTGATGTGACCCCAAAAAGTTAGACGGATTAATACTAACTTATTTTATCTTGATA
>JAKSNG010000036.1 GCA_024400125.1 Paludibacteraceae bacterium
AATCCAACATATAGATATTCTCTTGATCTGTTGCGCTCATCTCAAGCCAAGACCAGTCTTCTGCAGCAGCGCCGTTCCAGTTGTTCTTAGCATAGTACTTGGTCTCTACAGGTTTCGGAGCTTCGCAAGTAACGGCAAACAAATTCGTCTCAGGAACCCAAGACTCAAAGTACATCGTATCGCACAGTTCATAGTTAGCTGTCTGGTTCCATACGTTCTTACCTTCACCGTCCCAGATAATCTCGGTGGCATCTGATGCACAACGTACCAATACAAGGCTATCTACGGTCTCTAAAATTTCTGCCGTATAAATATCGTCTGCCTTATTCGCAAGTTTAACCGTCTCGTTAGAACCGTCCTTACCCCAAGTGATAGCAAACAGGGCAGGATCACTGTCTGCTGCCTCATCGGCTACAAACACAAACTCTTTGCGAGCCGCAGGCTCAGGACGACCTAACTTAATAGCAGTCAGAACGGTGTCTTCTTTACTGATTGCCAACTCAAAGCGGACTGTATCCAATGCTTGGATTGTATCCTCACCTACATACGTCATGTCCTTCAAAGCAAACCATTTAGCATCTGTATCTTCTTCTTTCGTGTTGATGTTGACACCTGTACCACCGAAGATAACGCTATCCAAAACATAGAGGTCTTCTACCTTGGTCATCTCTAACCAAGACCATTCATCACCATTCCAGTTGTTCTTAGCGTAGTACTTAGTGGGCGCTTTGAAGTCACCGGTTACGGTAACGATATGCCCTTCGGTGAGTGTTACGGTAACATCGTTGGGGGTATAAACCGTAAAGCAAATATTATCATCTACGTCAGGGTATAATCCTTCTATAGCCACTGTCTTGCTGAGGGCATCATAGCCCCAAGCGTTACTCCAAGTACCATCCGTCACTTTCAACTGATACTCACCGGCTGCCAAATCCTTAAAGGTATAGGTGCCGGCCGTCATCTCAATAGCATCTGCTTGCCATTGTTTCTCTTCGCCTACCAAAGCGGCATTACCCGTTACGTAGTATATGGTTGGTTGTGGCTCTCCTACGTTAACAAACAAGTCTTCTGTTACGTTTTGGCTCTCGTCCTCTTTGTTCCATTGTGATTTAACAATGATTCCGAGTTTAGCGATTTTTGGCAGGTCTGCATCTTCTACACCAAAGAAAGATTTAATATTCATGGTAATGGAATATTTGCCCTTTGTGCCAGAATACGTCATTTTAACTTTGTCGTCTAATTTTGCATACTCTTCATCGCCATTGCATGTCGTCCATTCTGTTGTATAGCTTTTGGAGAATTCTTGTCCTTCCGCAGCCACTAACCATGCGTGAACATAACATAAAGGTTCCCAATTAGCGAAGTTGGTTCCTGTTCCATCATAATTGATGACAGCATTTTCGCTTGGATTAATGGGAGAAGGAGTGGACGTTAATGTTCCTCCTTGCTTTGCCCATAAGCAGGTGCTCAAAAGAATAGCACCGAGAAATAAAAATAACTTTTTCATTTTGTTAGTTTGTTTTTAAAATTAATATGGATTGTTTCATTGGTACTCAATTACCAACGTTGATTAACGAATTTGCATACCGGTTACGTCATAGACTTGGTTGCCACGACGGATACGAATTTCACCATTCTCAATGAACTTAACTGCTGCATTTTCGGCGGAGATGTTCTCCACTGCTTGTGCTTCGTTTTCGTCAACGAGTTTGCGTCCAGGAATTTCTACTTTAGAAAGAATAACACTGGTAGCATCGTCACCTTCGTACAAGTACAAGTTGCCAGCGTATGGCTCAATACCCCATTTATCTACGGTGGTAGTGTTCTTCAAAACACAGTTGTCGCCGCCATCTACGTATGTCTCTGCCATGTATTGAACACCAGGTTTGCCAGGCTCCTGATAGATTACCATTAAATAACTCTTTTCGACGCAAGCAAACTCAGCAATGCCACGGGTAAACATAGTGGATTCGCTGGGTTCAACGTCTTGACCATCAATGTAGCCCTTGTAATACCAAGTATGATCTCCTGTGGGTTGTGGACCAGGATTGTCTCCATATACAGACCAACTACCGTCTGTAGCTTCCCAACCGGTAATAGTGTAGAGGTCTTGACCTTCTGGAATAACCAAGTCTCCAGTTTGATTCCACTTGGTGTCCCAATTCAATTCCGTTGAACCTGTCGGCATACGAACGAAGAGTACATTGTTGTGTGCATCGTTGATGTCTGCGGAAAATACATCGCCTTCAACGAATGTCATCATAACATCTGCATTGTCTTCAGGAGAAGACCACGAGTGTACAAAGAAAACGGGATCTGCTTGTCCCCAAAGACTTGCACCACCTGTGTTGAGGTAGATGGTCTTTGCATTCAGTGTCAGGGCGCATAACCCTGCAATTGCTAAAAAGAAATACTTTTTCATAACTAATAAAAAATAATAAGGTTAATAAAAATTTATTGATTAACTACACGTCCGAAGACGTCGTAGGTGTGTGCGTTATATTGAATAAGGAGTTGTCCATCACGGAGAATCTTTTCGCCCTTTGTTGATGGCATATTCTCTTGTTCCACCATCTCTACATCGGTCTGTGTCTCACGAGGCCATTTGCCAGTCCCCTTGTAATAGACACCGCAGTTGTCGCCTGCATACGCTTTGGTGTATCCGGAAGGAGCATTGTTGTAGCCGCTGTTCGGACCTAAGAATAGTTTAATTTCGCCAGTCTTACCAATGATAGTGGCTTTGTAGTAGCCATTGCCAGACTCCTCTTGTACTTGACTTTCGCTATGAACACCTGCAATCCAGCGTGCTTTAATCATCTCTTTGATTTCGTTCTTGTACTTCACCCAATGAGGATAGAATACGCAGGGTACACCAGGCATCGAAAGAATATACGCATTGCATTGGAGCATGATACTGCGGTTATTGATAGATGAACCGTCGCGTTTGCCCATGACATCGGCTTGGTCGGAACCGCGGTTGAAAGTGTCGTGATTATCTACAAAACTAACTGCATATTTCTCATACCCTTTGCCGCGCAAGCCTGGTTTGACACATTTGCTGTAGTTATTGGCAACAACACCTTGCTGAAAAGCCGTGTACATTTGTGCAAAGTCAAAGGTGAGGGTATTCTTGTTAGCATCGTCAATACGTGCTTTGAGATTGTTGGGATCACCATCCCAGTATTCCATTACAGAGAAATACGGTTTTGCGTTGCTCACGTAGTCGTTCACATGCTTGACGTGGTAACCGCCGCAGTAGTCAAAACGGAAACCATCGTATTTCATTTCGCCTTTCATCCACTTGAGATAAGCGCGGCACATGGCTTGAACATCACTCTTCGTATGGTCCCAGTCGCGAGCAGCAGCATAGTTGGCATCGTGCTGCCCGTCGTCCTTGTTGCCGCCACGGTTACATGCCTCTTCGTCGTCGGACGTTATCCATGTCTCATTGGGCGCAAATGTGCCATACGGACTGAAATCTAACGAGAAGAAATTGCACTTGCTGTTATAGTTACCACAGTGGTTAATGACGATGTCTGCGAGTACACGCACATGGTGCTGATGAAAGGACGAAATAAGATTCACTAAGAACGCTTTCAGTCCCATATTACTGTTTTGATTCGAGTAGTCATCGGCGATATAGCCTAATTTACTACTGATGCCAGAAGCTTTAGATGATGGTGGCAACCACACCAACGAGAAGTATTGCCCAATCTCGTCTGTTTGATTGAGTAGTGTGCTCCATTTGGTATTGCCATAACCTTTGTCATCCGAACTGTCCCAGTAAAAAGCCTGCAACATCACATCGCTGCATTGATTGGGAACTGCTGAAGCAAAATCTACAGGGTCAGGTTCTGGGTCAGGATTATCGCCGCATGTGCCGTTACCGACATATAATTGGTCTGCTTGATATTTGAGTTTGATATAGAAACTATAACAACCATCGGCAGTCACGTTGATTTGGTCTCCGCTACGCATCAACCCGGATACGCTCGCAGGGTCTAAATCCACTGCCCAAGTCGCCATATTGGAAGCATCGTACAGTTGCACATAACTGCCATTGCTCAACGAAAGGTTCAGCACCATCCATTCTTGATATGACGGATCGGCTGGAGTAGGGTTTTGTGTGCCCTCATGTGCATCAGTCCCATTGACCATAATGCCGTAGGGACTTGCCAGGAGATTGATGGTAGAAAAAACGAATGCTAAAAGTATAATTTTTCTCATGGTATTCATTATATGAATAAAAACGCTGCAAAATTACATTTTTTTTCTGATATATACAAGAAAAAATGCAAAAAAAGTGCAATTATCACACTTTTTCTGCATTTTTAGTAAAAAGTAGCCGTTTTTTCTTAATTTTGGTCACACCGCTAAAGCGACGGCTGCCACGATATAGGGCAATGCCCCTGCCAATACGCCCTTGCTCAGTTTCCACGCATCTGCTGCATAAAAGACAAAGACCAGTCCTAAGTTCGGGAAGACGCTCACTTGCAGCAACTTACTAAAAGTCGGGTTGAGCAAACTACCAAAAGTCTGAAACGTGTACCACAGGTTGTAGTGGTCGATATAAATGAGCCCAAAAGCCGTTGGCATAATCAGTCCCAAAAGAATACCAATCCAATATCTGTCAAACCGCTGTAACATGTGACTACTAATTGGTGAGCGATTAGAGCATGTCGTGTTTGGTCAAATCGACGGTGCAGGGCTGAATGGATATATATCCATTATTGATAGCCCATTGGTCGGTGTCTTCTGCTTCGGGTTCATCGTTCACAAACTCGCCCGCTAACCAATATTCGGTTTCGCCTTTCTCGTTCACACGTGGTTCAATTTCCTTGCACCAGTGTCCACGGCATTGACGTGCCCATTTGATACCTTTAATCTCGCCAAGTGGAGCATTGACATTATAACTCATGCCTACTGGCCACGGCTGTTCAATGAGGTGTTTGGTAATCTCTAAAATATAGGGTTCAAAATGGCTCAAGTCAGTCGGTTGTTTGAAGTCGTCAATGGAGAAACCGATACCGCGAATACTATGTTCGCCGCCGGTGAAGCAAGCGCCCATCGTACCCGAATAAACGACGTTGATGGAGGCATTAGAACCGTGGTTGATACCGCTGACCATCAAGTCAATGCGGGAGTTGTCTTCTTCGTGGAGTACGAAGAGTGCTAACTTGACACAATCGGCTGGTGTACCATTGGTGATATACACATCCATTTGTGCTTTTTCTTCGTCCGTGAAGCGGTCGTCTTGTGAGATATCTACACGCTGCAGTTTCATAGGCGTGTGCATAGAGATGGCATTGGAGGTGCTGCTTCGTGGACCATCTGGTGCCACTACGGTCACGTGACCGAGACGAGTCATTATCTTGGCGAGGACGGTGATACCCTGTGCTCCCCAGCCATCATCGTTGGTAACTAAAATTTCCATAATTATAAGCCTACTGCGGTTTTGATTACTTGTTGTGCTAATTCGTTGGCAGCGTCCATAGTAGCAGCCTCAGAATAGACACGGATAATTGGTTCGGTATTGGACTTGCGCAGATGTACCCATCCATTAGCAAAGTCAATCTTGACACCATCAATATCGTTGATGCGCTCGTTTTTATATAGTTGTTTCGCGCGCGCAAGGATATCGTCCACATTCATTTCGGGTGTGAGGTCGATACGATTCTTAGAGATAAAGTAGTTAGGGAAAGTAGCACGCAGTTCGCTGACTTTGCAGTTTTTCTCTGCCAATGAACTGAGGAACAGTCCTATTCCAACTAATGCGTCTCTGCCATAGTGAGCAGCGGGGTAGATGACGCCACCATTGCCTTCGCCACCGATGACGGCGTTGACACGTTTCATCTCTGTCACCACGTTCACTTCTCCTACTGCGGCTGCGGAGTATTGCCCACCGTGTTGACGAGTCACATCGCTGAGTGCACGAGTCGAACTCAGGTTCGAGCAGGTGTTGCCTGGAGTGTGTGACAGAATATAATCAGCTACGCTGACCAGGGTGTATTCTTCGCCGAACATTTGTCCGTTCTCGCAGATGATAGCCAGTCTATCTACGTCTGGATCTACCACAAAACCGACATCGGCTTTGCCTTCTTTGAGTAAGTCGCTAATCTGTGTCAGGTGTTGTGGCAGCGGTTCCGGATTATGGGCAAAGTGCCCAGTTGGGTCGCAGTTCAGTTCGATGATGTTCTTGACACCCAATGCCCGCAAAACAGCAGGTATAGCCAAACCGCCAACGGAGTTGACACAGTCAATAGCAACAGTAAAGTCGCGTTTAGCAATGGCTTCTGGGTGTACAAGTTCGAGGTCTAATACTTTTTGAATATGGTAGGGTAGGTAGTCTTTGTGCGTGACATGTCCCAAGGCATCTACTTCGGCAAAAGTGAAGTCCTCACGTTCGGCAATAGCCAACACCTCTTTGCCCTCTGCATCGTTGAGGAACTCACCTTTCTCGTTCAGCAGTTTGAGTGCGTTCCATTGTTTGGGATTGTGGCTGGCTGTAAGGATGATACCACCTGCTGCCTGTTCGCCGGTAACGGCTAATTCGGTGGTGGGAGTAGAGGCCAAACCGATATTAACTACATCAAAACCCATTCCAATCAAGGTGCCGGTCACTAATAAATCGACCATTTCACCAGATATACGTGCGTCGCGTCCAACGACGATGGTGTTGCCATTGGGTAATGCCGCACGACGTTGTACGGCGTACGCCGCAGTAAAACGAACGATATCGACAGGATCTAATCCGTCACCTACGCGGCCGCCTATTGTGCCACGGATCCCAGAGATACTCTTAACTAAACTCATATTGTGTTAATTTTTAATTCGCATTTTTAATATATATCCATACGGAGTAACAGTATTGCCATCTGCTTCAAAACCCAATTTACTGGGGCAGATGATTTGGCATTCTGATTCGCTATATCTCATCAGTCGAACGGCCTCGTGCCAAGCGGTGGGGGCATTCGTGAAATCCGTTCTGTACTTAAATTCAACAGGGTACGGACTATCTAAAGTGGTCCAGAAACTGGAGGTGTCTGCGGGCACACTAAGGGTGAATTTTTTGTACCGCATAACGATGGTTTCGGTTGCGATAGCTTCATGGTTCCAGACGGTGTCGCCATCCTGAATAGAGAATGCTTCTCCACGTTTCCTTAGATGGAAATAGAGGTTGTCATATCCTGCTACTTGATAAAAGTCTTTTTCTCCCCAAACATAGTTGGTGTCGGGCTCCTCTTTGAGTATGTTGAGTTGTTCTCGCTCAATATACTCTGCGATAAGTTTTTTCTCTGCTTTCAGTTGTTCAGAGTAACTATTCGCATTTTTGCAACCAGTCATTACAACTAATCCAAGTGCTAAAAATGTTAGGATGTTTTTGGTGTTCATATTCTTATATCTTCTCTTTTAGAGTGATGTGGATGAGTACATTTTCGTAAGCTCGAACGTGTTCTGTTCCTTTTAGTCCAAAGGCGCTGTACCATGGTGCAATGATGGTGGTTGTTTCGTTAGCAATCATGTGTTGGACGGTTTCGTCGATTGCCGTTGGTAGTTCGCCTCGTGCGATGGTGAATGTACCCTCGATGTCTTCTGCCGAAGCACTATCTAAGTGCAGCACTTGGTAATGTATCAGCCACTGTTCTTTTGGTTGTGGTGTGGAGGCTGTTTGTGCCCGTTGTGAGGTCTCACTATCTCGTTCCATGCGCCATGCGCCGCAGTCCATTTGGTTGTAGTGCGCAGCCTGCTGCTGCACCCATTGAAGCACCTGTTTGTCGGCTTCCATGACCAGCCGCTCGTTTACCTCCATCATTGCCAATAGGGTGGAATCGGCTTTGGGAACCTCACTGCTGCGTTGGCTGGGACGTTGAGGTGCCGTCTTGGCGCAAGACATCAGCGTGATAATGGCAAGTATGAGAACGGTAGGTTTCACAGTAGTCTGCAGGTGTCTTATTTGGCTAATCGCTCCAAGTAACGACCATACTCGGTCTTCATCTCTTTGCCCAATGCACGCAATTGGTCTTTGTCAATCCAACCATTACGCCAAGCAATCTCTTCGATACAAGAGATATAAAAGCCTTGACGATTTTGGATAGTAGCAATGAAATTGCCTGCTTCCAATAGGCTGTCGCAGTTACCGGTATCGAGCCATGCAAATCCACGTCCGAACAACTGCACACGTAGTGTCTGTTCTTCTAAATACAGTTTATTGAGGTCGGTTATTTCGTATTCTCCTCGTGCGCTGGGTTGGAGTGCTGCGGCTTTTTCGCAGACAGTACTGTCGTAAAAGTATAGACCAGGAATAGCATAATTGCTTTTAGGTTGCTTAGGTTTTTCTTCGAGTGAGAGTACTTTGCCATCCTTATCAAACTCTACTACGCCGTATGCTGTGGGGTCTTGCACTTCGTAGCCGAAGATACATGCGCCACGTTGCCCATTATCGACATGCTCTACTGCTTCGCGCAACATTGAGCGGAATCCTTGACCATAGAACATGTTATCGCCCAAAATCAGACATCCTGGTTCGCCATTGAGGAAGTCTTTGCCCAGCACGAAGGCTTGTGCCAAGCCGTTTGGTACTTCCTGTATCTTGTATTCGAGGCGCATGCCGATACGTGAGCCGTCTCCGAGCAGTTCGCGGAACATGGGTAAGTCACGTGGGGTAGAGATGACTAACACTTCGCGGATGCCTGCCAGCATCAGTGTGGAGAGGGGATAATAAATCATTGGTTTGTCATAAACCGGCATGATTTGTTTACTAATTGCTTTACTGAGCGGATATAACCGGGTGGCGCTTCCCCCAGCGAGAATTATTCCTTTCATGATATAGTTGTTTAATACTTATTTCTTCGTTTCCGATGTGGGTATTCGTTGTAATACTTGTGTCATGCAATGTGCAGCGCCATAGCCGCAGATGAGTTGATCTAACGGTATCCATTCAACGGTTACATCCTGTGCCTTGAGAGCGTCTTGTAGGGCCTTAGATTGCCCACCAACGGCCATGATATGACGTGGCGCAATCGTGAGATAGTTGTTGGCATAGTGCAGTTCGTCTGCTTCCTCAATGGGGATGATTGTAAAACCGCGTTGGTGGAGCAATTCCACAAAGGACACATCCTCAGACTCTAAACGATAGTTTTTCTCTCCTGGAGCTCGAACATATACATCTGCGGAGATGTAGTAGGAATCACCTTCGGGTGCATTTTTGCGACGAGCAACCATTGTGCACAGGTCTTTATCTATAATATTAAAATATGTATCGAGGTGCATCTCCAATTGCCAGCGGCAGTGTTGTTTTGCAACGATAACGGTGTCGTGTCCAAAGACATCATGCGCTAACATTTGGTCAATAGCCTCTGCGTTGGTACGCATACCTTGTCCGATAAACGAGACTGTTCCAGCAGGAATATAGTCTCCGCCTTCCATGCGTCCGTCGCCAGTAATCTCATAAATAGGTTTAATGCCTAACGCTTCGTAGCAAGCGCGTATGATACGCGTTTCGGGGGCGCGTTGTGTGGAGTTCATCTTGCAGATGACTTGCCCCTTAGGAGTACTAATGCTTTGGTCACGTGTGAAGTAGAGATTCATGAGCGAGTTATGTTCATACACGGCCTCATAACCAGTGTTGAGTTCGGTTTTACGTAAGTGGATGGTCGGTTGCAAGAGCAGACAGCGGATAAGGTCCTCACGGCTCATCTTCTGCAAGGTCTGTTGGCGGTAATTTTCGCCCACTTCTTCGGCATCTTCTTCACTGAGTTCCGAGACATCGTATGTGAGTACTTGTTCTGCCAAAGAGCGAAGGACTTGCATATCCATCTGCTTCAATATGTCTTCCACTGTATAGACTTGAATGTTATTAGCGCGGAGCATTTCTATGTAATGACGGTGTTCTGCTGCGGCAGAATCGACATTGAAATAGTGTTCAAACAGTCCAGCGGTAGGATGTGCTACTCCGTCAAAGAGTTCGATACCAGGGGTGTGCATCAGAATAGTGGCTGCCTTGTCCCATTCGGCTTTTGGACAATACGACTTATCTGTTATTTCTACAGGGTTGTAGTCATGGCATGCTACGAATAGCAATACGCTAATGTAAAGAATGATTTTTTTCATAGTTATATTTTATGCATAAATACGCATTTTTTGAAATCGCGCACAAAGGTAATACAAATTTTTGGAATGTGCAAACTTTTTCGCATTTTTTGCCGAAATTTTTGGTTTAGCTTGTCTTAGGATGGTCCCGAGATGGTCCCGAAGTATGCGCGAACTTGCGTCAGCCTTTGCGGCGGATTTTTATACAGGAAGGTTTATGAAGGCTTATGAAGAATTTTTATTTAACAAAAACCGAGATAAACCTCTTGTGGTTGCTGCTATGTCTCTTTGAGCCATTGATGCTGTAGTTGCCTGTAAATCTTCGTGAGTAAACTCCCAATCTTTTCAGTCACCTACATCCTCTTCCTATCGGATTAGCAGCAACCTCAAGACGATAAACCACGCGCTTTGCGCTAAAAAACAGTCCATACTCTATACTCCATACTCTTTTTTGGGGTCCCCGACGCAATCTGCAAGATTGTGGTGGGGAGAGCGGAGGCACAAGTCGCCCGTTGATTTAGCAGAGCGGTATCAACAATTGCGACTTGTTGCCGAACGCCAACGACCTTTTTGGACAAACATTACATTCCAAAAGCATTTTTTGCAAATTTATTCAAAAACTTATCAAGAGGCGGTGCGGGTGGTGCAGGTTGTTATATATATACATATACGCGCGTATATATGTTTTAGAAAGTACTAGCACCACCCGCACCACCTGCACCGTTTTAGTGACTTGTCAAACTGATTCGGGGGTAGGTGGGGTATGTGGGGCAGGTTGTTTTGTAAAAGTCGGACGCGTACGCGTATGTGTAAGGTTTTAGAAAGTACATACCCCACCTACCCCCGATTCTAATATTTCAGCATCTTAAATAGTTATATCTCGCTTAGAATCAGACTGTTGCAAGACGGTTGCAAGATTTTTGCGACATACCCCCTTTTGCCATGAAATTTTAAGAACCTACCCCTGAGTAACATCAAAAATTTGGTGCAGGTGGGGAGAGTATTTTCCAAAACTATATATATTTTTTATACACACTTCAGGCGCGAGCAGGTACTATATATTATAAAAGTTTTGACTTTTCCTAAATAAGGTAGATTCCACCTTTTTGTGACCACGCTGCAAAAGTT
>JAKSNG010000037.1 GCA_024400125.1 Paludibacteraceae bacterium
TTTCATAAAAATAAACCCCAAAAGTTTTTTGTCTAACTTTTGGGGTTCACTTCACCCTTCCACCTGTGTGGAAAAGTAGTGGCACATTCATGGCTATTGCTATTTCAACTACTTTGGGTAACAAGGTCTTGTCGCTATGCCAATCATTGAAATAACCATGTACCTTGAGGCATCGCCAGGGAATACCCGTATGCAAAAATCTTTCTAACCAGCCATTGGATAACATATTAGGATGTATCCATAGTATAGGAGATAACCTATCTGCACATAAACGCTCTAATTCATCAAATTCACATAAAATCAAATCATAATCCTCTACACATGTCATTGTAGACGAAACAGCAAACTTATCTACTCCTGCTTTATCTAAAAAAGCATATACTTCCCGAGGTGAATAATATACATCTCGAAAACCTCCTACATGAATATGTGAATCACAAAGCATTACTTCTTTTTATTAGCATAATACTCCTCGACTATCTTCTTGTTCAAGAATGCTACATCGCAGAAATGCTTATTGATTTTGAACATATCGCCATTGCTTTCATTAAAATTGCGTACCAAACACATGGCACAGAAGTTCCGTGCTTCGCAGTGCATACATTGTGGAAAATCGCCTTGAGTGACAGCACGAATCTTCTTGAGTTCTTCGGACTTTTCCCAAATCTCTTGCAGGGACTGCTTATATACGTTACCGACTACCATCGCTTGCCAACCTGCACAGGGATAGACATCACCATTCTCTGTGATACAGCAATCGTTGATACCTGCTCCACAAAGGGGCTGCTTGGCAAAACGTTCTTCGCTTAGTGAGATAGCCTCGCTGATAGGACGCTGTTTTAGAGTAGATTGCTTGTAGTTAATATCATACTCGATAATATCACGAAGTACTTGCTCTGTTTCTTCCAAAGACAGACGATTGGCAAGATTCTGCGTATCAAAATTGGCTTGTGCCATCATGATATAATCGGTTTGCGCCTTACAGCGTAGCGATTGTGCGTATGCCATAACTTCCTTATATCCATTGAAATTGGCTTTCATCAAGGGGCAGGAGATTTGTACAGGAATATCTGCTGCCACTAATTTCTCAATGGCGGATTTGGTTTTCTCAAACGAACCCGGGATGGTGGTAATAAAATCATGTATAGTAGGATTCATACTATACAACGAAGTCTGAATCAAAGACACATTGGCAGCCTTAATAAAAGGTATCTGTACATCGCGCAAGGCTATGAGATTACTGAGAATACTAATCTGCAAATCCTTCTCTCGGCAATAGTTCATTATCTCAATGAGTTCTTTGTGCATGAATACTTCGCCACCGGAAAGCGTTACATGTAGTCCTCCCAATGCAGTAAATTCATCAATGATACTTTTTACCTTCTCAATGGGCATATCTCCACCATCATTCTTCTTTGCATTAGGTATATAGCAATGGATGCAACGCTCGTTGCAACGGGAAGTCAGTTCAAACTGAATACCGTTTAAACGAGGGCGACGTTGTGTCGCTTCCAATACATAATCTTGGGTATAGCTGAGTACGGTTGGCGTATCTTCTTGCGTAAAGTCTTCTGTCAAAGTCTTGGGGTTCTCCATGGAGTAAGAGAAATCCAAGTCTTTGGCGTTAAGTTCGTCCTCTGTTTCGCCTGTAACCAAGAATAGATGTGCAGCTAAATCATTAACAAAGTCTATAAAATCTTTGCGTAATTTTTCGGGTGATACACTATCTCCATAAAGAGTTTGCAAATGGGCGACTATCTCATCTATCGTTTGCGATTTACGACTTATTCCGTGTAAGAAATCGGCACCGATGTCATTGTACATACGATCGTGCCGCGTCATCTGATTCGTGATATATCCGCATCCATCCCAAAAGCGGATAAAAGTATTTTTTGATTGGCGTAGTAACATAAATTCGTTATATGTAATTGTAGTTTATATTCATTTACTGAAGTTTAACCACATCTTTTTCGTATATAGTAATCTCATTTCCTTTAGCATCTTTGCACACAATTGAATTAATATTCGTTGCAGCATCTGGTGGGCATTTTGCTACTACAACCAATACATCAGTTTTTTGAGCCACCTTATCTCCTATGTTTATTGACATATCTTTCTATTTTTATGAATCAACTTTATTTTTACTCTAAATCTCCCCACTACCGATATTGATAGTGAGGAGAGCATTTTTTACATTGTACGTTCACAACTAACGCAACTTTGCATACCTACATTCCATGGACCACGTTCATATGATGGGCAACCAGCAGCATACGAACCCGTTGGGGCGTTCTTTGCGAACATCTCTACATTTTTGTAATTTTTCATGACTTTACAAATTTAGTAGGTTTCATCTACTTCCTTTCAAGCGTTTCAATTTTTTCTGTCCTAATCATTCTTAAGAGCGATAGGATTTACTCTATATAATCATTTAACTGTACCGTTAGATTAGATAACATACATCCACATGCACAATCGGGGCAATCTTGGCTATCTCGATAGGCACATATATTAGCCATTGGACATCTTGTTTTGGTATGATATTTAGGTGAAATCATAGTGTATGATTTAACTTTTTTGATTTTCGGCTTACTCCGTGTATAGTTGTTTTTAGTTAATGTTATTTAGACCGTTGTGCTGGACTATGCATTTTTAAGTAAACGCAATACAAAAAAAGCGTGAACTTTCGCTCGCTTCATTTGATTTGTTGAGGTTCTCGACTACCTATATCTTCTCAAATGTACGCACAAAAACTCACGCAACACGTGAGCGTGCAAAAACCATACTTGAGAAGATTTTTTGAAAGTGTCGAGTTTTCAACAAATCAAGTTGGGCTTACAACGCTTGATTTAATTATGTCTTTGCAGGGTCATCCCCGCTCTCGTAATTACTTTTTTTTGCCTATACTATGTTTATAAATTATTTTGTATTGTGTACAAGGTCTAAACCTTGAGCTATATTTTTGCTTTCATAAAGTACGACTTTTCAAAAACCGCTGCAAAGGTACAACAAATTTTTGAGATGTGCAAATTTTGGAGCAAAAAAATATCTATATAGTCTTTAGCCACAACGCCATGAAGCGGTCATATCACAAACGGATATCTATTTTGCTCATATTCAACCAGTTATAAAATTACGCATTTTGCGTAACGCGATTTGCATAATTGATTTTGGCTGCAAAGGTAATACATTTTTTTGAGATGTGCAAATTTTGGAGCAAAAAATGCGAATTTTTAACACAAGTGCTTATTAAGAGTTGATTAACACGAGTGTCTATTCCGTCTGTCATCACTTACGACTATGCGACACTGTCGCTCGTAAAGTAAGTAAGACTGACTACATAGACACCACACAAAGGCTGCAAGCAGCCGAACAACTCGCTAACGCGAGAACACAAAAAGAAGGAATATAGAGTATAGACCGCTACGCTGAAGGAATATAGACCGCCGATAAGGAGAGAGAAAAACGGCATATCGCGTTCAACCGCGAAATGCCGTAGGAGGGGTGGTTACTCAGGCAAGAAAGAGGCGAGGATGGGGGCTTTGTCCTCCTTGACGATAGCCATAAGAGCATGGATGGTGTCAACATCATGCGACTGCGCTTTCTCCTTGATGTCACGCAAAACTACTCCTAACAACAAGTGCCGGAAACGCCAAAGAGGAAGTTTATCTTGCACTCTCTTGGGCATGTTCGGGAACGAAACGGTTTTTCGAATCTGTTGCAGTTGCTCTGGATTAGAGACAATTTCTTTGACGCGGATGTTGGCTAATTGAAGAGCAGCCTGATGCAAGACCCGATTGGGCGTTTGCTCCACTTCGTTGTCAGGATTCCAAAGATACGTGTGCTTGACACCATAAAGGATACGCGTGCTGAAATTTTTGTCGTGATACACTTTTCCGGTCAAATCGGAAAATGGAAATTCGTACTTACATTTAGACATAATGAGGGGATTTTTAATTGGGTATTGGAATTTTATGGGGATTTTATGGGCATGTTATGAGGATGTTATGGGGATGTTATGAGGATGTTATGGGGATGTTATGATAAAGTACTGATAAATAAGGCGTTATAAAGGCGGTTTTTTACGAAATTTCAGGGAGTTACAAATAAACGACAAACGAACTAAAAACAAACTACAAATAAGCGACAAGTGAACTAAAAATGAACTACAAATGAACTGCAGGCAAGTTATCAATGAGTTATATGCGAGTTATATACGAATTATGTACGAGTTATATATAAGGGATGAGATGGGATAAAAGTGTGAGGGATTATAGTTTTTGTCCCAAGCTGTTGTAATTAGTGCCATTGTACTCTATTAGGAGTTGGGAATGGTATAGGAACTTACGAGGGGCGGGGGTAGGGTTTGGCGTCGATTCGGAGACAGGTGAGAGGTCTGTAGTGCCTCTCCAAGCTGCCTCAGCATTAGGGATACCATAACCATAATCGGGATTCGGTTGCGTGTACAGATGTGCAGAACGGATGATGCGCGAGCGTATGTCTTGTGCAGTAGCAGTAGGCATAGCCGACCACAATGATGCAGCCATGCCTGCTAACAGAGGTGTAGCAAACGATGTTCCGTTACCCGACACTATACCCGACGGACTGTACAAGAACGTCTGATACCCCACCGCACACGCTTCTGGTTTGACACGTCCGTCTGACGAATAGCCACGGCTGGAGAATGGTGCAAGTACACTATCTATACCAACCGCGCCAACCGCTAAGATAGAGTCAGCGTCCGCAGGTGCTGTCAAGTAATGCCAACTTTTATTGCCCTCGTTTCCCATGGCAATGACCACTAACATACCTTTGCGTGCAGCAATAGTAGCGGCACGAGAGCAGCGAGTGGTTTGACCGTCCATGTCCGTGTAGTGCCAATTGAAAGCGGGGTTGTCAAAATTATAGTACCCCAGCGAAGCAGAGAAGATATTAGTGCCCAGACTGTCCGCTTTCTCCAAAGCAGCGATGAGATTGTCTGATTCTTTGGGGGATTCGGCATCGTTTTCCTCCGAGCGCATCAAGTAATAATGGGCTTCGGGCGCAGCTCCATGATAGTCTTCGGTCTCGGCAGCGATGACAGACAAACAGTTTGTTCCGTGCGTGCTGGACGCATAGAAACCCTTATTTTCTGCGGAAAAGTCAAACGTTCCCAAACAATGTGAGTGGTCGAAGCATGTCATTTCGTCCGTTTTGGTGAAGCCAGCGTCACAAATAGTCATGACGATGTCTTGTCCTTTGTGACCGGCAGCATGCAGAGGAAGGAGGTTATAGAGTGCCAATTGGTTGCGTGTATAGTCAACTACGTTCTGCTGCGAGGGTGTAGAAGACGGCAGTTTGCGTTGCAGCACGGACGAGGGTTGCGTATCGTCTTTGGTCAAATCGACCGAACGCACAAAAGTCCACGTTGCGACCTGCTCTGCTACAGCAGGGGTGAGTTCGACAGTGGCTCCGTTCATCCAACGGCTGGTGTGATAGATATGTCCCCCTACCCTACGCAAACTGTCCAAATATAAAGGCGAGACAGCATAATCGAGCGAGTCTGTGGGAATGTTCCACAAGGCACGTTGCTCAATAGCACGGTCCGAGAAAGTGATGGGCTGGCTACCGAACTTGTCGGTGAAAGAGATAAAGAAGATGTGGAGGAGGAGGAACATTGGTTATTGGTTATTGCATATTGTATATTGCATATTGAGGAGGGTGTCACGGACTTGTTCCATAAGCCAAGTGGGAGTGGATGTAGCGCCGCAGATGCCGATCTTGAGGGTTTCAAGAGTTGAAAAAGTTCCAAAGGTTTCAGGAGTTACCAGGGAGGAGAGGTCGGAGGGCGAGGAGAGGAAAAACGAGTTGGGGTTGGCTTCTTGACAATGTGCGAAAAGCACTTTGGCATTGGACGATTTGCTGCCACCGACAAAGAAAATGACATCGTTCTCACGAGCAAACTGCTGCAAGTGTGCGACACGATTGGCTACATTGCGACAGATGGTGTCGAAGAAGTGAAACGTTCCAAGAGTTTCAGAAGTTTCGAGCGTAGAAAGAATGGCTTTTATTCTATCAACAATATGGTAGAAATCGTCCACAGACATCGTGGTTTGTGAGAAGAGATAGATGTCTTTGGTGTAGTCTAATTTAGACAGGTCTTTCTCGTTCTCAACGATGATGGCGGTGTTGTTCGTTTGTCCCTGTAAACCAATGACTTCGGCATGTCCGACCTTGCCAAAGATGACTATTTGTGCGTCACGATGTTCGTTGTATGTTTGTCGGATGCGTTCTTGCAGTTTCTTGACGACAGGGCAGGTAGCGTCGATGACTTCGATACCGTTATTAGCAGCGATATGGTAAGTAGAAGGTGGCTCGCCATGTGCACGCAGGAGCACGCGCACGCTGTGCAGCGTACGCAAGTCATCGTAGTCGATAGTCTCTAAGCCCAAGCGCTCCAGGCGTGCTACTTCCTGTCCGTTATGGACGATGTCTCCTAAGCAAAAGAGTGGACCGTTATGCAGTTCTTCTTCTGCTTTTTTGATAGCGGAAGTGACCCCAAAGCAAAAGCCTGATTGGTCGTCAATAGTGATAGTCATTATACGTTTCCAAATGGACAAAAAAAGGGCAAAGTATGGTGTACTCTACCCTTTTTTCGTTGAATTATTATTCAGCTTTTGGTTCCTCAGCAGGAGCTTCAGGAGCTACTTCTTCAGCAGCAGCTGCAGCTGCTTTTTTACCACCACGGCGAGTGGATTTCTTAGCAGCTTTCTTAGTCTCCTTGAGCATGTTCTCGTTATAGTCAACGAGTTCGATGATACACATTTCTGCAGCATCACCGAGACGGAAACCAGTACGGAGGATACGTGTGTATCCACCAGGACGGTTAGCAATCTTCTCGCTAACGTTGTTGAACAGTTCGTTGATCACTTCTTTTTGCTTGAGTTCGCTGAAGACGAGACGGCGGTTAGCCATGTTGTCCTCTTTAGCGCGAGTGAGCAGTGGCTCCACGTAGATACGGAGCGCTTTAGCCTTAGCTAATGTAGTCGAGATACGCTTGTGCATGATGAGTGAACAAGCCATATTGGACAACATCGCACCGCGGTGAGCGGCTTTGCGGCTAAGATGATTGAATTTCTTATTATGTCTCATTGTTCTTTAATTTTACGATTGAATTATTCGGTTACTCTGTATCTGCTAATATCCATTCCAAAAGCCAAGCCGTTACGCTCAAGTAACTCGTCCAATTCAGTAAGAGATTTCTTACCGAAGTTACGGAACTTGAGTAAGTCAGCGCGGTGGAAATGTACCAATTCGCCCAAAGTATCTACCTCAGCAGCTTTCAAGCAGTTAAGTGCGCGCACGGAGAGGTCCATGTCTTGCAGTTTCTGGTTGAGCAGCTGACGCATGCGGAGGATTTCCTCGTCCAAAGTATTATCTTTCTTCTTTGTTTCTTCCTCGAGAACGATACGTTCGTCAGAGAAGAGCATGAAGTGATAGATAAGGATTTTGGCAGCCTCAGTCAATGCATCTTTTGGAGCGATAGAGCCATCGGTCACGATTTCGAGGGTAAGTTTCTCGTAGTCGGTACGTTGTTCAACACGATATTGGTCGATAGCGTATTTAACGAGGCGGATAGGAGTGTAGATGCTGTCGATAGCGAGAACGCCAATAGGATCATTGGCTTTGCGGTTTTCGTCAGCGGGTACATATCCGCGGCCCTTGTTGATAGTGAGTTCGATGTCAAACTCAGCGCTCTCATCCAATTCTGCGATTTGCAGGTCGGTATTGAGGACTTCGAAGTTTTGTAGCACCTCGTTCATGTCGCCAGCCATGAAAGCACATGCGTTAGCGAAATGGAGACGGATGGTTTCACCTTCTTCGGTCACACCTTCCTTGCGGATGAAGCGGACTTGTTTGAGATTGAGGATGATATTGGTTACATCAGTGATTACACCAGGAATGGTAGCAAATTCATGATCAATACCACTGATCTTAACTGAACAGATAGCATAGCCTTCGAGTGAGCTTAAGAGCACACGACGGATAGCGTTACCAACAGTTATGCCATAACCCGGTTCGAGCGGACGGAATTCAAAAACACCGTGCGTGTTGCTCGAATCTAACATAACAACCTTATCGGGTTTAATAAAATTTAATATTGCCATGAATTTAATTTTTATTTAGAGTACAACTCAACGATTAATTGTTCCTTAATATTCTCTGGTATTTCCTCGCGTGCTGGGATGTTGAGGAATTTACCGGCTTTGTCAGCCTCGTTCCATTCGAGCCAACTATATTTAGCGTGGTTGAAGCCTTCAAGTGAAGCAGCGATAACCTCGAGGGATTTAGCTTTTTCGCGAACAGCGACTACCATACCAGGTTTAACTTGGAAAGAAGGGATATTAACGACTTTACCATCCACAGTGATGTGGCGGTGGCTTACCATCTGACGGGCAGCAGCACGAGTAGGTGCGATACCCAAGCGGTAAACGATGTTATCCAGACGGCACTCGAGGAGTTGGATAAGGATTTCACCGGTAATACCTTTTTGACGGGAAGCTTGTGCAAACAAGAGACGGAACTGGCGCTCGAGAACACCATAGGTGTATTTAGCTTTTTGTTTTTCAGCGAGCTGTGTTCCATACTCAGAATTCTTTTTACGACGGTTGACACCATGTTGTCCAGGAGCGTAGTTACGCTTATTGAGCGCTTTGTCTGGACCGAAGATTGGTTCACCGAATCGACGTGCAATACGTGATTTTGGGCCTGTATATCTTGCCATAATTGTTACAAATGTTAAATGTTAATTTAAATGTTTACATTATACGCGACGACGTTTTGGAGGACGGCATCCGTTGTGTGGCATAGGTGTAACGTCGATAATTTCGGTTACGTCGATACCAGCAGCGACGCAAGCGCGGATAGCGCTTTCACGTCCTTGTCCAGGACCTTTAACGTATGCTTTTACTTTACGCAGTCCAAGGTCGAAAGCGACCTTACCGCAATCCGCAGCAGCCATTTGAGCTGCATAAGGAGTATTCTTTTTTGAGCCACGGAAGCCCATTTTACCAGCTGAAGACCAACTAATAACTTGACCATCAGCATTAGCCATTGTAACAATGACATTGTTGAAAGAAGACATCACGTGAAGTTGACCAACACCGTCAATCTTTACAACGCGCTTCTTAGCTGCAAC
>JAKSNG010000038.1 GCA_024400125.1 Paludibacteraceae bacterium
GATTCGAACCCCGGAAACACTTTTGGCGTTTACACGCTTTCCAGGCGTGCCTCTTCAACCACTCGAGCATCTTTCCTTCGTTCTTAACGAAATCGGCTGCAAAAGTACTACTTTTTTTTGAAATGTGCAAATTTTAGTGCATTTTTTTGCGTTTTTTAGTTATTTTAAGCAAAAAAGCTTTTTTGCATTCGCTGTTGTTGTTTGTTCTATTGTCTCTACCGGCAATTGATAGGACTTGGCTAATTCGTCCATTACGTAACGCATCCAACGACTTTCATTCGTCTCTCCTCGGTGAGGAACTGGAGCCATATAAGGCGCGTCCGTCTCCAAGACGATACGCTCAAGTGGAACGCAAGCAATGTGTTCGCGTAATTTACAATTTTTGAATGTAATCACTCCGCCCACACCTATATAATATCCCATCTGCACAATTTGCTGTGCCGTCTCAGCACTACCGCTAAAACAGTGGAACACACCCTTAACCTGTGGAAAGTCCCGAAGTATAGTTAATGTATCTTCCGTCGCATCCCGTGAGTGGATAAGCACTGGCAGGTGTCTTTCCTCTGCCCATCGCAACTGCACTCTCAATGCCTCTTGCTGCCCGCGCTTATAGGTTGTATCAAAATGATAGTCCAAGCCAATCTCGCCAATCGCCACTAAAGGGCATGGTGATGTAGATAATTGAGCCTCTATCTTTTCCAAGACCAATCGCCAATCTTCCTTCACTTCTTCTGGATGCAACCCTAATGCTGGATAAAGATACCCTGGATAACGTTGACACACCGCCATAACCGTCTGCACAGAGTCACCATTCACACCTGGAACGACGATTGATTCCACACCAGCTTCACGCTGTGTATTCAAAAAACCATCTAAAGAAGCCGCATAAACGGGATCATCAATATGACAATGAGTATCAATCATAAGAATCTGCCTTTACGAAAATAATAACGAACTATCTCCGTAACTTAGAAAACGAAAATCGTGACTCAAAGCGTAATCGTAGATAGTATGCCAATCGCCTTTTACAAACGCACTCACCAATAGCAACAAAGTTGATTTGGGTTGGTGGAAGTTCGTAATCAGCTGATTAACCACATGAAAAACATACCCTGGTTCAATCATAATTTGGGTTTCGGCATGTAGTGTATCTTGCTTCGTTTCATCCAGATAGTCCAAAATAGCTTGCATCGCATCTTGTGTACTGAGCGTATAGGTTCGTTCGTAGGGTTCAAATTGCTCTACATGAATAACGCCCTCCTGTAAACGATGTTCAGCCATTCGCGCACCAATAAAATAGAGGCTTTCCAATGTGCGCATACTGGTTGTTCCCACTGCCACAATATGTCCGACATGCTCTCGCACATCCTCAATAGCCTGACGAGGAACGGAGATTATCTCTGTATGCATCGTATGCTCATTCGCATTTTCCGTTTTTACAGGCTGAAAAGTTCCAGCTCCCACGTGTAGCGTTAGTTCGCTTGTGCGAATACCACGTTTCCGCAAGTCATCCAGAACGGCATCCGTAAAATGCAAACCTGCCGTAGGAGCAGCCACACTGCCTTTAATGCGGCTATAGACTGTTTGATAAGTTGTCTTGTCACTCTCTTCTGTGGCACGGTTCAAGTAAGGTGGAATAGGCAATTCGCCTAATTGGTCTAATATCTCTGCAAAACTGAGCGTTGAGTCTTCCCAAGAGAAACGAATCTGATGAGTGTTCCCTGTAGTAGAAAGTTTTTCGGCATACAATGGTCCTACTTGCAACAATCCGCCTTTCCATTTTTTTAGATTGCCCACCATACATTTCCACACGCAACCAGTAGTAGAACCCAATGACAATTGATAATCATACGGTTCGATTGGCTCCAAGCAGAACACTTCAATTCGTGCACCTTGTGTATCAGGCGTCGGTCCAGGCTTATGAAAGACCAGACGAGCTTGTATCACGCGTGTATTATTATATATTAGGAGTGAGTCTTTCGGAAGGAACTCTCCGATTTGGAAAAATTGCGCTTGGGAGACTTGCCCTTGTTTGTAAACGAGGAGTTTCGACCGGTCGCGTTGTGCGAGCGGGTACTTGGCAATTCTTTCTTCTGGGAGTGGGTAGTTGTAGTCCGAGATATTGATTTTTTCCATTCTTTATGCTCTCCTTTAAATAGTTCGTATTGATTAAATAAGCAGTCCAATTCGCCGTTCATCAAGCGGATACGCTGACTGGGTTTGAGACCGATACACTTCAGTGCGTCTTCATTGGAAGATATAATCCATGCTGTTCCGCCCGTAAACTGATGTTTTAGCGCGGTACCTATATCTTGGTATAGCCGCAGCACATCTTTGTCTTGTGCTAATCGCTCTCCATAAGGAGGATTCATCATCACAAGAGCAGGTGATGCCTCCGGATCTCGTTTAATCTCTTGCAGACGAATCTGCTTAACTTCGATGCAGCGTTGTTGCCCCGCTTCCTTGATATTTTTCAAAGCAGCCTGCACCGCATAGAAAGAGGCATCCGAACCATATATACGGTGCGTGAACACGCGCTCACGTGAGTCGTCGTTGTATATTTCCTCAAAAAGGTCGGCATCAAAATCCAACCACTTCTCAAAACCAAAACCTTTCCTATAAATACCAGGTGCAATATTTTGAGCGATAAGTGCTGCCTCTATCAATAAGGTTCCCGAACCGCACATTGGATCATAAAAATCTGTTTCTCCTTTCCAACCCGCCATCAGTAACATACCTGCTGCCAATGCTTCATTTATCGGAGCCTCCGTATTGGCTACACGATACCCACGTTTGTGCAAACTATCTCCACTACTATCCAATGAGATTGTTACGATTTCAGCGGCAATATGCACATTGATACATAGGTCAGGATTAGTCAATCGCACATTGGGGCGTTTATGCTCTTTCTCCATCCACCAGTCCGCAATGGCATCTTTAACTCGATATGTCACATACTTAGAGTGCCGAAAAGTCTCCGAATACACCGTTGCATCTATCTGGAATCCCGTTTGAACCGTCATATATCGACTCCAGTCAACCTGTTTGGCTTGTTCATACACAGCATCCGCATCTTTTGCACGAAAAGTAACAATCGGTACTAACACACGTGAAGCCGTTCGCAGACACAAGTTGGCACGATACAGCAACGCTTTATCGCCTGTAAAAGAGACCGCACGCCGCTCCAACTGCACATTATTTGCTCCTAATTCGACTAATTCGCCGGCGAGGACTTCCTCCAATCCTTTGAACGTCTTTGCAATCATGTTAAACTCTTGCATGATTTATCTTAGTTTATATTGTTTACGAATTTGCTCGAATCCATCGGGATTTGCGCGTAATTGTTCAGTCACTCGTTGCAACCATCCTGCAGCATTATCTCCGTGTTCCTCTTGGTCTGTTGCTATCTCTGGGAGGTGAGGAATTTGGAAGAACTCCCTCAGTGCTGTTAGGCACATCTGCGAAGCATTACGCTTACCTTCCATCGAATAGCCAGCAATGTGAAATGAAGCCAACAGGGTATTTGTACTACTGAGTAACTCACGATTGATGTGTGGTTCATTTTCCCAGCAGTCAATCACGCACGGGTTTCCGCTTGCTAATAGGGCAGTTTCATCGACTACTCCACCTCGCGCTGCATTGATAATCAGCGTCTTCGGGTGACACCGATTCAGCAATGCTGCGTCACACAAGTGATAAGTCGTCCAATCGCCTGTCTTAGTTAATGGGGTATGAAACGTAATCACATCGCATGTTTGTGCGATTTCATCGAGAGAAACGCCAATTCCTTTGGGTGGGTCATTCAAGCACACTTCATATCCTTTTCGCCGAGCCATCTCTGCCACCAAACTCCCCACGTGTCCAACTCCTACTACACCTATTCGATGGATAGGGAGCGTGTCTTTGACCTCATCCAATACTTCTTCCACATAATCGCATACCGCTTGCGCATTGCAGCCTGGACAAGCCATCCAGCGAATACCGTGTTCTTCGCAATAGCGGGTATCGATATGGTCATAACCGATAGTAGCAGTGGCAACTAATCGCACGCGCGAACTTGCTAATAGGGACGCGTCAACGCGTGTGCGCGTACGTATGACGAGAGCATCCGCCTCGCGAACAGTTTCTGCCGTAATCGCTTCTGGTTCCAGCGCCACTACATCCATGTACGGCGCCAACATCTGAGCCACATACGGCACATATCGGTCTATGACTACTCGCATCAATACTGTATATTATCTATCAGTCGAACTTCACCACAATAGACGGTCACACAACCGATGGCATGGTTGAAATCTTGAACAGGTAACAAGGTCGATTGGTCCACAATCTCGTAATACTCCACTTCCAATCCATCGATTGCATTGATGGTATCTATGACTTGCTGTTGCACGGCTGCTACAGACATCGTTTTTGCCCATTTTACCGACTCAAAGAGGGTTTTAGAGATGTTCACAGCGATAGCTTTTTGCGCCTCACTCAAGCGCTCATTTCGGCTGGACAACGCCAAACCGCTCGCCTCGCGTACAATGGGACAATTAACAATCTGTAATCCGCCAAACGTATCTTTCAACGCCGAACGCTCTACCATGTGATGAATAATAGCTAATTGCTGATAATCTTTTTCGCCAAAATATGCACGGTCGGGCTTCACCAAATAAAACAATCTGCTAACGACTTGCACGACACCATTGAAGTGACCAGGACGCATTTTTCCTTCCATCACTTGGTCTAAACCTGCAAAATCAAAGCAGAAAGTAGTATTCATTTCCTCTTCCGTGTACATCTCCTCTGGCGTGGGAGCGAACACAAAATGGACACCTATCTCACTCAGCAACTCAGCATCGCGCCGAATGTTACGAGGATACTTAATCAAATCTTCCTTGTTGTTGAATTGTGTGGGATTGACGAATACCGACACCACACACACATCGTTCTCGCTGACCGCACGTCTCACCAGTGACGCATGCCCTTGATGTAACGCACCCATCGTTGGAACCAAACCAATTGTTTTACCTTGTCTTTTGCAAGCCTCAATTTGTTGGAGGAGTTCTTGCTTTGTTGTCAAAATTTGCATGATTTAATGCTTGAGTTTCAAAAAAAACGCACAAAAGTACAAAAAAAATACGAAAAAACAAAAAAAATCAAAAAAAATTGTGAAAATATGAAATATTTTTTGTACCTTTGCAGTGGGATTTTATGTTGCCCTAAAAATAACTACTATTATGGCAGATCCAAAACGCATCTTATTTATCTCTCAAGAGATTTTTCCTTATCTTCCAGATGAGACGCCTATTCGTATGCTCAACCGCAAGTTGCCCGAGTATTTTCAGTCCCATGGATATGAGACTCGAACGTTTATGCCTAAGTTTGGAGATATCAACGAACGCCGCAATCAATTACATGAAGTCATTCGTCTGTCGGGTATGAACATGATTATCAGCGACTCTGATCATCCGCTCTTGATTAAAGTCGCCAGTATTCAGTCTGCGCGCATTCAGATTTATTTCATTGATAACGACGATTTCTTCGGTCGTCGCAAAGGGACTGCACGGGACGAACAAGGTAACGAGTGCGTGGACAATGACGAACGTTGCATTTTCTTTGCTCGTGGCGTATTAGAGACCGTCAAGAAACTGCGTTGGACGCCTGACATCATTTACTGCTCTGGTTGGTTTAGTGCGCTTGTGCCTCTTTATATCAAGAAGGCTTATGCCGATACCCCATTCTTCACCCAATCCAAAGTAATCACGGCATTGGACGATATGGACTATAAGACGCCGTTCTCCACCAAGTTTAGCGAAAAACTGATGATGGATGGTCTCACACAGAATGATATTCGCAACATCGTTGGTTTCCCCGTTGGTTATGAAGAGTTGATGCGTTTGGCAGTGGATTATTCTGACGCTTTCATACAGAGTGCTGCAGAGATTAACCCACGTGTCTCCAACTATATGCAGACCAGCGGCAAGCCCATTTTACCATTTGAACAAAGTTTAGACCCAGAACAGCTAATGACTTTCTGTAACCGTTTAATCGACCATGCAGAAGAAGATTAAAGCTATACTAACCCTTGCGCTCGGTCTGGTGATTTTCACGGGTTGTGAAAAAGACGCCAATGCCGGTGCTTCTATTGTAGGAGAAGAAGAGAGTATCCTTGTTTTTGCGGACACGTTTGGATTACGTTCCGTTGTTGTGCCATGTGATTCGTTCATCAGTTCACCGGATTCGTTTATGTTGGGCGAAATGACCAATGCTTATGGCACTATTCATGCCAGCATTTTGGCTCAATTAGCTTGTCCCGAAGGATTTGCCTATCCTCAGTCAGACTCCACACGTATCGATTCCATCGAGTTAGGTCTGTATTTCCGCACCGCTTTTGGAGACACATTAACTCCTATGTCTATTGATGTCAAGCGGATGGACTTGAAGACATTTGATTACAACACGGCTTACTCCTCCAATCTGCCTATTACAGACTATGTGAGTGCAGACGCTCCCTCTATTCTGGCGCAAGAGAAGATTGTGACAGCGCAGGGCAATACCATCAAAGCGCGTATGTCGGACGATTTTGTGGAATGGTTTGAACAAAAAACAGCATTCCCTTCCCAAACGGATTTCAACAATTGGTTCAAGGGCATATATATCTGTTCCTCTTTTGGTGGCTCCACCATCCTCAATGTACGTGACATCCAACTCTTAGTACACTACTCTTTCTCGTATCCTAAAAACGGCAAAGACACGGTTGTTCATGACACCAAAGCTTTCTATGCCAACTCAGAGGTGCGACAGGTCAACACCATTCACTATGACAACCAAGACGAGATACTTACTATACTGAAGAACGATAGTGATACTTATAACTATATTCTTGCTCCAGCCAATATCTACACGCGTATGAGTTTGCCTATGAAGCAGATGGCAAGTCGCATTATGCAGCGTGTGGACACTAAACGTCCGTATGTCAATATGGCTAAGTTACGCGTGCGCGCGAACAATATGTATATAGGTGAAGCGCGCGACGGCTCTCCAGAGGATTGGGCGCAACCTGCTCCTTATATCCTTTTGCTCAAAGAGTCGGCACTTGATCGATTCTTCTCACAGAAAGAGTTACCTTCTGACACGTGTGCTATCCTTGCTTCTTTGACGGCACAGATGGATGAGGTGGGAGATATGACGTATTACTACGAGTACGACCTCTCGTCCTTAATCACCAATCTGCTACGTCATCAAGATAATCCTGACCAACTGGATATGTTGCTCATTCCTGTGGATGTGCAGACATCCACCAACACCAGTAATGTGCAAACTATTACGGCTATCAAGCAGCAGCAGACACTCTCTGCCACGGTTATCTATAGCGCGCGTAACACTATTTACCCCTTGTCTCTGGAAGTTATCTACTCAGGATTTTAAGATTCTTACAAAAATAGTCAACGGCACGAGATGGGGATAATAGAACGTACAGAAGATACATACTACATCGCAGATCCTTTCTTTCACTATTATGTAATTCATTACACCTCATAGCGTTACGCCAGCAAGCGTAATCCTAATCTTTCTCGCGGACACATTTAACTACCTTGCTAATCGTCCGTGAGAAGGACTGAGCGATGGTTGGCAGATTTAACTAAAACACTAATATCCAACATATTGCATGTGGTTTACTCGGCAAGTGCTAATAAAAAGGAATTCGGGAATTTGCAGGAAATTCCCGAAAGTTCCCGCAAGTTCCTTGTCTATGTTTTTAGTGGAAAATGATGGAATAGATGACAAAATTAACTGGTTGTATTCTGGTCTAATACCTCGCCTTTCCATAGGGCATTACCCTCATCAAGGCGAGAAACCGAAATGAACT
>JAKSNG010000039.1 GCA_024400125.1 Paludibacteraceae bacterium
TTTGTAGCAGCTTTGCTGCTGGGTGGCTGTTTAACTATGAATGCCACTGATTGTTTCTATCAAGCCGAGGTACATGCTGTCGGCCATGGTAAAATCTATGCTGACGGAAACGATTGTATGCCGGATAGCATTTTTTTAAAAGGGAAAGAGGCTTACCAAACGCAAATGTCTGCTCTGTTTTATGCTACCGCATGGGATACAGATTCCACAGCAACTAATTTGGTTATCTTCACTCTGCCGGATGCTCCGGAGTACGAACCGGTCGGTGTTAAGTTCGATAGCCTCGAGGCTGAGATGTCAGGCGTTTATTTAGACACCTGCAGTTGGACCACGGAAGAAGAGGTTACCTATTTGACTCAACGGATAAACACAAAAGAGACACGAACCTTTGCATCAGACACCACCGAAGGCGTTGTTTATGTTATCTTCAAGGTTAAACCGGAATTGGTTCAAGCTGCTTGCGATTCGATTGACAACTATGTAGCTTCTAAGACGGAAATCATCAGTCAAGAACTGAATCTCATCATCAATGAGGGTAAAGAGAATATTCGCAAGAATGATGATGACTTGGATAATATGAATGCTGCTTTGGATGCAACCATCAAGAAAATCGACGAGTACTTCTCAACAGGTTTGTCAAATGTTCGCTCCAAGAAAGCCAATTCGGCCAAACGCATAGTTGATGGTCATTTCATCATTGAAGCCAATGGCCGCTGCTATAATGCTGTAGGTCAAGAAATGCGCTAAAGATGAACCTCACCCACGGTCCCTCTCTTGTAGAGAGGGGGAGCGAGGATACAGACGACCGCTTCGAGCAGCACTCGGAGCGGTTTTTTGTGTCGTTTTTCTTTAATTTTGCAAAAAAATTTGCACATCTCAAAAATTTGTTGTACCTTTGCACCCAAATTTGTAAATTCAAGATATTATGAGTTTTATAGAACTGATTACAAAGTTATTCGGCAATAAAGCGCAGAAAGATATGCGCGAGATTATGCCGTATGTGGAACAAATCAAAGCCGTTTATTCGGAAATCGATAACCTCAGCAACGACGCCCTGCGCGAACGTAGCGCTGCCTTAATGACACAGATACAAGACCGCGTCCGCGCCAAGAAAGACCGTATAGCGGAACTCAAAGCCGGTATCGAAGGTCTCGACATCGATAAACGCGAAAAAATATACGACGAGGTCGATAAACTGGAGAAGGAAATCAAAGCCGACTATCAAGAAGTCCTCAAAGAAATCTTGCCTCAAGTCTTTGCTATCGTCAAATCGACTGCTCGTCGTTTTGCGGAGAACGAGACCGTCACCGTCACCGCTACCCAAATGGACCGTGACCTCGCCGCTGACGCACGATTTGACTTCGTCGAGATAGATGGCGATAAAGCCATCTACTCCAACCACTGGACGGCTGGCGGCAACGAGATAACATGGGACATGGTGCATTATGACGTCCAACTCATTGGTGGTGTCGTCCTGCACCAAGGCAAAATAGCCGAGATGGCTACAGGTGAAGGAAAAACACTCGTGGCTACACTCCCCGTTTTCCTGAACGCTATGACGCACGAAGGCGTACACGTTGTCACCGTCAACGACTACCTCGCTAAACGTGACTCGGAATGGATGGGACCACTCTATATGTTCCACGGTCTGAGCGTCGATTGTATCGATAAATATCGTCCCAACAGCGATGAACGCCGCAAGGCATACGCCTGCGATATCACTTTCGGTACAAACAACGAATTTGGTTTCGACTACCTGCGTGACAACATGGCTATTTCGCCCATGGACCTTGTACAACGCGGACACAACTACGCCATCGTCGATGAGGTGGACTCCGTCCTTATTGATGATGCTCGTACTCCGTTAATCATCTCTGGTCCAATCCCCAAAGGTGAAGACCAGATGTTCGATGAATACAAACATCGTGTCGAACTGCTCGTTCGTACACAAACAACGCTCACTACTCGTCTCTTGGCTGAAGCCAAAGAAAAAATGGGTAGCGCAGACGAGAAAGTACGCGAAGAAGGTGAGTTAGCACTCTTCCGCTCTTTCAAAGGTATGCCCAAATCCAAAGCACTCATTAAGTTCTTGAGCGAAACCGGTAACAAAGTGCGCCTCCAAAAAACCGAAGAGTTCTACCTCCAGGAGAATGAAAAGAATATGCACATCGCAACCGACGAACTATACTTCGTCATCGACGAAAAGAATAAGTCCATCGAACTCACCGATAAAGGTATCGACACTCTCACCGGCAACACCGATGACCCCAACTTCTTTGTCTTGCCCGATGTGGGAGGCGAACTGGCTGAACTAGAGAAAGAAAACCTCACCCCCGAAGAAAAACAGCAACGCAAGGACGACATCTACTCCAACTATAGTATCAAGTCCGAACGTGTGCACACTGTGCATCAATTGCTCAAAGCCTACACACTCTTCGAAAAAGATGTGGATTACATCATTGACAACAACGAAGTCAAGATTGTTGATGAACAGACCGGTCGTATCATGGAAGGTCGCCGTTGGTCAGACGGTTTGCACCAGGCAGTTGAAGCGAAAGAAAACGTCAAAGTAGAAGGTGCTACACAGACCTTTGCAACCATTACTCTGCAGAACTACTTCCGTATGTACAATAAACTTGCAGGAATGACCGGTACCGCTGAAACGGAAGCCGGTGAGTTCTGGAATATTTACAAACTGGATGTGGTTGTTATCCCAACCAATAAACCCATTGCACGTAACGACATGAATGACCGTATCTATCGCACCAAACGCGAGAAATACAATGCCGTCATTGAAGAAATCGTGCGCTTGCGTGACGCTGGGCGCCCAACCCTCGTCGGTACAACAAGTGTCGAGATTTCTGAATTACTCGGTCGTCTGCTTGACATGCGCAAAATCCCTCACCAGATATTGAACGCTAAACTGCACCAACACGAAGCCGAAGTAGTGGCTGAAGCAGGACGTAAAGGCATTGTCACTATCGCTACCAATATGGCTGGTCGTGGTACGGATATTAAACTCACACCCGAAGTGAAAGAGGCTGGCGGTTTGGCTATCATCGGTACTGAACGCCACGAGTCTCGTCGTGTGGATAGACAGCTGCGTGGACGTTCTGGTCGTCAAGGTGACCCAGGCTCTTCTGTCTTCTATGTCTCTCTCGAAGATGACCTCATGCGTATGTTCGGCTCTGAACGTATCGCTTCTGTCATGGACAGAATGGGCTTCGAAGAAGGCGAAATGATTGAGCATAACATGATCTCTAACTCCATCGAACGTGCCCAAAAGAAAGTCGAAGAAAACAACTTCGGTATTCGTAAACGTTTGATTGAATACGATGACGTCATGAACCAACAGCGTAATGTCATTTATGCAAAACGCCGTCACGCACTCATGGGTGAACGTATCGGAGTCGATATCACGAATATGATTTATGATACGGCAGAGTCAATTCTCGCAGATGCACGTGATATCATGGACTATGCTGCTCTCCAACAAGACGTAATGCAAGTCTTCGCTATCGAAGTGCCATTCGACGAAGATACTTTCCGTGGTAGCAAAGAAGAGAAACTGAGCGAGATGTTGGCAGAAGCTGCCCTCGACTCCTTCAAACGCCGCATGGACAAACTTACCACCGTCGCTAATCCTGTTATCCAACAAGTTTACAAAGACAAGGGCTCCATGTACGAGAATATTCTCGTTCCTATTACCGATGGCAAAAAAGTCTATAACATCTCAGTCAACCTGCGCAAGGCTGCCGAAACAGATAGCAAAGAAGTCATCAAGGAATTTGAAAAACGCATGGTACTCTATGTCATTGACGACGAGTGGAAAGAGCATCTTCGTCAGTTAGACGACCTCAAACAGAGCGTGCAAAATGCGTCCTACGAACAGAAAGACCCATTGCTCATCTACAAACTGGAGAGCTTTAATATCTTCCGCCAAATGCTGGATAACTTTAACCGCCGTGCTATTGCCATCCTCCTCCGCGGTCAGATTCATCAGCAACAACCAGATGCCGTACAACAAGCACAAGCCGCTCGTCGTATGGATATGTCTAAATATCGTACCCAAAAAGATGCTGTGCAACGCGCTGCTCAAGCCAGCGGACAAGCTGCGGCTGCCGGACGTGACACACGCGAACAACAACGACCGGAACCTCTCCGCGTAGAGAAAAAACCACGTCCAAACGACCCTTGCCCATGCGGTAGCGGCAAAAAATATAAACAATGCCACGGTCGCCTCGAGTAGTAGAAATAGAACCCTTGGAACTCTTTTAACTTTTAGAACTCTTGGAACTTTCTCACCTACTATCGATCGTTTGGGACGTAGATCCAATACTGTTACATTTTGGTAACGGAGGAATACGCTGGTATGGATTGCTATGGGCAATCGGTATCTATGCCTGCTATTTAGTACAAGTCAAACTCTACAAACACGAAAACTGTCCCGAAGACTGGGCAGACAAAATCTTCGTGTGGATGACGTTAGGCGTAATCATCGGAGCACGCATCGGACATTGCTGGTTTTATGAATGGCACTACACCAACGACCCCATCCAAATCTTTGCATGGACAATCAATTACCGCAACCCATATTTAGAGAATCCGTTTGCACTAATCAAGATATGGGAAGGAGGACTCAGTAGTCACGGCGGCGGCATTGGACTTATCTTCGCTGCATGGTTGCTCAATCGTAAACACTTCTCTAAGCAACCCAAGTTCCATACTTCTATGATTTGGATTTTAGATAGGCTTTGTGTCGGTGTCTGCATTACGGCTACCCTCATTCGATTAGGTAACCTAATGAATTCAGAGATTTATGGCGGCGTAACCGATATGCCTTGGGGATTCATCTTCGTACGCGATGGACAAACCGAACCCTGTCACCCAACACAAATCTACGAAATGCTTTACTGCATCGTCGCTTTTGTAGTGACTTGGCTTATGTATTGGAAAGGAAAAGCATATCAACGCGAAGGACTACTCTTTGGCGTCTTCCTCGAGATTGTATTCGTTACACGTTTTGCGTTGGAGTTTATCAAGAATGACCAAGAATTGTTCGAAGCTAATCACGTCCTCAATATGGGACAGTGGCTATCTATACCGTTTATTATTTTAGGTGTGTACTTGATTATTCGAGCTTATTCAAATAGTTCGAAAGCGGTAACGTCACCAAAGGTATAAAACAACTCTCTACAATCGTCTCAAAACCAGTACTGCATACAATAGCGGTGGCAATGTCATGCCAACGCATCTCGTATAATGACAATCCTATGGGCGCAAAAGCCAACGTCTGAAATAAAGTGTTATCTACTAATTGCCCGACAATAGTAGATAGGATCGCGCGCGTAACAAAAGCCAATGCCGGATGACGCTCAGATGCACAGCGTTTCATTCCAGCAATGATATTGACATTCACTACACCGCTGACAAAGAACGCAATCGCAGACGCAATAATCGTTCGAGGACCATTACTAAAAACGTATGCAAAGTGATTGGCTTGCTCACTATATACATCTAAAGTCGGAATATAAACCTCTGCCAATGCTATAAAACTCATAGATAGAGTAGCAATAGTCGCAATCCCTGTCACCGTGATAGTGGTCTTTTTGCCATACACTTCCGTGAGCACATTGGAAATAAGAAACACAATCCAACTAATCAACAACCCACCATCCATCCACACAAACGAAGTACCGAAACTCAGCGGCTTCATGCATAGGTAATTCATCATCACGGAAATTCCGCAATACAAACCTGTCAATATCAATAACCATTGTCTTTTCATAATCGACTGCAAAAGTACTGCTTTTTTGGCGAATATGCAAGTAAAAATACATATATTTTCATAAAAAATGTATTATTTTTGCAAAAAATGCCCTCTAAATTTGCATATTTCCTTAAAAAATAGTACTTTTGCAGTCGCAAAAATGTGGAGACACATTCTTAATCAATAATAATTAAAATTTTATAGCTATGAAGAAAATTTTCATGCTTGCCCTCGTGGCAATGGCTGGCGTAGCATTTGCAGTTGCACAGCCCCGCGCAATTGGTGCTAACCTCGGTTCTGGCCTTGGTGTTTCTTACCAACATGGTTTTGGCGCATCTAACATGTTAGATGTTGCTGTTAACATTCCCGTTTTGACCAAAGGTTTTGGTATCGGTGGTAATGTAACCTACGATTGGATTGATCCGTTCAATGCTCCTGTTCCTTGGAATCAAAAAGGTGAATGGCACTGGTGCATGGGTGTCGGTGGTGCAGGTGGTTGCTATGGCCTCTTCAGCTCTGATGCAAAGAATCGTTGGTATGCTGGTGTAGCTGGACATATTGGTATTGCTTATGATTTCTGGTTCCCAATGGAACTGTCTTTGGATTATCGTCCAACTATCGGCGTTGCTGCTAACGAAGATGGTGGCGTTGGTTTCGGTTTAGATGGATTATACAACGGTATAACCCTCGGTATCCGCTATCTGTTCTAATCGAGTAATCCTACTCATGAATAAAGGGCAGTCTTAGTGAAGTGAACCCCAAAAGTTAGACAAAAAACTTTTGGGGTTTATTTTTATGAAA
>JAKSNG010000004.1 GCA_024400125.1 Paludibacteraceae bacterium
ACGAAGCAGAAGCCGAGTACCTCGCTTCACTCGAAGATTGAGTACAGGACGCCTGCGGGGTATAACCCTCCCATCGGGGTATAACCCCAATCCAACCTCACCCTATATAACTAACAGGGTGAGGTTTTTTTGAATTACTGCTTCCGCGTATTGCTGCTACAAACAATCGCCTAATTGAGATTCCGGCGTTGTTTGTATAGCGCACTACTTTGGATTTCGGACGCCGCCTGCTAAGCCGCGCACAAAACAACCCCACGCATTCCCCCGAATAGTAAACTTCATTTTTATTAAAATGTGCAACTATTGGGCACAAAAGGCTGACGCCTCTATATATCACTTTTGTCCTATACTCTTGTGGGCAAGCCCCCATCTTATAGCGCAAAAAGTGCTATTATTTGATTAAAATCAAATTTTGTGCCCAATTTATTTGCACATCCCAAAAATTTGTATTACCTTTGTTGAAAAGCCACTTCCCATTCCTGCCGTAAACGACAAGCCGCTCGGTATTTCCCAATTGTCAGGCAGGACAATGAGACCTGCAACCTCATTTACCGTAGCAAGCCCATAAAGTTCTAAAGCATGAGGGCGGAGTTCATAAAGATACACCCATTCATCTTTGGTCAATGTACGCCATGTACCGGCAGGATCATCGCCTATTTGGTTATACACGCCCCAATCGTAGTTGGTGCCGGCAATGTCCTTGTCTCCATCACCATAGTCAGTAGCGGTAGGGGAGGTCATATAAGGATACTTATCGTTATATCCGCTGGTGCCCCAACCGAACAGGTCAATCCAACCATCGTAGGTAGCAGAGATTTGGGCATTATCGCATTTAGTGCCATTGGCATAGACATTGCCTTGCGTAGCGTCACCCACGTAATCATACTGGTGCTCCGCAAAACGCCAAGTGTTGGTAGAAGCTTGGTATTGCAGGTTGCCTGGGGCAAAAGTCACCTTAGTAGTAGGGGATACCGAAAAATACACAGTTGAACGTGCATGCATAGGCACAATAGCAAAAATGACAACTATCAATGTCAACAGTTTTTTCATAGTTATTAAATTTTCTGCAAAGGTAATACAAATTTTTGGAATGTGCAAATTTTTTCGCAAAAAAAGTACAAAATTACAGTTTGAGGGAGAGGTTTTTTTGTTGTTGTACTACTTCCGCGTATTGCTGCTACAAACAATCGCCTAATTGAGATTCCGGCGTTGTTTGTATAGCGCACTACTTTGGATTTCGGACGCCGCCTGCTAAGCCGCGCACAAAACAACCCCACGCATTCCCCCGAATAGTAAACTTCATTTTTATTAAAATGTGCAACTATTGGGCACAAAAGGCTGACGCCTCTATATATCACTTTTGTCCTATACTCTTGTGGGCAAGCCCCCATCTTATAGCGCAAAAAGTGCTATTATTTGATTAAAATCAAATTTTGTGCCCAATTTTTTGCACATCCCAAAAATTTGTATTACCTTTGAGGGAGAGGTGGATGCGGTTGCGGGTGAGGTCGATGTCGAGGACACGGACTTGGACGTGCTGGTGCAGCGAAACGACTTCCGAGGGGTTAGTAATGCGGCGATTCGCCATCTCTGAGATATGTACTAATCCGTCCTTGTGAATACCTAAATCAACAAAAGCACCGAAATTGCTGATGTTAGTGACGATACCTGGCAACACCATACCGACCTGCAAGTCATTGATGGTGTGGACAGACTCGTCAAAACGAAACTCCTGCGCCTGCTGGCGTGGGTCACGTGAGGGCTTAGCCAACTCCTGTAAGATAGTAGCAACCGACCAGCCTTGACCTGTATCGTACTTGGATGTATCAACCTTAGCGCGCCATTCCTCTGACTGCATTAAGTCGGTCACTGAGCAGCCTAAGTCCTTCGTTATTTTTTGTACCAATGCATAACTCTCGGGGTGAACAGCGGTGTTGTCCAACGGATTATCACCTCCTGCCACACGTAAGAATCCTGCACATTGTTCAAAGGTTTTGGCACCCATCTTAGGCACTTGTAGTAGTGTCTTGCGGTCAGGGAAAGCACCATTCTCAGCACGGTAGCGGACAATGTTCTGCGCAAGCACACTTCCCAAACCAGATATATAAGTCAGCAAATAGGGCGAAGCCGTATTCACATCCACACCGACATAGTTGACGACGGACTCCACCGTCTGTGCCAAAGCATCACGCAAGCGCGTCTGATCGACATCATGCTGGTACTGACCAACTCCAATCGACTTGGGGTCAATTTTGACTAACTCTGCCAAGGGGTCAATTAGCCGACGTCCAATGGAGACAGCACCGCGCACCGTCACATCCTCGTCGGGGAATTCGTCACGAGCAATCTTAGACGCGGAATAGACCGAAGCACCGTTCTCGGACACCACATGCACTCCGCCAACGACTTCAAGTGCGTGGTGGCTAAGCGTATTCCGCACAAACTCAGCACACTCGCGAGAAGCGGTACCATTACCAATAGCAATGGCTTCGACTTGGTACTGACGTATGGCATTGACGAGCACAGTCTGTGAGTCTAAGTTATGCAGGAAAACGACATTATGATGCAGCAAGTCTCCCTGTGCCGATAGCACAACCATCTTGCAGCCCGTACGAAAACCTGGGTCTAATGCGAGCACGCGTTTTTGACCCAAAGGCGATTCTAATAGCAATTGACGCAGATTGGTAGCAAAGACCTGAATGGCTTCTGTGTCTGCTTTTTCCTTTGAAGCCGCTGCAAACTCGGTCTCAATAGAGGGTTTGAGCAAACGCTTGTAACTATCTTCCATCGCTAACTCAACTTGATAAGCCGCATCGGTTTGATTGCGCAAATAGAGATAGGCTAATTTGTCCAAACACTTGTCTTGATCTGCCGATATATCGACACGAATAAACCCTTCGTTCTCTGCACGTCGAATAGCCAATAGCCGATGAGAAGAGATGCGCTTGAGCGGCTCGTTAACTGCAAAGTAATCGCGGTAGTTTTGCGCTTCGGGGTCGTGCTCCTTGCCTTTGACTACTTTAGTGGTTAAGACGGCAGAGTAGGAGAACTCTCTCCGCACTGCGTTACGCGCTTTCTCGTCCTGCGATATCTGTTCTGCAATGATGTCACGCGCCCCCTGCAACTGCTCTTCCGACGCTGTCTGTTTCTCCGGACGCTGCTTGAGCAATAAGTCTGCCAAGGGCTGCAGTCCTTTCTCACGTGCCACATCCGCACGCGTTTTTTTGTGCGGTTTATAGGGCAAGTAGATGTCTTCTAACTCCGTACTATTCCAGCATTCGTCAATGCGCTGCCGCAACTCGGGGGTGAGTTGGTGCAGACTGTCGATGGTGGTGAGTATCGTCTCTTTGCGTGCGCTGAGTTCTTGAAAACGAGTATATTGCTCACTGATGGCAGCAATCTGCACTTCGTCCAAGCCGCCAGTACGCTCTTTGCGATAACGAGCAATAAAAGGGATAGTCGCCTTCTCATCCAAAAGCGTGATGGTAGCTGTAATCTGATGAGCTGGGATGTTGAGGATATGGGAAATAAGTGGGGAGTAGAGCATTATTTGTGATTGGTTATTTGTGATTGGTTATTTATTGACGGGTTTGACTTTGTAGCCAGCATTGCGGAGTTGGGCAAGGAGACCTTTTTCTCCTCCCAAATAGATGGCATTGAGTGTGATGAATGCGTGACCATCTCTCAGATATGGTGTCAAGCGTTTAACCCACTGCTGATTACGCTGAACAAAGACCTGATAATCCGAATAGGAAATAGAGGTAGTGTTATCTGGCCCTTCGACTTGATAAGCAATGTCATTCAGTCTGCCCATCAAGTACATGGCACGAATAGCCTTCTCCTGCTTCACCTCACGTTCCGGGTACTCAATGACTTTGAGCAATTCGTCACACTGCCAATGGAAAGGCTCTCGGTCAAACAGCATGTACATCGTTTCTCCGACATCGTCTAAACCATAAACAGGGATATTAGTCTGCGTCGCCACGGCTTCAAAGAACGTCTCCATGGAGCGATTCTCGTCGTAATGAAGCCACTTCTTAAAAATCTCTGTACGATACATCTCTGTGAGATAGGCAGGCTTCATTCGGCATAGTTTGTCCAAGCCAAGACCTAAAGTCAGTTGCAAAGACTGGTCAATGAACTCGTACTGCGTCGCGTTGTAGAAATTGGTCAGTTTGACGGAGTCGGGCAGCAACGCCGCTTGTCGCAACGCTGCAATGGCTTCGTAGTCTTGCATAGCAAACTCCGTAATGACTTTGTCGCACTGACTGTAACACTTGAAAGCATTAGGGATGGTGTCAATAAACGACATATCTACGTACTTGTTTGTGGCTAAGATATATGACTTTGCCGCCGCCGAATTGCCAGAGATTTGATAAAGGACTTGGGCAGAGGAGGGGAGGAAAAGAGTTAGAAAAGTTATAAGAGTTAAAAGAGTTCTAAAAGTTCCAAGAGTTCTAAAGGTTATTTTAGTAGGCATAGTTATTGGAAACGAGTGATAAGATTATATGCTTGATAAATACCGAGTTCGCCAGCCTGACTGAGGTCAGCGATACCTCTATCGACATCGTCGGTATAGATGCGTGTCAAACCGCGATTGAAATAAGCTTCCGCAAATTCGGAGTCAATAGCAATAGCACGATCATACTCCTGCAAGGCTTCTGCATAACGCTGTAAAATACATAGCACATTGGCTTTGTTATATGGATGGAAAGCCACAGACGGTTCGGCTACCGCCAACGAATCATAACGCGCTAACATCGCATCGAAATCAACACCGGCCGTGTCTGTGAGATTGGTCAGTTCTTCGTAAATACTGTCATTGATATTAGGGATATTGATGACATTAACAGGACGATTTTGAATGTGTCCACGTGTAGCACTCTCATACTCAGGTTCTTCTTCCTCGTTCTGCGACTGTGCAATACGCGCAGAGAACTCTTTACGACGGTCTTTGGACTGCATAGACGAATAAGCCACTTGCACGCCCGTATTGGGTGCTGAAATACTGTCATTAGCTACTATACTGTCTTTCTTTTGCTCCAAATCAAACGCTGTCTTGCGATATTGATAGGCTTTTTTAGAGTCGCCCATCGCGGTCTTGGCTTGCGCGGCATAGTAGTAAGAGGGTAGGAAATAGGGATAGTGTGCAATCATCACATCTAAGTCTGCCAACGCCTCTTTCCATTGACGCAAATGCAACAACACCATCGCGCGCTGGAACCGAAGTTCGACTTTCTCGGGCGCTAATTCGATTGCTTTATCAAAGTCTTCTACTGCGCGGTTGTTGTCTCCCAATTCTGTACGAAGCATTCCGCGGTTGTAGTAACTCTGTGCGTCCTGCGGAGCAATTGAGACGGCTTTGTCATAGTCGGCTAAAGCCTTGCGATAGTCGTGTTTATTGTAATGAATAATACCACGGTTGATATAATCGCCAGCCCATTTAGACCCCAACTGAATGGCTTTAGAGAGTGAGACCAATGCCTCGTCATCATTCTCTTGCATCAACTGAACCATACCGAGCGCTGACCAGTTAGAGGCATTTTGTGAGTCATAACGCACCGTCTGCAGAAAAGCATTCAAGGCACAAAGCGTGTCATTATTTCCCATACAAATGACACCTTTCTCAAAGTGCAGCGAAGCCGACTTAGGTTCTTTACGAAGCAAGTACTCAATATCTTCCATCGCCAAATCGTACTCGTGCTTTTGCGCGCGCACGTCTGCGCGTAATATAAAATAGGTCTTGTTCTCTGGCGAAAAATGCAACGCCTGCGTGAAGTCTGCCTCGGCTTTGTCCCAATCCTCTAACTGACGATAGATATACCCTCGTGTGTAGTACGCACCTGGTTGGAACGGATTGTTCTCGATAGACATGTTACAGTCGCGAAGCGCGCCCATGTAGTCAGAGAGTTGTATTTTCGCAATAGCGCGCAGCAGATAGGGCTCTGCTAAGTGTGGTTTGAGTTTAATGACTTGATTGAAGTACTGGATGCTGAGAACATAGTCGTCAAAGTACAACGCATTGCGGCCGATAGATGTGATACGGTCGGTGTTCAGTTGTGCTTGCGCGCAAAGACTAACCAAGCACAAAAGGAGTGTGATGATGTGTTGTTTGATAGACGACATAGTTGCTATTTGCATCCAGCTTCGGGGTCAAATTCTGCGGGTATATCAAACTGTTCTTCTTCCGTATAAGGCAGGTCTGTATCTGCGTAGAGTTTCTGCATGTAAAGTGCAAAGATAGGCAAAGCCATAGAAGCACCTTGTCCTTCAGCCATTGAGTCAAAGTGAATAGCACGGTCTTCGCCACCGACCCAACAACCACTGACTAACGATGGACTAAAACCGACAAACCAACCATCGGAGTTGTTCTGTGAAGTACCTGTTTTCCCTCCGAGAGGTGCTTTGATACCATATTTGAATCGTGCACGTACACCTGTACCGTGGTCCATGACAGAGCGCAGCATGTAAAGCATCTTGTAAGATGTGAGTTCACTCAGCACTTCGTGTGTGCGTGGTGTGAACGTGCCAATGACGTTACCGTTATTATCTTCAATACGTGTGACATAGAGCGGCTCGACACGAATACCTTTATTGGGGAAAGTGGTGTAGGCATCGACCATCTCTTGTACACTGACCTCGCATGGACCAAGACAGATACTGACTACTGGGTCGAGTGGTCCTTGAATACCAAACGAGCGCATCAGTCGCACTAATTGTTCGGGAGTGAACATTGACATGAGATAGGCAGCAATCCAGTTGGACGATTTCTCCAACCCCCAAGTGAGAGTCACTTCCTGGCCCTGGTTAGCGACGTGTTCGTCACGCGGTGTCCAAGCCACGCCGTTACCATCAATGAGCGTGACAGAGTCGTTAATGGTCTTGTCACAAGGCCAAAAACCTTCATCCATTGCTAATGTATAGATATAAGGCTTAACTGTTGAACCCACCTGACGGCGTCCTAAAGTCGCCATGTCGTATTGGAAATTGGTGAAGTTTGGTCCACCAACGTATGCTTTGACGTGTCCAGAGTGCGCATCCATAGAAAGGAAACCACAACGCAAGAAATACTTTTGCCAACGAATAGAGTCCATAGGGCTCATGACTGTATCAATCATTCCTTTGTACGTGAAGATACTCATCTCGACCGGTGTATTGAAGACTTCACGAATATGCTTTTCTGTGACGCTGCTGCGTTTCAATGCACGATAACGGTCAGTCTGTTTCATCGAACGAGTCATGATAGCATCAATCTCATCAGTGGTGAGGTCTTTTGAGAACGGTGCATAACTCTTCTTGCGTTTCTCTTTGAAGAACTGTCCTTGCAAGTATTGCATGTGCTCGGAAACGGCTTCTTCTGCATATCGCTGCATCTTGGAGTCGATGGTGGTATAAATGCGTAGTCCGTCTTGATAGAGATCGTAAGACGTGCCATCGGGCTTGGCGTTTTTGTTGCAGAAGCCATAGAGTGGGTTGTTATCCCATTGGTAGCGGTCAATGATGTATTGGTGTTTGTTCCACTCGGGATAGTTATCTTCGACCGGTTCTTTCGCGGTCAATGTTAAGCGCAAGTACTCGCGGAAATAAGGGGCGAGTCCCTGTTTGTGATCGACTGAGTGATAATCTACATCCAAAGGCAGCGCACATAACGAGTCGCGTTCGGTTTCCGTGATGTACTCGTATTTGCACATTTGGTGTAGAACAGTGTTACGTCTATTCGTTGTACGCTCAGGGTGACGCAGAGGGTTATAGAGAGAAGGGTTTTTACACATGCCAACGAGTGTGGCAGCCTGCTCTATAGTCAAATCTGCAGGCGTTGTCGCAAAATAAACTTGTGTAGCAGACTTGATACCCACTGCATTGTAGAGGAAATCGAACTGATTGAGATACATCAATAAGATTTCGTCTTTGGAATATAATCGCTCCAATTTAGTTGCAATAACCCATTCAATAGGTTTCTGCATAGCGCGCTCAAAGATATTGTTCGCGCGCGGTGACCAAAGTTGCTTCGCTAATTGCTGAGTAAGCGTAGAACCTCCACCACTTTTACCCAAGAGCATAATAGCGCGCACGAGCGATTTTGTATCTACACCTGTATGCTGATAAAACCGCACATCTTCTGTCGAAATCAATGCGTCAATGAGGTAGGGGGATAAGTCTTCATATTTGACCCCTACACGGTTTTCTTTGCGATAATACCGTCCTAACGACTGCATGTCAGATGAGAAAATCTCACTTGCATAGCGATTCTTGGGGTTTTGCAGTTCTTCTAATGGAGGCAGGTACCCTAACCAGCCTTGACTAATCATCCAAAAAATAAGTACAATCAGTAAACATCCGGCAGCAAAAATTCCCCAAAACCATTTGAGAAATTTGATACGAAACTCTTTATTCATAATAAATCTTCAATTATACAGTTTAATATATGTAATCCACTTTGTGTGGCAATTAGGCGTCCGTTTTGTTGGGTTAATAAACCACGTTGTATCCATGCTTGTGCTTTGCTCGGTTGCACTAAGTTGAGGTCAATTCCTTGGTTCGTGCGTAGCCCTAACATGATTTGCTCTTCGTGTATTTGTTCGGGCGTGAGTGTCTCTTGTTCGCGCACTAACGTACCCGCTTGTACCCCCTCAATGTACGCATCTAAATCGCTCGGATTCCATGAGCGAGAAAGCCCGTCATAACTGTGGGAAGCTGCGCCCAGACCGATATACGGCGTGTTGTTCCAGTAGTTAGAATTGTGTTTAGACTGGAAGTTGGGTTTTGCGAAGTTGCTGACTTCGTAGTGGATAAATCCATTCGCTTTCAATGTTGTACATAAATAATCATACATCTCATTCTCGGTGTCCTCGTCTATCTCATTGATTTTGCCTGCTTCTAATAAGCGAGTGAGTGGGGTGTTGTCTTCATAACTGAGGCAGTAGCAAGATATATGTTGAACATTCAAGTCGAAGGCAGTTTGAATAGTCTGTTTCCAGTCGTCCATAGTCTGCGTGGGCAAGCCATAGATGAGATCAATAGATAAGTTATCGAATCCAGCTGCTTGTGCATCGTGTACCACTTGTATGGCTTGTGCAGCATTATGCCTTCTGCCGATGAGTTGCAATAGACGGTCGTTGAAACTTTGGATGCCGATGCTCAGTCGATTGATACCAATAGCACGCAGTTGAAGTAGTTTTTGAGGCGTTAAATCACCTGGGTTTGCTTCGAGAGTGCATTCCATACTTAACGTATGCTTAACGTATGCTATTTTTTTGAGCACCAAATCAACGTATTTGGGGTCTAAAAGACTTGGTGTTCCTCCACCAAAATAGATGGTCTCTATATCGTGCGATTGTAACTCCGTTTGACGTATATCTATTTCGCGCAGGATAGTGTCTATATATTCCTCCTGACGATGTAGTTGCGTCGTCGAGTAGAAATCGCAGTACTGACACCGTGATTTGCAGAAAGGAATATGTATATAAACTCCAGCCATTGTTACTTTTTAGGGTCGTTTTTCCACAAAAAATCGAGCCAATCCTTCATTTTTTGCTCTTGTGGGCTGCCTTGTGGTGTCCAAAACTTAGTTTCTAACAGTTCGTCAGGAAGGTATTGTTGCGAAACGAAGTGATTGGGAAAATCGTGGGCATATTTATAGTCCTCACCATAGCCTAACTCTTCCATCAGTTTGGTAGGTGCATTGCGCAGATGCAGAGGAACAGGTAGGTTGCCTGTCTTTTCCACAGTTTGCAACGCACTATCTATGGCTAAATAGGCAGAGTTGCTCTTTTGTGATGTTGCTAAATACACTGTAGCCATTGCTAAAGGAATACGCCCTTCTGGCCAACCAATCTTAGTCAGTGTATCGAAACAAGCATTGGCGACCAACATAGCGTTGGGGTTAGCGAGTCCGATATCTTCACTGGCGCTAATCACGAGACGTCGTGCAATAAACTTCGGGTCTTCTCCCGCAGCAATCATTCGGGCTAACCAATAGATAGCAGCATCGGGGTCACTGCCCCGAATAGACTTGATGAAAGCAGAGATGATGTCATAATGCAATTCACCATCTTTGTCGTATGCAACGGGATTCTGTTGCAGTTGTTTAGTGACCGTGTCGTTATCTAGCACGCGGATGCCAGAGTTTGTAACGAGTTCGATGATATTGAGCAGTTTGCGTGCGTCTCCACCACTGTAGCGCAAGATGGCATCGGTCTCTTTGACTTCGATGTGTAAAGAAGCGATGTACTCGTCTTGCGTGAGTGCGCGTTGCATCAATTCCAATAAGTCTTCTTCGCCTAACGATTTCAGCACATAGACTTGACAGCGCGATAGGAGAGGGTTGATTACTTCAAAGGACGGGTTTTCGGTGGTCGCGCCGATGAGTGTAATCGTGCCTTCTTCCACTGCACCTAATAAACTATCTTGTTGCGACTTAGAGAAACGGTGTATCTCGTCAATGAACAGAATAGAAGAGAGCGTCGATTTGGGGGCAGTGTTCTCGAATAAACCTCCCAAACCTTTTGCGTCTCGTTTGGCTTTGTCAATGACGTCGCGCACTTCTTTGACGCCGCTGGTGACAGCACTGAGCGTGTAGAAAGGACGTTTGAGTTCGTGCGCAATGATGCGAGCGAGGGTTGTTTTTCCTACGCCAGGCGCCCCCCACAAGATAAAGGAAGATAAGTTACCCGTCTCAATCATTTGACGAATAACGGCACCTTCACCTACGAGGTGTTTTTGTCCTATGTATTCATTGAGCGTTCTTGGACGTAAACGCTCGGCTAACGGTAGCATAGAATTGATCTAAATATTGTTGTCGTTCTTGTATAGTAAGTTGCTTAATATGTGTTTGTGTACGGTCTTGCTCGTCTTGTTTATAGACCAAGTACTGCGTTTGGGCTTGTGCAGCAATCTGTGGCAAGTGCGTAATAGCAATGATTTGTCGCGAAGTTGCCATCTCTTGGATGATTTGTCCCATCTGTGCTGCCACTTCGCCGCTGACGCCCGTATCTATCTCATCAAAGATAATCGTTGGTAAACCATTAGTGGCAGCGATGAGGGCTTTGACACATAGCATAAATCGAGATATTTCTCCTCCTGAAGCCACTTCGCTGACACGTCTAAGTGATTGATTGAGATTGGCAGCAAAGAGGAACTGTACGTTATCTTTACCCGTCTCTGTATAATCGTCAAGGTCGCTAATTTCGATATCTACATTAGCATGCACAATACCTAATTGGCACAAGTTGGCGATGAGTTGCTGACAGATAGACGAGCGCACTTTCTCACGACTTTGACGCAACGTCTGTGCAGATTGTTGTAGTTGTGAGCGGTCTTGTGCTAATTGCTGTTCCAATGCAGCTATGTCTTCATCAAAATTAGCTATGCGAGTGAGTTGCTCTGCCCATTGGTCGCGCAGCGTCATCAGTTCGTCAATAGTTGATACCTGGTGCTTGCGGAGTAGGGTGTTGATTAAGTCCAAACGCTCCTGGACTACTTGCATGCGCTCAGGGTCGTATTCAGTCTGCTCAGATAAACGCTCCACATCGTGAATAATGTCTTTGAGTTCGATTTCCAGACTATGCAGCCGCTCTCCTACATCCGAGATGTCACGGATTTGTCCGTTAGCATCGTGAATAAGGCTGAGTGCGCAACTCTCGTCGTTATCTAATGCTTGCAAGGCAGCGAGTAGTTGCTGCTTACGCTCTTCCACGTGACTGAGCGCATACTCTTCTTCCTCTAAAACCCTCAACTCGTTGGGGTCATTGAGTGCAGCTTCTTCCAATTGCTTGAACTGAAAAGATAAGTAGTCTTGGTCTTTGCTTGTTTTAGCCGCCAAGTCTCGCAAGTCGCGCAGTTCTTTCTCCGTTTGGCGATAGCGTGCGTAGTGTTGCGCATACGTATCACGTTCCAACTGATTGTGTGCAATAGCATCCACTATGCTCAACTGAAAATCGTCGTTCGCAATGAGTAGATTAGCGTGCTGAGAATGGATATCTATCAGTTGTGCAGCCAATGCCTTGAGTTCGGCTTGCGTAGCCACTTCGTCATTGACGAATGAGCGACTGCGCCCGTTGATATTGAGTTCACGACGGATGATGTAATGGTCGAACTCTGCCTCAATGATACAGCGTTCTTCACCTTCGGTAATGGTTTTAGTGTCTGCACGACCTCCCATAACCAATGCTAACGCGCCTAAGATAATGCTCTTGCCGGAACCAGTTTCGCCCGTGAGCACACTAAAACCCTCTCCAAAGTCGATGTCTAATTGAGAGATAAGTGCGTAATTCTGTATGTGTAAATGTCGTAACATTATTTCGTTATATCCTCATAAATGACTCGTGTGGGATCTATATCCATCAGCAAGTCATAGACTGATTTTTTCTCTTTGTCTGTACCTTTCTTGAAGATATTGACTAACTCGTCCGATTTAGCATCTAAGAATGTGGTAACCACGTATGTAGTAGGTCTCGCACGATTGGCTTCTTTGAGAACTGGCAAACCTTCAGCGATGAGCGCGCGTGCGTTACCCACGTTGCTTGTCATGTTATCCAACGCCAAACGATGGTACGTGTAGTAATACTCACGATAGGGCTTAAACGCCTCGTCCATCAAGTTATTGATGAGCGCGTAGCGGTTACGATTACTATCAAAGGCTTTCCAACCTTTGTTTTCCTCTCCGCTCATCGATGCAGACTGACACATTGTGACAATGTCTTCACATGCTTGAAAATAGGGTGTGCCACCAAACTTCTGAAAACTATCGCCATCATAACCCAAAATGAGATAGACATAATATGCGAGCATAGCGGTTAAGTTCGTAGTAAACGAATTTTGCTGATACTCTATGCGGTCAAATTCCTGATAAGTAAAGTTGAAAGCATTGTCCTTGAAGTTGAGCAATGGAGTGGTGTAGTTAGTACCATAAACAGGACGATTAGACTGCAACTGCATTTCGCATTTATAGAAATTGTCCTCGACCGAATTGACGATAATCATCATAGAGCAGTCAATCTTTTCCTTTTCAGCAAAAGTCAAATTTGTCCAGCGATTGGTGTTCATATATTCGGTAATAGACTGCTGCAACGTCTCAAAAGCGGACTTGTTAGAACCCTCTATTTGGTCAGAGTTGACCACTACTTTGCAGTTCAGTTCTTGTGCTTGCACGCATACACAACAGCATGCGATGGCAAGATATACGATGTGTTTTCTCATTTTGTGATGGATTGGATGTTTCCTGTTACGGTATCAAAATAAATATGTGGTAACACTTTGCCTGTGAATAGTTCTTTTGCCAAAGGAACGGACACACCTAATTGTGCGATTGGCAGAATACGTTCAGCTTTTACTTCTTCTTGATAGGAAATAGATACCTCAGCTGTGCCAGGCACGTTGTAGTAGATTTGTGATGGAGTGGGGTCTTTCTTGTTGGGGATATTAGTATTCGCTGCTTTCATTTGTCGATTAGCATTGATATGCAATACCAATGGATAACCGTTTTCCTGAACAAATCCACCGTTTTCGCTGAATAGAGCTATTTCTACGGCTTCGCTTTTGAGGGGAGTGTAATGGAACGTTTTGCGTTTTTTCGTGATGGTCTCTTTGCCGACAAATAATTCAGTCAGTTGCTGTTCCTGCTTGTCTAACTCATCCAGCACACGTTGTAAGGCTTTGCCGTCTGCAGGCGCGTGCTCAACTTCGCCGCCTAAGATATATATACGTGTCTCACGAATGCGATAAATCTGTTTAGCTGCGCCTTCCGCAATCTCTTCTAACGTTTTATTAGCTATCTGTTCCTCAAATAACGGAAGCACAGCAGGTGTTTTGGTCTTAACATGTGGTTTGTCAGGGGTAGGGGTATTGTCGGGCTTGGAGGGCTTATCCTCTTCCACGTTGTAGCCGTACAATAATCCCTTGCGAGTCAAACTCAGTAACTGGGTCTCGACGCCGTTCTCTGCTACCACTTTGTACGCACGACTGAGATCTGCGCGAGTACGTGTAGAAAAACTGACTTTGCCTAATTGGTAGGTCGTTTCGTCGGCTTCGATGATGTCTGTTGCGCCTAAGTATTGACGTGCATAGTCCATAAACATGCCGGCTTTGCGTTCTATTTGCACATAATCGACATCAATACATAACTCATTTTGTGGCATGTAGTACACAATTGCCATTTCGTTTTCCTGAATTAATTGAGCTTGTGCGGTGACTGTTAGCACGAGGCTCAGCATTACTAAACATTTTTTCATATATCTGTTCTTTTTTTCCATATATTCCAACTCTCTTCTGCTTGTCGGTGAAGCATACTCAAACCATTTTGCGTAATAGCACCTTGTGCACTGCAGCATTGCATGAACAGTGTTTCCGTCGGATTGTATATGCAGTCAAAGGCAATGGTGCCTTTTTGTATCGCTTCGTAAGGAATATCGGGCTTTTCATCAATATGAGGATACATACCTACGGGCGTGCAGTGAATAATGATTGTACTTGCAGCTATTGCGTCTTGCAACTGTTGATATTCTTCTTTGCGTTGCCTTATATCTCTGATTCCAAATTCGCGATAGTCTATTCCTAATTGCTTCAACGCATATCTTACGGCTTTAGCGGCTCCTCCTCGTCCTAAGACTACTGCTTGTCGGTCTGTGTCCCGAAGGAGCGGATTTATCGCATCTCTGAACCCAATCCAATCAGTGTTATAGCCGATGAGTCTATTCCCGTCTTGCTTGACTACATTGACGGCACCAATGGCTTGAGCGACTTCGTCCACCTCATCCAACAAGGGTAGGATAGTTTGCTTATAAGGAATGGTGACATTGAATCCGTCTAATGTGTGACCTTCGACTTTTAACCACGTGGCAATAGCGTCTGTCTCATACAGCCGATATTGTGCATCAATGCCTTCTTGCGCAAACTTATTGGTAAAGTATTGCGCCGACCATGAATGCCCTAATTTTTTCCCTATAAGTCCGTATCTTTTCACTTTCTACTTTTGACTTTCCTGCATTCGTTCTGCTAATTGTGCGACATGCTCAATCTCTGCTTTTGCCCAATGGCTGAGTTCTTCACGAACAGCGTTTCGCTTATAATGCGTGTCGCTATTAGTGGAATCTTCCACCCAATCAATGCCGCGTATGTCTCGCAGATAGTGACATATATAATCGTGCGTTGTACACAATAATGGTCGCACAATTGGAATCTGCACAACTGCATCGGTATCGCTCGACATGGGATTATTAGCTTTTGCACGCATTCCACACAAGCCGTTGATACCACACCCACGACGAATATTCATTATCACAGTCTCTGCTTGGTCGTTTTGATGATGCGCTACAGCAATCGCGTTACATCCTTCTGCACGAGCCAATTCATCAAACCATTGATAGCGCAACTCACGTGCCGCCACCTCTATTCCCACGCTATGCGCTCGCGCGTACGAAAAAGTATCGAACTCGCGTACAAACAACGAAATCCCATTCTTCGCCCAAGCCTGCGGGCGGGGTAAGCGCTCCGCTATGTGTTCGCATAATGTCTTTACAAATTGCTCATCTCGATCGCTTTCTTTTCCGCGAAGATGGAAGTTACAATGTGCCACAATACATTCGTAACCACTGCGCAACAGCACGTCTAATAGCGCTACACTATCAGCCCCTCCACTGACACACACCAACACTTTGTCGCCTGCATGCAACAAGTCATTGTCACGGATATATTTCTGTACTCTGCGTAGCATATACGTATATTTCGCGCAAAATTACATATTTTTTTTGATGTACGCAAATTTTGTGCCAACTTTTTATGTTTTTAATACATTTTCTTAGAAATACGCATTTTTTATTTGCATAATTGATAGAAATAAACTACCTTTGCAGCCGAAAAAAATTGATTAGATATGCATTTACTTCTTGAAATCCTCACGATGGTAGGCTCGGTTGCCTTACTGATGTATGGTTTAAAAGTCATGAGTGAGGGGTTACAAAAAATGGCAGGTAGCAAATTGAGCAGTGTGCTCGGCACCATGACTACTAATCGTTTCTCAGGTGTTTTGACAGGTGCGTTTATTACTGCCAGTATTCAGTCTTCCACAGCTACAACAGTGATGACGGTGTCGTTCGTTAGTGCAGGTTTACTGTCCTTGAGTCAAGCTATTTCCGTCATCATGGGTGCGAACATCGGTACTACATTTACAGCATGGATTATGGTTCTGGGCGGCTCGTTTGACATGCGGTTGTTGGTGTATTTTGCGATTGTTTTAGCAGTCATACTGATTTTTACGAAGAAAAATGCCAATATGGGTGAGTTTATCATTGGTTTAGCATTGTTGTTATTAGGTCTTACAACGCTGAAAATCAATGCCAATGATATGCACTTGGATCAAGTTCCTGCCGTTGCTCATTTCTTTGAAGTGACATCTTCTTGGGGGTACGGATCTTATTTCTTATACTTGATTGTGGGTGGTTGCCTTACGTTTGCGGTACAGTCTTCTGCAGCGATTATGGCTATTACGATGACATTGTGCTCGACGCACGTGCTACCCATTGATATGGGTATCGCGCTTGTCATGGGTGAAAATATCGGTACAACCATCACATCTAACGTAGTAGCATTGTCTGCTTCTACACAAGCGCGTCGTGCTGCAATGGCTCACTTGGTATTTAACATCTTCGGTGTTATTTGGATTCTTTGTATCTTCCGCTGGTTTGTTAGCATGATTTGTCAGATATGGGGTGTGGAGTTCACTCCAGGACAAGTCTCTGATGTCAGTCCAGAGCAATTAAATGCTATCTTAGCTACTTTCCACACCGCCTTTAACGTCTGCAATACATGTATCTTGATAGGTTTTGTGCCACAATTAGAGAAATTAGTTTGTCACATAATTGCTTCTAAGGATAAAGAAGATGAAGGCTCGCTCAAGTTCATTACGGGTGGTTTAATGTCAACATCTGAGTTTTCTATTCTGCAAGCATGGAAAGAGATTCATGTGATGGCAGTTCGTGTAAGCCGTATGATGACAATGGTGCGCGATCTCTATGACACCACCGATGATAGCAATTTCACTTCCATCTATAGTCGTATTGAGAAATATGAAGGTATCTCAGACCGTATGGAGGTTGAGATTGCCGGATACCTCAACAAAGTGGCAGACGGTCGCTTGTCCGAGCAGTCCAAGCACGAAGTACACAAGATGCTACGTATCGTATCTGAATTGGAGTCTGTAGGTGACGCTAACTTCAATATCGCGCGCTATATCATGTTCCGTCACAAGGGCAAATATGCGTTTACAGACTATCAGAATGACAATGTCAAGCACATGTTTGATATCGTAGAGAAATCGCTGGCTAAGATGGTTGTGGTCTTGGAAGATGTGAACTATATCTCGGATGAAGACTTCCTTGAAGCACGCAATATCGAGTTTGAAATCAATAACTTCCGTGACTTGCTCAAGGCGCAAAACATCGTCAATGTCACCGAACATCAATACGACTATCTGACAGGCGTCAACTACATGGATATCATCTTAGAGTGCGAGAAGATGGGCGACTATATCATCAATATCGACGAAGCCCTCAACGACCACAAGTTTGGTAAATTATAATCAAGCATGACCATTAATTCCGCAGAAATAGAACAACGTGTCGAACGTGCACAGGACTTGTTCAAGCAGGGTTTTAACTGCTCGCAGTCTGTGTTTGCGGCTTGCGCAGATTTGTTTGGCATCAACGATGAACAATTGGCATTGCGTTTAGCGGCTTCTTTTGGTGGCGGCATTGGGCGCATGCGACAGACTTGCGGCGCTGCTTGTGGCATGTTTCTATTGGAAGGGTTACATTCTGGCTCTGCTACTGCTGGTGACGCGCAGGGCAAGGGTACTAACTATGCACGTGTGCAAGCACTTGCTCAGTCGTTTAAGGACGAGAATGGTAGTATTATCTGTGCCGAACTATTGGGAATATCCAAGCCCAACACCACTCATGCTACACAGTTCACCGATACGACACCAGCTCCGCGCACAGACGAATATTACAAAAAGCGACCATGCGTTGACATGGTCGCTTCTGCTGTGCGTATCTATCTGCAATCGTTAGATTGATTAGTCCACACGATTCCCATTTGTATCTACTAAATACGAACTATTTCCCCTATATACTCTGAAATACCCAGCGTTGGTTAAATCAGGCTCTTTCTCGGAGTAGGTATTAGTTACGTAATAGCCGTTCTCATCGGCAATGCGATAGTAAATATCGCCTGTTTGATAGCCATAATATCCATTCCAAAACAAATCAAATCGCCCTGTGGAATACACGTTGCCTATTCTATCGCCATCACGCGTATATAGATACCAGTAGTCTCCTTTTTCCACTTCGCACACTTTATTCCAAAGCAGGTTAATTGTGTTGCCCGACACTCCCCAGTTATCACCATCCGAATCTAATAAGTACATATAATTACCACGTTGAACGGTGTAATCGCCTGTGTGCTCTAACCAAATCTTATCTCCATACGTGATACGGTTACCATTGCGATAAATATAGACATAATCACCGATGATACGCACATAATCGCCATTCCATAAGTCTTGATAATCTTCGGTACATGCAACCATCTCGCGTACAACTACGCGATGATCATAATCGTAATAATATACATAACCATCTTCATGAAACGTTTGAGCAGAAACTATACCTATGTACAAGGTAATAAATGCTAAAAATATGATTCTTTTCATATTTGTATTTTATTAAAGTAATTTATGAATAATCGTTAATCCGTCGCGAATAGGGACAATCACTTGTTCTAATCGCGGGTCAGATGTCACTTTGTCATTAAACTCACGCAGCCCAATCGTCTGCTTCTCTTTGTCGTACGCTGCGTCAATGACGTGACCGTCCCACAACACATTATCGGCTAAAATCCACCCGCCTGCGCGCACGAGAGAATATATAAGGTCTAAGTAGGCGCTGTATTCACGTTTGTCTGCATCAATAAAGACCAAGTCAAATTGGGCTTCTTTCTGCTCGTTCATACGTGCTAAAATGGTTTTGGCGTTGCCCATCATCAGCTGCACTCTTTCTCCTAATGGTGATAGTGACAGATTGTGTCGAATCGTGTCTTCTAATTCATCATTATGCTCAATCGTCACTAATTCGCCGTCTTCGTCTAATCCTTCTGCTAAACATAGGGCAGAGTAGGCGGTGAACGTTCCCAATTCCAATATTCGATGCGGACGAATCATCTTAGACAACATGCTCAACAGTCGTCCTTGCACTTGCCCCGACAGCATGTGTGGATTCAGTACATGTAGATTCGTTTCACGCGTAATCTGTGCCAATGCCTCATTTTCCGCTGTCGTATGACGCTCAATATACTCTTCTAAACTCATTTTTTTGACTATTTGTCAGTGTTTTTTACTAAAATCGACTGCAAAAGTACAAAAAAACTTGCATATATCAAAAAAAAATAGTAATTTTGCGCCCGATTTTTAATAAAATAGTTTAATATGGATAAAATTGATGCATTAGATCGCAATATTTTGCGAATCATTACAAAAAATGCTCGCACTCCTTTTAAGGATGTTGCGGAAGAGTGTGGCGTCAGCCGTGCTGCTATTCATCAGCGTGTTAACAAAATGTTTGAGAACGGTGCCATTGTAGGTTCTGGTTTCCAAGTAAATGCTAAGATGTTAGGCTACAACCTCTGTGTGTTCATTGGCTTGACTTTAGAGAAGGGCTCAATGTACAAAGCCGTTGCTGCTGAATTAGAGAAGATTCCTGAAATCGTCGAGGCACACTTCACTTTAGGTGCTTATTCGATGGTTATTAAGATGTACGCTAAGGACGATCAAGACTTGATGCGTCTGCTCAATAGTCGTATTCAAGAGATTGAGGGTGTGACCAATACGGAGACACTCACTTGCCTTGACCAACGTATCAATCGCACACTGCCCATTGACTAATCGCAAGTACATATTATTCCTCATCGCGCTCATCTGTGTGGGGTTAACCCACGCGGATGACTACGTGGATGACGTTTATTGTCCTCGACAAACGGTTTCGCAGACATCTTCAGAGCAGTCTGTGCGTATCTACAACACTCAGACTCTACCTGTGGAAGATGACCGTGTTATCTTGCAGGAACGAGTGGAGGAAGATGAAGATAAAGTCAAAATCATCTATATCGAAGATGAGACCACTCAACGGTCTGATACGGTTGTAAAAGCTATTATCATTAGATAATACATTCACTTTGACTGGTCGTAGTAAGATATTAGTTCTTCTTGCTGGATTGGTTACTACTATAGCCCAAGCCCAAGATATGGATATCGTGAGTCAACGCGATATTCAGGGCACTGCGCGATATACGGCTATGGCTGGTGCCATGACTGCTGTTGGTGGTGACCCATCTGCTGTGCAGGACAATCCTGCTGGCTTGGGCGTGTATCGTCGTTCTGAGGTGACGTTTACGATGGATATGCTGATGAATCGCTTTCATCAACACGAATACCCAGCATACGTTTCCAAAGTCAATAACTTCACTGTTCCTCAAGCAGCATTTGTCTTCTCTTTTGGTTCGTACGGCAAAGAACGTGGACTGCTGTATAGCAATTTCATGCTCTCCTTCCAGCAATTAGCTCGATTCAGTCGTACTTATTCTGCTGTCAGTACCCAACCTGTGCCGTCTTTGGCAGAAGTGATTGCGAACAAAACAGATAGTCTATCCGAAGATGCTGTACAAGCAGCTGGACGTTGGGACAATCCCGAGATAGGTTGGCTCAGTTGTCAAGGCTATGACACGTATCTTATCGACCCGCTCCGTGATAATAAGTGGGTTTCTGTAACTCGCGGAGGTCTTGTCAATAACGACATCATGGTGCAAGAGAGCGGCTATGCCAATGCGTATAGTTTCTCGTGGGGCGGTAACATCAATAACCAATTCTATATCGGCGTCACACTCAATATCTTGTCTTATTATCACAATCAGACTACACGTTATCACGAAGTGCTTGGTCAAGACAGTGCGCTTTGGAATGACACGTACGTCTCACAGTCTGCCATTGGCGTCAACGGTGTATTTGGATTACTCTACCGTCCTTTAGATTGGTTGCGTATAGGTGCTTCGTTTCAAACGCCAGGAGCACTCTCTACTACGACTACGAACTATGGCACGCTCATGTCTAAACTTGACACGATTCATACTCCTGATCAAGAAATGCAAAACTCCGCACGTGAGTCGTACTATCGTTTTCCGCTTAGAGCGTCGGGTGGGGTAGCATTTCAGTTCCAGCGTTACGGACTAATCTCACTCCAATACGACTATGCACACTCCGCTTACATGCAGGATGTACATACACTCAAAGTGGGTTTGGAAGGTGTTATCTGTCATAACTATTTCATCAATGCGGGCTATGCGTATGAGTCGATGGTTAAGACAGTGAAGCCGCAAGAATTGTTGTACAATACTGTGCGAACAGATACACACTCGCAGTATATGCGAGATTCGCATTATGGCAGCATTGGTTTTGGGTTTAGAAATAACCTCGTCATCGCTCAGGTGGCATATCAATTACGCGCATTACAAATGGATGTTTTTGCACATGAACTGTGTCAAACACCCTACGATATACGAGCACTCAATCATCGGGTAACGTTTACTTTGGGATTCCATTGGTAACAGTACTAAGCCACGATGAGACCGGAAAACTCAACAAATATATTTAACCGAAGTAAATGCTTTTTCAATGGCGTGCCGATACTCTGCGCCGTGACCACGAAAGTGTAGCGATGAGGTCGGATTACAAAGAATCAGTACACTTCAAATCCTGTTTTCAGGAGTTTTCTCGAGTAAAGTGGTTTAGTACTTTTTTAGAAATACTTAAAACAACATTATAATGGCTAAGAAAATTATTTTAACAGGCGATCGTCCTACTGGCAGATTACACATCGGACACTATGTAGGTTCATTGCGTCGCCGTGTCGAATTGCAGAACTCCGGCGAGTTTGATGACGTACTTATTATGATTGCGGATGCACAGGCATTGACGGACAATGCAGACAACCCCGAGAAAATCCGTCAGAATGTTCTGCAAGTCGCTATCGACTACTTGTCCGCAGGACTTGACCCTAAGAAATGTCATATTTTTGTGCAGTCTGCGGTGCCCGAACTGACCGAATTAGCGTTCTACTTCATGAACCTCGTTACCGTCAGCCGCGTACAACGCAACCCAACAGTCAAGACAGAAATTAAGATGCGTAACTTTGAAGCCGATATTCCAACAGGTTTCTTCTGTTACCCCATCTCGCAAGCGGCTGACATCACGCTTTTCCACGGTTCTATTGTGCCCGCTGGCGAAGACCAAAAGCCTATGATTGAACTCACCAACGAGATTGTTCGTCGTTTCAACAATACCTATGGCGAAGTCCTCAACGAGTGTCAGATTTTGCTGCCACAGCAAGCTGCTTGTTTGCGTCTTCCTGGCACAGATGGTAAGGCGAAGATGTCTAAGTCTTTAGGCAATTGCATCTATCTCTCTGACACGGCTGCCGAACTCAAGAAACATGTCAATTCCATGTACACCGACCCGCAGCACTTGACCATTGATCAGCCAGGTCACTTAGAGGGAAACACGGTCTTCACTTACTTGGACGCTTTTGCTACAGATGACGATTTTGCACGTTTCTTGCCAGATTATAAGAATCTTGACGAACTCAAAGCACACTATACCCGTGGAGGATTAGGTGACGGCACATGCAAGAAGTTCTTGCTCAATGTACTCAACGATCGTTTGGAGCCTATTCGCACTCGCCGTGCCGAATTAGAGCAGAACTTAGACTATGTCTATCAAGTGCTGCGTGATGGAACGGAATATGCGCGTCATATTGGTCAACAAACCTTGGCAGAAGTGCGTCGTGCAATGCGTATCGACTACTTCGAAGACCCCAACTTCATCAAAGAACAAAAAGCCCAAATAACCAATCGCTAACAAACCATAATATGCGTTACTTCTTAGGAATCATCGGAGGTGGTCCAGCAGGTTACACTGCGGCAGAGAAAGCCTCTAAAGCAGGTCAATCAGTGGTGCTCTTTGAGCAGAACGCTCTCGGCGGCACTTGCCTCAATGTGGGTTGTATTCCCACCAAAACGCTCTTGTACAGTGCTAAACAGTACTACAACGCTACCCACGCAGACAAGTATGGTGTAGCTGCAGAGCAGGTCTCGTTTGACTACGTCAAGATGCAGCAGCGCAAAACGAAAGTAGTGCGCAAACTGGTTGCAGGTATCAAAGCCAAACTCAACAATGAATTTTGCACGGTTGTCAACGGCTTTGCCACTGTTACTCCGTCTTCTTCCGAAGGTGTTTGGCAATGTCTGTGCAACGACGAGGCATACGAATGTGAGAACATCCTTATCTGCACTGGTTCCACTAATTTTGTGCCGCCTATTCCTGGTATTCAAGACAACCCATGCGTATGGGATTCGACGGCTGCTTTAGATGCCAAAGAACTGCCTGCGTCTGTCGCCATCGTGGGTGGCGGTGTGATTGGAATGGAGTTTGCCACTTTATATCACGAGTTAGGTATTTCCGTTACCGTGATTGAAGCCATGCCAACTATTTTGCCCAACTTGGACCAAGAGGTGGTGACTATCTTGCGCGACAAATATGAGAAAGCAGGCATCCGCATCCTCACGAATACCAAAGTCAGTCGTTTAGACAATGGGGTAGTGACTTGCGACACCGCAGAAGGCACACTCACTATTGAAGCAGACAAAGTGCTTGTTTCGGTTGGTCGTCGTGCTAATATCAAGGGGTTAGAAGCACTCACAGAACTCGAATATAACCGTGGTGCGATTGTGGTAGATGACTTCATGAGAACGAACTTACCCAATGTCTATGCCGCAGGCGACGTCACTGGCAAGATCATGCTCGCACATGTCGCAGCTCGTCAAGCAGAGGTTGCTGTTTGCCGTATGCTCAAGCAGATTCCGTTGCAGCGCATCGCATACAATGCTATTCCTTCTGTGGTCTATACGAATCCCGAGATTGCGTCGGTTGGTATTACCGAGAACGAGATGGATTGTGAAGTACATCGTTTGCCAATGACCTTCAGCGGACGTTTTGTTGCAGAGAACGAAGGAGAAACAGGACTTTGCAAGATGTTGATTGACAAGAAGACTCATTCCGTCATGGGTGTTCACATGATTGGCAACCCATGTTCCGAGTTCATCGCAGCGGCGTCGTTTGCTGTGCGTATGGGCTACACAGTGGCAGAGTTCCAACAAGTAGTCTTCCCGCATCCAACAGTCAGCGAAATACTCAAAGAAGTCTTATGAAAGAACAGATACGCGCATTAGCTAAAGCCAAGAATGCCGTTATTATGGCGCACTACTACTGCCGTCCGGAAGTGCAAGAGGTGGCAGATTTCATTGGCGACAGTCTCGCATTAGCGCAGCAGGCACAGAAAACCGATGCCGACATCATCGTTATGTGCGGCGTACATTTTATGGCAGAGACGGCAGCTATTCTTTGTCCAGACAAGAAAGTGCTTATCCCAGACGCTACGGCAGGTTGCTCTTTAGCTGACAGCTGCCGTGCGGCGGATTTGGCGGTGTGGAAAGCACAACACCCACAGCATAAAGTCATTTCCTATGTCAATACCTCTGCGGAAGTAAAAGCGTTGTCCGACATTGTTGTTACCAGCAGCAATGCACTCAAGATTGTCAACTCTTTCCCACAAGACACGCCATTACTGTTTGGTCCAGACTGTCATTTGGGCGCATACATCAACGCCCAAACAGGTAGAACAATGGAGTTGTGGAATGGTGGCTGCCACGTACACTCACGTTTCTCTGTAGATAGTTTGTTGTCTCTCAAGCGTGAACACCCCACAGCGGTCGTTTTAGCGCATCCTGAGTGTCCGCAGAATATCTTAGACCATAGTGATGTCATCGGTTCGACAGCGGCTTTGCTGCATTATGTGCAAAACCATCTTGAGCAGTCGGAGTTCATTGTTGTTACCGAGCCTGGAGTTATTTACAAGATGCAAGAAGCACATCCTTCTGCCGTTTTTTATCCTGTTCTCGCTAATGATTCCACACCATCATCCAAAGGATGTTTGTCGTGCAACACTTGCGAGTACATGCGTCAAAACACGTTGCAGAACGTATTAGCCTGCTTGCAGAATGAACAACCTGTCGTCACCGTGGACGCCTCTGTTGCTCAACGTGCCCTCCTCCCCATCCATCGCATGCTCTCCCTCTCCTAAAAACTCTTTCAACTTTTTTAACTTTTAGAACTTTTCCCATGCCCATCCTCCTCGCAATGTCCGGTGGTATCGACTCCACAGCTGCTGCCTTGCTCCTACAAGAGCAAGGCTACAACCTCATTGGTTGCACCTTCCGCACGCGCTACACGTCTGAGGATAGTTTGCGCAGCGCACAAGACTTAGCGCAGTCGTTAGGCATAGCGCATCATATCATCGATTTGGACGAGGACTTTGAGCGAGATATAGTAGGGTATTTCCGCAGCGAATATATGGCAGGTCGCACACCTAATCCGTGTGTTGTCTGCAATCGTTGTATCAAGTTCGGACGATTATTAGACGAAGCACATCGTTTAGGGTGTGAACGCATTGCTACGGGACATTATGCGCGCATCGTCTCCAACGAACGTGGACTGTTTCTCGCTCGCGCTAAAGATGTGCATAAAGACCAAACTTATTTCTTGTGGCAACTCACCGAAGAGCAACTGCGGCAAGTCATTTTCCCGTTGGGTGATTTGACCAAGCAAGAGGTGCGTGATTACCTCGCCGCCAAGGGTTACACCGAATTAGCGCATAAAAGTGAAAGCCAAGACATCTGCTTCATCAAAGACGACTATCGTACGTTCCTCAACCTACCTATGCAGCCAGGCAATTACATCAATCAGTCGGGGCAAGTCGTTGGTCAACATACAGGTTACACCAACTACACCATTGGTCAGCGCAAGGGGTTAGGGATAGCATTGGGAAAACCAGCATTTGTAACAGCGATTGACGCAGTTCATAACGAAGTGAGAGTGGGGGATTACGAAGACCTTCTTCGCAACGAAGTCCAACTCAATCATTGCCTTTTTCGTGGTGATGTTTCACGTCCGGTCATGGCACAAATCCGCTACCGTTCCAACCCCACCGCCGCCACACTTTCGACTTTTGACTTTGGACTTTCGACTTTTGACTTTTTTCTCTCCCCTACAGGGGGAGCTGGAGGGGGCTTAAAAGTCTCTTTTTCCTCTCCCGTCTGGGCAGTGACTCCTGGCCAATCCGTCGTCCTCTATCAAGACGACCTCCTCGTCGGCGGTGGTATTATCGAGTCTTAACTTGTTATTCCATTTGACTATTACTCTTTTACCATCGCGACCACATCGCGACCACTCTATACTATCTCTGTACTATTTTTTCCACACTCAATTTTCCACCATCGACCCATCCTCTTCCCATTTATTTACAGGACTTCACAGGGTTTTTACCGGACGATTACCGATTGATTACCGAAACATTACCGATATATTCTGCATATTTTCCCTTAATCTTATCGTCGATCCTTCATCTCTCGATTCATCGAATCCTTGAAATTTTCTCTGCAAAGATACAAAATAAAAATCGCAAAGTCAAGTTTTTCGCAAAAAAACATTCATTTTTCTTCAAAAAAAATCAACTATTTTTGCAAATTTATTTGCACATTCCAAAAATTTGTTGTAATTTTGCGCCGAAATTCGTTTTTTGCGTATGAAAGCATTTGTATTCCCCGGACAAGGGGCTCAATTTGTAGGAATGGGTAGGGACTTATACGAAGCTTACCCAATGGCAAAAGAGATGTTCGAACAAGCTAACGACATCCTCGGATTCCGTATCACGGATATTATGTTTAACGGAGAATTAGAAGACCTCAAGCAGACTCGCGTTACACAACCTGCCGTCTTCCTGCACTCCGTCATTGCCAGCAAAGTAATGACTATCGCCACACCCAATATGGTCGCTGGACATAGCCTCGGTGAATATTCAGCACTCGTATCTTGCGGATGTATAGACTTTGAAGATGCACTCCGACTGGTCGCTAAACGTGCTAAAGCCATGCAACGCGCTTGCGAACTGCAAGAGTCAACAATGGCTGCCGTCTTAGGTCTCGACGATGCACGCGTTGATGAACTGTGCCAGCAGATTTCGGGCGACATCGTGGTGGCAGCTAACTTCAACTGCCCAGGACAAGTGGTGATATCAGGTTCAGTAAATGGTGTTGAACGCGCGTGCGAACTGCTCAAAGCCAATGGCGCTAAACGTGCCATACAACTGCAAGTAGGGGGCGCATTCCACTCTCCGCTCATGCAACCCGCTGCCGAAGAACTGCAGGAAGCAATCTTAGCTACTGAGTTCAAGCAACCACATTGCCCCATTTATCAAAACGTGAACGCTTATCCCCAAACAGACCCAGAAGCCATCAGACAAAACTTACTGCTGCAACTGACAGCACCCGTTAGATGGACACAAACAATCCGCAACATGGTAGTCGATGGAGCTACCGAATTTTATGAGTACGGACCAGGTGACGTCCTCAAAGGACTAATCCGCAAAATCGCCCCCAACGTCCAAGTAGGATAGGGGAGTGCGACTTTTGACTTTCGACTTTTGACTTTTGACTTTCGACTTTTAACTAACAACAATATATGTACAGAACAGTCACTTGCGGCGAGCTTCGTCTCGCTGACACAGGAAAAACGGTAACACTCGCCGGATGGGTTCAACGAATCCGTAAAATGGGTGGATTAGTGTTTATCGACCTACGTGACCGATATGGTATCACGCAACTCGCATTTAATCAGGGTACAGAAGCCTTCGAACAAGCCAACGGCTTAGGACGCGAATATGTCTTACAAGTAACCGGCGTAGTCATCGAACGACAATCAAAAAACCCACAACTGCCTACAGGAGAAATAGAAATCGACGTTCAGACACTCCGCGTACTGAATCCCGCTGTTACTCCTCCTTTCACAATAGAAGATGAGTCCGATGGCGGCGACGACCTACGCATGAAATACCGCTACCTCGACCTGCGTCGCTCATGCGTACGCAAAAACCTCGAACTGCGCCACAAAATGGCATTCGAAGTACGCCGATACCTCGACGAACAAGGATTCCTCGAAGTCGAAACACCTGTACTCGTCAACTCAACTCCAGAAGGCGCACGCGACTTTGTCGTACCCAGCCGTATGAACCCAGGACAGTTCTACGCATTGCCACAAAGTCCACAGATACTGAAACAACTGCTGATGGTCAGCGGTTTTGACCGTTACTTCCAGATAGTCAAGTGCTTCCGCGACGAAGACCTCCGCGCAGATAGACAACCCGAGTTCACACAGATAGACTGCGAAATGTCCTTCGTAGAACAAGAAGACATCCTCAATATGTTCGAAGGTATGTCTCGTCACTTGTTCAAGTCTATTCTGAACATCGACCTCCCCAAATTACCTCGTATGACTTGGGCTGACGCCATGAAGTACTACGGCAGCGACAAACCTGATACACGATTCGATATGCGATTTGTTGAACTGCACGACATCTTCCATGCAGCAGAAGACAAAAAGCCTGAAAATGAGCGCTTTAGCGTGTTTGCTAACGCCAACTATATCGGCGGTATATGCGCTAAAGGTTGCGCAACTTATACCCGCAAACAACTCGACCAACTCACAGACTTTGTTCGCCGTCCACAAATAGGTGCAAAAGGTATGGTTTATGCACGTGTCGAAGAAGACGGCACCATCAAATCCAGTGTGGATAAGTTCTATACACAAGACGTTCTACAAGCCGTAGCACGCGAAATGAACGCAGGAGTGGGGGATTTGCTGCTCATTCTGAGCGGTGACGACGCCATGAAAACACGCAAACAACTGTCCGAACTACGCCTCGAAATGGGACGTCAATTAGGACTGCGTGACCCTAAGAAATTCTCCTGCCTCTGGATTATCGACTTCCCAATGTACGAATGGTCAGACGAGGAGAATCGTCTCATGGCTATGCACCATCCATTCACAAGCCCGAAACCAGAAGACATACCTCTGATGGATACAGACCCAGCCAGCGTACGCGCTAACGCATACGACATGGTTATCAACGGCGTTGAAGTTGGTGGCGGCTCAATTCGTATTCACGACGCTAAACTGCAAGAAAAGACATTCGAGATTCTTGGATTCACACCCGAACAAGCTCAAGCTAAATTCGGCTTCCTGATGAACGCCTTCAAATATGGTGCGCCACCTCACGGAGGACTTGCTTATGGACTTGACCGTTTCGTCAGTCTCTTTGCTGGACTCGATAGCATACGCGACTGTATCGCTTTCCCAAAGAACAACCAAGGACGTGACGTCATGTTGGGTGCACCTGGTCTCGTTGACCAAATACAATTAGATGAATTACAATTAGACATCCGCAAAAAAGATTAAGTGTAGTTTGGTTTAATTGGGATTATGTAAAATAGTGTTTAGAGAATGAATTATAACTTAGACAAGATATTAAGAGAAGCTAACTCAGAGAACGATAACATTATCTCTATCCTACAAGGAAACGATGCGGAAAAGAATTGGGCGATAAAGGACGATGAAATACTCAACGTGCTCCCACTCCGCAATCGTGTACTTTTTCCAGGAACATTATTGACAGTAACTGCCAGTCGTCCTAAATCACAACGACTCGCACGCAGAGCATACGAGCAAGAACAACTGCTCGCTGTCTGCTGTCAAAAAGAAAGAGATGTGCAAGAGCCAGAAGCACATGACTTATATTCATTAGGTACTGCAGCACGCGTCGTACGCGTCATTGATCTACCCGACCAAAGTATTCTTATCATTCTCGAAGGCATCGAACGTATCGAAGTCAAGGATTTCATTATCAATAAACAAAATACTATCAAAGCCGTTGTTTCCGTTCGCGAAGAAAAATTCCCCAAACGCGGCGACCGTGAGTTCCTTGCTATGGTAAGTAATATCAAGGACTTGGGAATCAAAATCGTCCAACAATCGGAAAATATGTCTCCCGAAGCTGGACTCACCATCCGCAGTATCGATAACCCACCTACCCTGGTCAATTTCGTCTGCGCAAACTTCGGTTTTAGTATCGAAGATAAGCAACAACTGCTCGACTGCGACACCATTTCTGAGCGTGCACTCAAACTGCTTGAGATACTCAACAAAGAAGTGCAAATGCTTGAAATGAAGGCAGATATACAGTCCAAGACGAAAGAAGAAATCGACAAAGAACAGCGCGAATACTACTTGCACCACCAACTCGAAGCTATTCACAAAGAATTAGGCGATTCGGGTGAACAAGTGGTCAAGGAATTTAAGGAGCGTGCGGCTACCAAGAAATGGTCTGAGGCAGTGCAGAAAGTGTTTGACAAAGAAATCAACAAACTGCAATGCACTTCTACTCACTCACCTGAATATTCCACGATGCAGAACTACATCGACACCCTACTCGACTTGCCGTGGAATGAGTATTCAGACGATAACTATGACATTCGAAATGCGCAACAGATACTCGACCGTGACCACTATGGCATGGAGAAAGTAAAAGAGCGTATCATCGAATATTTGGCAGTATTGGCACAGAAGGCGAAGGCTGAAAATCAAAAGTCTAAGGACGACTTCAAAGCCCCTATCCTATGTCTTTATGGCCCTCCGGGCGTCGGAAAAACAAGTCTTGGCAAGTCCGTCGCAGAAGCATTAGGACGCAAATATGCACGCATCAGTTTGGGCGGATTGCATGACGAAGCAGAGATACGCGGACACCGCAAAACGTACATCGGATCAATGCCTGGACGTATCATTGAGAATCTGCGCAAAGTGCAGACCTCAAATCCCGTCTTCGTATTAGATGAGATAGACAAAATAGGTGCTGACTACAAAGGTGACCCAACATCTGCACTACTCGAAGTGCTTGATCCTGAGCAGAATAGCACGTTCCACGACAACTACCTCGATGTCGATTATGACTTGAGTAAGGTACTCTTCATCGCTACCGCTAATTCGCTCGATTCGATTCCTCGTCCCCTACTCGACCGCATGGAATTGATTGAAATGACGGGTTATCTCATGGAAGAGAAAGTGGAGATTGCTAAACGACACCTCATCCCGAAGGAATTAGACCATCACGGACTCAAAGCATCCCAACTGCGCCTCAATAAAGATACACTCGACTATCTCATTGACCACTATACACGTGAGTCTGGAGTTCGCTCGCTCGAACGACAAATAGCTAATATATGTCGCAAAGTAGTGACTAAATTGGCATTGGAAGAAGCATACAACACTTCCGTCACCAAGGACGATATAGTGGCTTACTTAGGCAAACCTCGCTTCACGCGCGACGCGTACGAAACAAATAAATATATAGGTGTGGTCACAGGCTTAGCTTGGACGCAAGTGGGCGGTGAAATACTTTTCATCGAGACATCTCTTTCTCCTGCCAAGACCCCTACCCTCACGATGACAGGAAACTTAGGAGACGTGATGAAGGAAAGTGCCACTATCGCACTCGGTTACATCAAAGCGCACGCAGATCAGTTTGGTATCAAACGCAAAGACATTGACACGCAATCCGTTCACGTGCACGTGCCTGAAGGCGCTATCCCTAAAGACGGACCGTCTGCCGGAATCACCATGACTACTGCCCTCGTCTCTGCCTTCACCAAACGCAAAGTGCGTGCGCGCATTGCTATGACAGGCGAAATGACCCTGCGCGGCAAAGTGCTACCGATTGGCGGCGTCAAAGAGAAAATCTTAGCAGCTAAACGTGCCGGAATAACCGACCTCATCCTCTGCCAAGACAACCAAAAAGATGTGGACGAGATACAACAAATATATCTCAAAGGATTACACTTCCACTATGTCAAAGACATACAAGAAGTGATAGACTATGCATTATTATAATTAACCATATTGTTTAACTAGGCCTTTGAGCAAGGAGAACAGGAATTAGTATCCCCGAGTCCAAGACCACAAATTTTTTACTGTAATGAAACCAAGTCATATTGAACATCTTGGAATTGCTGTAACAAGTATTGAAGAGGCATTGCCTTTCTTCGAGTTTTTAACTGGTAACAAATGCTACGCTATTGAAGAAGTAGCAGACCAAAAAGTACGTACCGCTTTCTTCAAAGTGGGACAAACCAAGATTGAATTGCTGGAGCCAACATGCCCAGAATCAACGATTGCTAAATTTATTGAGAAAAACGGTGGCCGCGGTGGTGTTCATCACGTTGCATTCAACGTAGAGAACGTAGCAGACGCACTCGCAGAAGCACAAGCTGCAGGTATTCAACTCATCGACCAAGCTCCTCGCAAAGGCGCAGAGAACTTGATGATTGCTTTCTTACACCCAAAATCAACCAAGGGTATTTTAACTGAGCTCTGCCAACAACCGAAGTAAGTCGAAAGTAGAAAGTCAAAAGTCAAAAGACGAAAGTAAAAAGTAATAAGTTATGGATAACGCAAAATTACAAAAACTCGTTGACAGCCGTACTAAAGCGATGGCTGGCGGCGGAGAAGCTGCTGTTGAGAAACATCACGCAAAAGGTTGCTACACCTGCCGTGAGCGTATCAACATGCTACTCGACGAAGGTTCGTTTGAAGAAGTAAATATGTTCCTTACCCATCGTTGCCACGACTTCGGCATGGAGAACAAAGTGTTCTTAGGAGATGGTGTTGCTGTTGGTTCAGGTACCATTGATGGTCGTCTCGTATATGTCTTTGCACAAGATGCTACCGTTATTGGCGGTTCATTGTCTGAGACTATGGCACTCAAGATCTGCAATGTCATGGACATGGCAATGAAGATGGGTGCACCTATCATCGGTTTGAACGATTCAGGTGGTGCACGTATTCAAGAAGGTGCTTGCGCACTCGCAGGTTATGCAGAGATTTTTGAGCGCAACATCCTTGCTTCGGGTGTAGTTCCACAGATTTCTGTTATTTTTGGTCCTTGTGCAGGCGGTGCCGTATATAGCCCTGCTCTCACGGACTTCATCATGATGACTGAGCAAAACTCTTACATGTTCATCACTGGTCCAAAAGTAGTAAAGTCCGTTACTGGTGAAGATGTAACCGTAGAACAACTCGGTGGTGCCAACGTACACGCAACTAAATCTGGTGTTACCCACTTTGTAGCTCCTACAGAGGAAGAAGCAGTAGCAATGGTACGCAAACTCGTCTCTTTCATTCCACAAAACAACATGGAAGAAGCTCCTCTCATGGAGTGCAACGACGACCCAATGCGTTGCGAGGATGCGCTGAACAATATTGTTCCTGCTGATCCTAACAAACCATACAACATGAAAGATATCATCAACCTCTTGGTCGATGATGGTGACTTCTTCGAGGTTCAAAAGGACTATGCAAAGAATATCATCTGCGGTTTTGCACGTTTCAATGGCCGTTCAACAGGTATCATTGCCAACCAACCTTCATGGTTAGCAGGTGTGTTAGACTGTGACGCCAGCCGTAAAGCGGCTCGTTTCGTACGTTTCTGCGACGCATTCAATATTCAGATTCTGACTCTCGTTGACGTTCCTGGTTTCTTGTGCGGTACTGGACAAGAATACGCAGGTATCATCGACCACGGAGCAAAATTGATGTTCGCATACGGCGAAGCCACTGTTCCAAAGGTAACTATCACCGTTCGTAAGTCTTACGGTGGTTCACACATTGTAATGAGCTGCAAGCAATTACGCGGAGACGCATGCTATGCTTGGCCTAATGCAGAGATTGCTGTGATGGGTGCAAGTGGTGCAGTTGGTGTACTACAAGCTAAAGCGCTCAAGGCTATCGAAGACCCCGAAGAGAAGAAGAAATTTATTGCTGAGAAGGAAGCAGAGTACAAAGACCTCTTTGCAAGTCCTTATCAGGCTGCTAATCGTGGTTATATCGACGACGTGATTGAGCCTTGCCACACTCGTGCACGCATCATCAACGCCTTCGAGAAACTGCAAACTAAACGTTTGGCTAATCCCGCCAAGAAACATAGTAATATTCCTTTGTAATTATGATTTTCTTAGCAGTCACATCACAAACATGGTTTATCACAGTATTAGGCTTCGGCTTGGTATTGGTGTTACTCTGTGTCTTTGTGTACATCATGAAACTGCTTGGTTACATTATGCAGCCTCGTCAAAAAGCTGTTCCTGCGACCAAAGCAGATGATCAGACCAAAGCAGCCATTGCCACTACTATCGCAATGGCACAAGAGGACGATGATATGATGATTGCTGTCGCGTATGCGTTACATCTGTACTACAATGCACACGATGTAGAACCACCTCATATCACAGTCTCTCCTCATCACTCTATGTGGAACAACAATTTGTAAAACTTAAAATTATGGCAAAAGAATTTAAATTCAAAATCAATGGCACGGAATACACAACAGCCGTGCAAGAAATAGAAGGTGGTATCACCGAAGTTACCGTCAATGGCAAAAAATATCAAGTAGAGATGGAGAAAAAAGCAGCCGTTAAGGTTGCAGCTCCTGCCGCTAAACCTGCTGCAGCTCCAGCACCTGCTGCTAAACCTGCAGCTGCTCCTGCTGCTGGTGGTGCTCAAGTAAAAAGCCCACTGCCTGGTTCGATTATCAAGGTCTTAGTGTCTGAAGGACAAGCTGTTAAGAAAGGTGATATCCTCCTGCAATTAGAGTCCATGAAGATGGCTAACGATATCGCAGCAGAATGCGATGGTACCGTTAAACAAATCGCCGTTACCGCCGGACAAAACGTAATGCAAGACGACTTGCTCGTCGTAATTGGTTAATCGGTCATGCAAGATTTTTTAAGTTTCTTCACCTCGATGGGTTTTATGAACATCGATTGGCGTCAGGCTGTGATGCTGATTGTATCGTTCTTCTTACTCTTCTTGGCGATTAAAAAGCAGTATGAACCCCTACTCCTCTTGCCGATTGCCTTTGGTATGTTGCTGACCAACTTGCCAATGGCAGGGATGTTCCACGAGGAGTTGTGGGCAGCGTTTCTTGACCCTGCTTCCGAAGCCTATCATAGTTACGGAGCAATCCTCAAGAATGCTGGTCTACTTGATGTCTTGTATATAGGTGTCAAAGCAGGTGTTTATCCTTGTTTGATCTTCATTGGTGTCGGAGCGATGACTGATTTTGGTCCACTGATTGCTAATCCTAAATCGTTTGTATTAGGTGCAGCCGCTCAGTTGGGTATTTTTATTACGTTCCTCTGCGCCAATGCGTTAGGATTTACGCCAGCAGAAGCCGGTTCAATTGGAATCATTGGTGGTGCTGATGGACCTACATCTATTTTCCTGACTTCTAAGTTAGCTCCTCATTTGTTAGGCCCGATTGCTATTGCGGCATACTCGTATATGGCACTTGTTCCAGTTATTCAACCGCCTATTATGCGTGCATTGACTACAGAAAAAGAGCGTCGTATCAAGATGAAGCAATTGCGTACTGTGTCTAAAACAGAGAAGATTGTCTTCCCCATCATCATCACGACTATTGTAGCTCTTATCCTTCCGGATGCAGCTCCATTGATTGGTTGCTTGATGTTAGGTAACTTGATGAAAGAGTGTGGCGTGGTGGATCGTCTATCTAAGACCGCTCAAAATGAATTGATGAACATCGTCGTTATTTTCCTTGGTCTGAGTGTGGGCGCAACCGCTACTGGTGCTACTTTCCTCAATATCAAGACATTGATGATTTTAGCGATGGGTATCATTGCTTTCTCTTTAGGAACAGCAGGTGGTGTTTTATTGGCTAAATTTATGAACCTCTTCTCGAAAGAGAAGATTAACCCATTGATTGGTTCTGCAGGTGTATCTGCTGTGCCAATGGCTGCTCGTGTTAGTCAGATGGAAGGAGCAAAAGCCGACCCATCCAACTTCCTACTCATGCACGCTATGGGTCCCAACGTAGCAGGTGTTATCGGCTCAGCTGTTGCTGCCGGTATCTTGCTGACGATGTTAGGATAATAGAAACCACTTAACTTTTGTACCATTTTGAACTTCAAAATAGTCACATTAGGATGTAAACTGAACTTTGCCGAGAGCTCTGCCCTCGGCAAAGTTTTGCAGTCACGCGGTCACGAGCGCGTTAAAACTGGTGAAGTGGCAGATGTGGTTATTGTCAATACCTGCACGGTCACGGACACTGCCGACCACAAAGATAGACAAGCCATACATCGTCTCAAGCGCGAGAATCCTGGTGCAAAAATCTTTGTCACTGGCTGTTATGCTGCCCTACTCCGCGGCAGACAATCGACCAACGAATTATCTGAAGCCGACCAACGTATTTTAGAGGAAATAGACCATCTTATGCCGAAGGACTTGGAGCGTTTTACTCCCGCCTACTCGCGAGATGATCGTACGCGCTGTTTCCTTAAAGTGCAGGATGGCTGCAACTACTTCTGCACCTATTGCACGATACCATACGCGCGTGGACGCTCGCGCAATCCTTATATTAAAGACATTGTTGCACAAGCCGAACAGGCATTGGCAGAAGGTGCCAAAGAAATCATCCTCACAGGGGTTAATATAGGCGATTTTGGTCGTTCAACGGGCGAAAGTTTCTTAGACCTTTTGAAAGCCTTAGACCAACTCAAGTCGGCTTCATCTACATCCGTATCGGAAGAGTTGGTGCCGTCTTATCGCGTGCGCATATCTTCTTGTGAGCCTAACCTTTTATCGGACGAGATTATCGACTTTGTAGCGCATTCCCGTCATTTTGCTCCGCACTTTCATATTCCATTGCAATCTGGTAGTAACGAAGTGCTACGAATAATGCACCGTCATTACACACGAGAACTGTTCGCAGAACGAGTACAACGTATCAAAACCCTTATGCCACAGGCGTTTATAGGTGTTGATTGTATGGTAGGAGTTCGTGGAGAGACAGATGCTTGTTTTGAGGATTATTTGTCATTTATTGAGTCACTTCCGGTCAGTCAATTGCATGTCTTCACCTATTCTGAGCGCGCGCATACTCGTATGTTAGAGATGGACTTATATGTAGTGCCAATGTCAGAGCGAGAGCGTCGCAGTCAAGTGCTGCATGCTATTAGTGAACAGAAGTTGGCGACGTTCTATTCAGCGCACAGAGGAGAACAAGCAACCGTACTTTGGGAGAGCAAGAAAAGTGGCGACCTAATGTCCGGTTTTACAGAGAACTACATCAAGCTCTCCACTCCATTTGATAAGTCCAAAGTCAACACCTTCGAGCAAGTGGTTATTTAGTCCTTAATGCCGTCGGTTGTTCAACGCAAACGACAAGTCCCCATATTATAGTCCAAAAGTGCTATTATTTGATAAAAATCAAATTTTTTGCCTAATTTATTTGCATATCCCAAAAATTTGTATTACCTTTGCAGCGGATTTCGAGAGAGAGGATACTCTCACTCGAAGTCAGACGTATTGAAAAAGGCGTTAAACGCGCTTTGTTCTTGGCGGTTCAGAATGTGGTAGTTCGAAATCTTAGTCAAGGCGAAGCAACGTAAAATGTCTGTATTGTGTGTATTTATGCACGCCTTTTGCGCGTATATATGTGCGTGATATATTTTAAGGTGTTGTGATACATACTGTGCAGGTCAGAGTTGCTCGTTTTACTAAGAGGGGCACTCTACCACAGCCCAGAACCGCAGGACGAGTAAATTTCGGACCTGCGCTTTTTGCATGTGTATAAACCAAGACCCGTGAAGGTGTAAGAGCGGGAAATAAAAATATTATTGTATGGATAAATTATTCAAATTTTCTAAAGTTGCTGCAATAATTATGCTTGCCACAGCATTGATTATTGCTATTAATTCGTCACTTCATACGATTTTGGGTGATGAACTTACACTTCCACGTGGATTACATTACATAGATACAATCCCATGGCTCATACTTAGTCTATTTGGTATATTGTTAACGCAAAATACCACCAAAGGGTCTCCAATAAGATTAGGATCCATAATAATTGCCATCGTATGTGCTATCGAATTTTGTATACATTTATTTTTACTATTAGTTCAAAATTGGGGAACATATTATACCATATTCTCTATCTTCGATATATCTATGTGGATTGATGTGATAGGTATCGCCTTTGCATTTATTTGGATTAGCCGATTTTTTCAACAACCATTATTAAAAACCACAAGCATAATTATTGCCCTATTTCCATTAATACAAAAGATTATTATTTCAATCTATTATGGATATTATTTGACTTTATATCCTACAATTTTAACTTTAATATTTAACCTTAGTATCGTTTGTTTCTTTTTTGCATTTAGTAAACTTAATCAATCTAAATAATTACAATTATGGCAGAAAATGATTTTATGGCTGCTATGCAGCAGGGTAAAAAATCCCCAGACCTCAAAGCTCCTATTATGGAGGGGGCAAAATTCTTGATTGCGGAACGAGTTGTAAATGCAATCGCTATGGTTTATCTAATCTTTGGTATTTTGGTACTTATTCTCTCTATTATTATCGCTATTGAAGCAGATAATGAATTTGCCCAAAATATCAGTTTAGCGATAGGTATCGTCTTGTTTTTCAGCAACTTGATTACTTGGAGTTTAATTCGGATATTGGTTAATGTTTCGTATCGTCTAACAAGTATAGATCAAAAATTGAAATAATAAGAATCCTATTTAATAACACGCAAGAGGAGACCGAAATCTCCTCTTGTGCGTTTGTTAGTGGAATAGTGGACTAGTTTACTAGGGAACTAGAATAATCAGACAAAAACCGAATTAATAGCCACGGACACGGCGACGGGCGGCAGACATTTGTTCCTTGATACCGCCTTCGGTAAGAAAGGCAGCTTCGAGTTTCTTGAGATAAGAGAATATACCCCTATCTGCTTGATGGATAAGTGTTAACGCCGTATTACAAAACTCCTCTAAACTCCAACGTTCAAAATATGGAGCATACTGCTCTACCCCATTATTGGCAAAACAGAAATCCTTCAGCGCTTTGCTGCGAGGGTGAGCCGCAGTCCAAATAGGCAGACCATGCACACGCAATTGGTCTTCGTAATCTTCTTGCAGTTCTTTGAGTGAGCCACGTGCAACATTGAGCAGTTTGAGTGCCATCTCGGTAGAAGTCATGCCATCTTCGAAACCTTCCACAATATTCTGTTTGCCCGAACGAGCCGCTTGAACCATTTGGTCAATGGTGCGGTCGCCACGCTCCAGATAGCGATTTACAAAAAAGAAAGTCATATCGTAAAGAATGACCGTCTTTTTGTAAAAAAGGAGCGTTTTGTAATCCGTGATAGGTTTGAGGAAACCGTCAGGATTGAGAGGAGTGGACATAGTAGAGAGAGAAAAATAAAAGGTTAAACAAAACTAGATGACTAGGAAACTAGATAGCTAGAAAACTAGAATACTAGATAACTAGATGACTAGAATACTAGAGAACTAGGGAACTAGAACACTAGATAACTAGAAAAACCAGTATTCCAGGGGGACTAGGAATATAGTCCCCCTGAATACCAGCGAATCAATTTATTGCATCAGCAATTCCATAACGGTTTTGGCACTGCGAGCAACGGAAGTGCCAGGACCAAAAATGGCAGCAACACCAGCCTTATACAGGAAATCATAATCCTGTGCAGGGATGACACCACCAGCTGTAACCATGATGTCTTCACGACCCAGCTTCTTCAGTTCTGCAATCACTTGCGGAACGAGCGTTTTGTGACCAGCAGCCAAAGATGATACACCTAATACGTGTACATCGTTCTCTACAGCCTGCTTAGCGGCCTCTGCTGGAGTTTGGAATAGAGGTCCCATATCCACATCGAAACCGCAATCTGCATAGCCAGTAGCTACGACTTTAGCACCACGGTCGTGTCCGTCTTGACCCATCTTAGCGATCATGATACGAGGTTGACGACCTTCTTTCTTAGCAAACTCTGCTGTGAGACGCGAAGCTTCTTGGAAGTCAGCGTCATTGTTTGTACCTGCTTTATACACGCCTGAAATAGTTCTAATAGTTGCTTTATAACGTCCAACGACTTGCTCGCAAGCGTCAGAGATTTCACCTAATGAAGCACGTAGTCCAGCAGCCTTAACTGCGAGAGCGAGAAGGTTTTCACCTTTCTTGCCATCAGCCCATGCTTGTACAGCGGCTGTGATTTCTTTGAGAGCAGCCTGCACCGCTTTCTCGTCACGATGAGCACGGAGTTCTGCTAAACGAGCTACTTGCTCCTCACGAACAGCGGTGTTATCTACTTCGAGGATGTCGATAGGATCTTCGTGGTCAAGACGATACTCGTTGACACCGATAATCTTTTGTGAACCAGAGTCAATACGTGCTTGAGTACGAGCAGCAGCCTCCTCAATACGCATCTTTGGAATACCAGTTTCGATAGCAGCAGCCATACCTCCGAGTTTCTCAATCTCTTGAATATGCGCCCAAGCCTTGTCCATAATTTCCTTAGTCAGAGTTTCTACATAGTATGAACCTGCCCATGGGTCAATCTGTTTGCAGACTTTCGTTTCCTCTTGGATATAGATTTGCGTATTACGAGCAATACGTGCAGAGAAGTCTGTTGGCAAAGCAATAGCTTCGTCCAAAGCGTTAGTGTGCAGAGACTGAGTGTGTCCCAAAGCTGCACCCATAGCCTCGATACAAGTACGACCTACGTTGTTGTAAGGATCTTGCTCGGTCAGAGACCAACCAGAAGTTTGGCAGTGAGTACGGAGAGCCATAGACTTAGGATTCTTAGCGCCGAAGGACTTCACAATCTTAGCCCACAACATACGACCAGCACGCATCTTAGCAATTTCCATGAAGTGATTCATACCAATTGCCCAGAAGAATGACAGACGTGGAGCAAACGTATCTACAGACATACCTGCATTAACACCAGCACGGAGATACTCCATACCATCAGCCAACGTATAAGCCAACTCAATGTCAGCGGTAGCACCTGCCTCCTGCATGTGGTAACCAGAGATAGAGATAGAGTTGAACTTAGGCATGTTCTGAGAAGTATATTCGAAGATATCAGCGATAATCTTCATGGAGAACTTAGGAGGATAGATGTACGTATTACGCACCATAAACTCTTTAAGGATATCGTTTTGAATAGTACCAGCCATCTCTTCGAGTTTAGCACCTTGTTCTAAACCTGCATTGATATAGAACGCAAGAATAGGCAACACAGCACCGTTCATAGTCATAGAGACAGACATCTTATTCAAAGGAATACCTGCAAAGAGGACTTTCATGTCTTCGAGCGAGCAGATAGAAACACCTGCTTTTCCGACGTCACCAACAACGCGCATGTTGTCGGCATTGTATCCACGGTGAGTAGGCAGGTCGAAAGCAACAGACAGACCTTTTTGACCAGAAGCGAGGTTACGGCGATAGAACGCGTTAGACTCAGCAGCGGTCGAGAAACCTGCGTATTGACGAATAGTCCAAGGACGCATTGGATACATTCCGCTGTACGGGCCACGCAAGAATGGTGGCAAACCTGCGGCATAATTGAGATGCTCCATACCTTGGAGGTCTTCTTTGGTATAAACTGGTTTAACGTCAATGAGTTCAGGCGTTTTCCAGTTAGCTTCATTGGCTCCTTCTACATGAGAAGCAGCAACTTTCTTAATATCGATATTTTTGAAATTAGGCTTCATAGTAGTATTTATTTATTGAGGAGTTGTTGATTAAACGATTTGAGTGTATCAAGCACATTGCAACGAACGTGGATGAAGTTTTGGATACCCAGTTTCTGCAAGTCTTCCATGCAAGCAGGAGCTCCAGCAACGATGAACATTTCCTTAGCGTCTTGCAAATCAAGCCATGCTTGAGGAGCGAAAGTAGCATATTCATCATCAGAAGAACAGAGCACGATGATGTCAGCTTTAGCTCTACGAGCAGCTTTGATACCGTCTTTAACAGACTTGAAGCCGTTGTTGTCAATCACTTTGTATCCAGCGCAAGCGAGGAAGTTGCAACTAAATTGTGCACGTGCGATACGCATAGCGAGGTTACCAATAGTGAGCATGAAAGCAACTGGCTGTTTCTTTGCACCCTCAGTCTCCAGACGGAGTGTTTCGAATTCTTCTGCAGCACGAGCAACAGGAAGGGTCTTGATTTCGTTTGCAGCAGGAGCATTGCAGCAAGCTTTGCCAGCACAGCATTGATTAGCCTTAATCTTCTTAGCAGCTTTCTCATTGAAGTTAGGGAATTGGTTAGAGCCCAGCAACACTTCTTTGCGTTTAGCTACATCAGCAAGACGAGTCTTCAAGTTAGCAGCCACAGCGTCTTGTACTTTACCAGCCTTAATCATTTCGAATAAACCACCCTCTTCTTGGATAGCGAGGAACTGTTTCCATGCTTCAGCTGCGATGGATGCAGTGAGGTTCTCCAAATAATAAGAACCCGCAGCAGGGTCAACAACTTTGTCGAAGTGAGCTTCCTCTTTAAGAAGGAGTTGTTGATTACGAGCAATACGTTCTGCGAAGTCTGTAGGTTGTTCGTAAGTAACATCGAACGGAGTAACCACAATCTCATCAACACCAGCCAAAGCTGCAGACATAGTCTCAGTCTGACTACGAAGCAGGTTCACATAAGCGTCAAAGACAGTCATGTTAAAGCGAGAAGTAGTTGCACTAACGTTCATCTTAGCAGCGTTCTTGAGAGCTGTAGTGAAGATAGGAGCTTTATAAGCCTCCACAATCTTAGCCCACAACAGACGAGCTGCACGGAACTTAGCAATTTCCATGAAATAGTTACCACCGATACCCATATTGAAACGGATGTCACGAGCAGCGAGGTAGTTAGGAACACCAGCCTCAGTCATCATAGTCATATACTCAGCGCCCCACGCGAGTGCGTACGCGAGCTCTTGCGCGCAATACGCGCCCGAATTATTAAGGATAATGGAGTTAACACCTACAACGCGGTAGTTAACAAGCGTTTTAGCTGCATTGACAGTAGCTACCAGACGCTCTGCAACTTCTTCACGGCTCAAGTTTTTGCCCTTGAGAAGCATTTGCTTCATTGGATCCACATTGATTGATCCATAAACAGCTTTGAAATCGTAACCACAACGTCCGTAGTAACGAACAAGGATGTTAGCCAATTCGGGAGCTTTGCATGGACAAATGTTGAAGTTGATAGCAATAGCGCGTGCGTCAATACCATTCAGCAATACCTTGATAAAGTGGTAGTTGAGTTTGTCTGCATCGAGGCAGAAACCAAGTGAAGTAATACCTTTGTTGAGTACTTCGAGTGCTTTTTTGTTAGCTTTGCGTGCATTCTCGCAAGCGCAGATGTTTTGACGAATAGCCCACTCGTTGTTCTCTTTTGTTCCGCGCACGTAAGGGAATTGACCCGGTGCAGAAACAGTAGTTTTAAGACCTTTGAGATCTTCCTGACGATAGAAAGGCTGTACATTAAAGCCTTCCGGAGTGCGCCAAACGAGTTTTTTCTCGTAGTCGGCGCCTTTCAAGTCGGTGACAATCTTATCTTTCCACTCTTTGGTAGAAATCTTCGGGAAGTCAGCCAACATGTTCAGTTTTTCTTCCATGATGAATTTTAATTATTTGTTATTTGTGATTTAATATTTGTGATTTGTTATTTTGCTAACAGTTCTTTCACTTTTGCAGAAATCATACGTCCTTCTGCTTTGCCTGCGAGGGCTTTAGTTGCAGTGCCCATCACTTTGCCCATGTCTTGTGGTCCAGTAGCACCAACTTGTGCAATGATGGTTTTCAGAGCAGCCTCTAATTCTGCTTCGGACATCATTGCCGGCAGATATTGCTCAATGACATGACATTGTGCTAACTCTTCATTTGCTAATTCTTGACGACCAGCGGAGACATACATCTCGGCTGATTCTTTGCGTTGTTTAACCAATTTTTGTAAGATTTGTAATGCCTTGTCATCGCGGAGTTCGCCGTCTGCATCTAAGTTGGCTCCACCGGGAGCGGTTTTAGCTTCGAGAAACTCTTTCTTGATACCACGTAGTGCATCAAGTGCGACCTTATCTTTAGCGAGCATCGCGCGTTTGATATCCTCGCTGATTGTTACGAATAGTGCCATAATATATTATTTTATACGTTGACCTAATGTGTTATACTCTACTCCATCTATGTCAATTACGATTTGACCATTGACCATTTTCTTTGTGATAGTTGGAGCCTGCGCCTCGATATTCTCGTACGCAGTAGTTTTGCCCCATGGAGTATGTTTCTTATTTCCCCAAATATACTCGACTAAATCAGGGAAGTCGATGTATGGATTACGGTTGTGTTGGAAATCAGAAACGGCATCTGCACGTTTCAGTTCCTTCTCGGAGACGGGGTCCTGACGATGCCAAGCTAACAGCACTTCAATTTCCCAATCTTGGAACTCTAAGTAGTTGTTATTCTGCATAGCGTAATAAGAGCCTACGTCCTTATTGTCTAAACGCCAACCTGTTGTTTTTTTCTTTCCAGCGGGTGGTAAATCGGGATAATTGCCGTTGATGTCACGACCATAGCATGTTGCCATATAGAAGTAAGCACGTGCAAAATCGCCCTTGTATTCGTCTTTCGGCTCAAACACCCAGTGGTCACCTAAAGTAGCGTGTGTGCGTTTGCCTACTGTTAGAGAGCCCGTTACGGATTTATCTTTGATATCTTTAGTTGGAACTCCCAATGGATAATTAGAACGAGAACTATTGGCAGTGGAATTAGATGGATTCAAATGATAGCAGTCTTTATAGGCATCATTTTCCGAGCCTCCCCACCAAGACTTAGCAAACGAGTGCTCAATATTGCAGCCGCTTACTACGCTACCTGGAGAAGTAAACTTCTTCCAGTTGTCGCAGTACATGTCCATACAATAGCCTTCTTCGTTACGGTCGGAATAGTAGAAAACTTCCCATGTACTATTACTGCCATTTCCATACGGGATAGCAGTGCGACTACGAATGACCGATTTGAGAGTGCCTTTAAGAATGGAATCCGCCTTGCCCTCAATAGGGTCATAGTAGCCAGGTTGAATAGGCTCCGCATTGGCTGTTAGGGAAAATCCAGCAGCAAGTGATGTTAGGATGCAGAAAATAAATAGTTTACGCATGATATGATTTATTTAATTCGTTGACCTAAAGTATTATACGCTACTCCGTCTATCTCAATGACGATTTGTCCATTGACCATCTTCTTTGTATAGAGAGATTGATTGGTAGCGGACACTTCATCCAAAGCGGCAGAAGAGCATTGATACGTTACATTCGTTTTATTTCCCCATATATACTCTACCAAGTCTGGTTCGTCCACAAAAGGATTGCGATTGCCCTGCTTATTCTCTACACGATTGTTGCGGTCTTTTTCACGATCTGAGACGGGGTCATTACGATGCCATTTTAGCAATAAATCCTTAGCTTTAGACGTTAAATTGCACATAGAGCTATTCCAAGTGAACATACGGTAACCTTTGCCTCCTTCATTAAACTTTTTATCCATATAGCAAGTGAGCATATAGAAGTAGATTCGAGCGATATCGCCTTTTACGTCATCAGCAGGCTCAAATATCACCTCATTTGATGATAAACTTCCGTATGTACCACCGGTACCTGCTTTAGACTTACCGTTTGTCCAAGTGACGGAAGCAGGCTCACCGTACGCCCATGCAGAACGCGTAGTATTGGCTACGAAGTCTGTTGGAATGATGTGGTGTAAGTCTGTGTACATCGGTTCATCTTGCGAACCTCCCCAAAATGATTTAGGAAGTGCATGTTCACGATTGTAGCAGCCACATTCATCTTTAGGGAATTCTTCATAGCCACAATAATCATTTCTACCAAACGAGCAATTAGAATACATATCAACAACCTTATTATTGACGATATCTACGTTAGCATTGTCGGCACGAACAGCACTATATGATAATACATAGTGATCACTAATAAGTTCGTGTAGTTTGGTACGAATAGCACTTCCTTTTAGTCCATTAAGTTGTTCGTACTGGCACCCGGCTTGTGCAGAGAATGATACTAATACTAAACTGAGTAATAGAACAGATGTTTGAATGGTGTGTTTTGCCATATTTGTAAGTGTTTTGAGGATTATTTGATTCGTTGACCAAAGGCGTTATACTCTACTCCATCTACTATAATGATGAGTTGACCATTTTTGATGGTTTTGGTGCAGAGTGTTGGAGCTGTGGATGTTTGCATTAGGTACACGGTAGTTATAACTTCGCATGTAGTATAGGCTTCGTAAGAAGTTTTTTGACCTGCCGAAGTAACAGTGATAGTTCCTAATCCTGGTCCATTTTGCGTAGTAGTGGTTGAACTCGTGAATTTTAGTGCACTCGTACCAGAGAGGGAGGTGGATTTAGTCCACGTGTAATCAGCCATATTCTTATCTTTCGCTGATAAAGAACCTATGGTCTGCTCATTAGCAGTAATCTCAACGGTATTATATTGTGCACCTCCGTACGTACGCATATTGATGGTGATAGATTCCAAGCCAGACAAATCTATTTCAGGAGAAGTAATTGCTTTATCAGCAGATAGCACGCAATAACTTGAGCCACTGCCACCTGCAGATGCAGTACATGTCCAGCCATTGGCATTAGGAGAAGTAGAACTCCAGGTCAGTGTGCTCGGCGTTTCGGAAGTGACAATTACCTCGTGTGCAAAGACAGCGTAGAAGATACTATTTCCTGTGATAGCGGGGAATTCTGCCACTTTGGTGTATAAAGTAGGCTTTTCGTCCGTAGGTTCAGGAAGAGCAGTCAATGACCATCCCACAAAAGTCTCTGACGTTGCAAAACATGACTGTGTTGGTGCGGTAGGTATAGTTTGAATTTTTCCTCCTAAGACAACAGATGTAGTAGGATTACCAGCCGTGTAGTCTTTGCCATTAACAATCCAGCGGATTTCACATTCTGTTGCACACGCACCAGTCAACGGAATAGTTAACGATTGTGCGCCATTGCTAGAAATAGTGAGTGTTGCATTATGTACGGCTTCATTGAGAGGTTTATAGGTGACCGATACGGTATGAGCTCCATTGGCAGATGATGCCGAATAAGAAGAAGGAGATACTTGGAAAGAAGTAGCATCCGCACCGCTGATAGCCAATGTAATACCAGAAGTCAAGTTAAAGCCTGTAAATGACAGATTAAGCGATGATTGATTGCCCAATGTCATCGTTGGGAAGGTTAACGATTGAGTCGTGGTGTAGATATATGGTTCTGTAGATTCCAAGTGTCCATCACTCACATCAACGATGAAACGGCTATCTTCTGAAGAAATAAGTTGCGAAAAGTCCAATTTTGTGGTAGATTCTTTGCCCCAGATATATTCCACTAAATATGGATAATCGACAAATGGGTTACGGTTCTTTTGCACTTTATAGACTGCATTGTTGCGGTCTATTTCCTTTTGTGAAACAGGATCTTGACGGTGCCATTTGAGCATCAGATTAACAGCAAAGTCTGTAAAATCGGCTTGTCCGCCACTATATGTAAATACTTTTGCGCCTTCGCTATTCTTAGTAAAATCTTTATCCATATAACGCGTCATCATATAGAAATAGATACGCGCGATGTCACCTTTGTATTGGTTATCGGGTTCATAAACTGTACCGACAGAATAGCCTCCGAAAGTATTCTTTCCCATCGACCCCAAGCCATGATGATCAGGGTCTTTTCCGGACTTGAGTCCTAATCCAGTTTCTGCATTTTCGCCATACGGATAGTTAGAACGTGTACCGTTGACACAAGCATCAGTAGGAAGCACATGGAATAAATCCGACTTCATAGGAGAAGCTTCGCCAAACCAAGATTGTGGAATAGTATGCTCTTTATTCCACGCATCACATACTCCATTCTGTGCACCATTGGCATCTGCCATAGTGAATTGACATGTTGAATAAATATCCCATACATAGCCATTTTTGAAATCAATGGCCTCGTAATAATTCTCTAAGCTCTTATAACCAATCACAGTATGGTTGTCCAACTTAGAATGTAGAGCAGAGCGAATGGCGCTACCCGTTTTCTGATTAGCAGATGAATAGTAATCTGTGGGAATTTGCGCCGCACATAATGTGACGACGCACCAACTAATCAATAGTGCAAAGGTTGTTTTACGCATTATATAGATGATTTAAGGTTATTTGATACGTTGTCCAAAGGCGTTATACTCTACTCCATTGGCAATAATAATCAATTGTCCGTTGCGGATAATCTTGCCCTCAGTAGATGTCATATTGTCTTCATCAGTAGGAATCACCTCCCAGCCAGACGATTGGCCTTTCCAGCCGTCGCTCTTACCAGGAACGAAACTTGCATCGGTGGAAGGCATCATGCAATCAAAGCAAACGGCTTCGCCGGCTTTTTTACCCCAGATGTATTCTGCTAAGAATGGATAATCAATAAACGGATTGCGGTTGCCTTGTGTTTGTTGAATACCATTATTGCGGTCAATCTCTTTTTGAGAAACAGGGTCTTCACGATGCCACTTCATCAAAAGAGCTACGCCATAAGCTGTCAAACCATAGTTATTGCTTTTTGTAGCATTTTTGTTACATGAGAACATTTTATTTCCCGAAGTAAAACTATAATTACTATACCAATGAACCAAAGTTCCGAAATAGCCACGGGCAAAATCGCCTTTATATTCATCTATTGGTTCAAATACGGTTCCAGAAGCAGATACTGTGCCACCAGCCGCAGTACAGATAGTTTTTTCTTCTACCTTGATTGAAGATACAGAAGAACCTAATTTATTGCCATTATAGGTATATGTTGCACTCTTAACTTCACCAAAGTCATTATTAGAACGCATACTGTTCACTTTACCATCTGTCGGTACTAAGTGGAAGATATCACAGCCACAGCCCGACTCCGTGTCTCCAAACCAAGATTTTGGAATAGAGTGCTCACGATTATAGCAATCGCATTCGTCGCTATAATTACCACATTGATCATTTTTGTATGTAAAATTACACTCCCCATACATATCCCATATTTTGCCTGCATCAGGATGTCCTTGAGGATACACATCCGTTGTTTTATAAGCTGTCCATAAACCTTTATACGTTAATGTAGAAAAGCCCTTAAGACAAACAGTGTTGACACTTTTCCACAAGTTGTCTCCGCTTTGACCATCAACACTTTGATAGTAAGCAGGGATTTGGGAGGCAGGAGTTACAGAACCTGCACAAACTAAACTACTCCATCCTAAGCCAAGAATGAGAGCTAAAGAAATTGATAATTTTTTCATATCAAATACGTGTTTTTATGTTATTTTTTATGTTAATTTCGTAATAGGCGACAAAGGTACTATTTTTTTCTTATATATGCAAGTGCGCGCGCGTTTTTTTTACAAAAATGTGTGTTTTGAGACTTTTCGCAAGGGTTTTTCGATGTAATTCTTGCATTTATAAGAATAAATTTGTACTTTTGCAGCATAATTGGAGAAGTATTCACATAAAATATTATGAGACAGTTTAGTGTAATCATTATTCTTTTATTATCCGCAATCATCGGGGTTGCTCAAAATACCACAGGCGAAATCGCAACGGATACCATTGCCGTAACAGACACAATTATAAAACCAAAATATACGTTTGGTACGTTTTTTAACCACTTGACACTACCTCTGGAATTAGGTTGTGCTTGGAGTGCACAGGTAGGAGAAGAACGACCAGGGTTTTACTTCAGAACGAGTTTAGAATATCGAGACATAAAAACGGCGAGTTGGGTAGTAGCTATTGAGTATGATACCTATACGCGAAAGTATAAAAATTACCACTTTGACGATAATAACACCATCAGCGGTGACGAAATAGTTAAAGACATCTTTGTAGGAGGCGGCTACCGTTTCCCATTGCTGAAAAATTGGAGAGAGTATCTCAAAAATCCGTACTACAACAATGTGTGGAGTTTGTGTTTGATGGCATACATCGGCACAACCAATTCGTCTCTTAAAAACGTAACAACAACCAATGAGAAAATGGCAGATGGAAACCCTGCATACATATTGACAAAAGATAGCAAATGGGTCCCATCAATGAAACTGCAAGTGGTGTGTGATTACTCAATTGACTATAGCGTAAATATATTCTTTGGATGTGCCTATATGCAGCATTTTATGCACACGAAGTTAGAAACTAATTATGCAGGAATGTTTATTGTCAGTGGTGGTATTACCTGCTTCTTCCGTTAACCTGACACACAACACGAAGACAGAATAAGAAGAAGTGGAAATCAGTGAAATATATGATGCATTAAAGCGCCCGCTACCCAAAGTGGCAGGGCATATTTTGTTCACTGGTCTATATGCATCGTCCAGAGCAATTGTACTCAGCCAAATGCGCGAGCACACGATTTTGGCTATTCTCGACTCACAAGACGAAGCACAATATCTCTATTCTGACTTAAAAGCATTAGGCGCCAACGCACTTTATTTCCCCACATCACATCGGAGACGGCAGGGAACTGATGAAGCAATGGCAATACAGCGAACAGAAGTGCTCTCTACCCTATTGCAGCCTCATCAAGAGAATCACATCATTGTCACCTACCCCGAAGCATTAGCGGAAGAGACACCTCTGCCAGACGAATTAAACAGGAATACTATCACACTCCACCAAGACGAATCTGTTGGGTTAACTGGACTCATTGAAACACTATTAGAATTGGGATTTGAGCGTGTCGATTTCGTATATGAACCTGGGCAATTTGCCGTTCGCGGAGGTATTATTGATATTTACTCATATAGCCATGACGACCCGTACCGAATAGACTTCTTTGGAAACCAAATAGATAGTATTCGCACGTTCGATATTGAGACGCAATTGAGTGATAAGCGTGTAAACACAATAGATATTGTGGGCAATCAAGAATCGGCTTCGGAGTCACAACAAACGGCATCTTTGCTGCATTATCTTCCTAAGCAAACCTATTGGGTAAGTAACGATTGGAGCGTTGTAAATTATAAAATAGATAGCCTTGAGTTTCGTGTAAACAATCAACATCTATCGCAGTATCTAGAGACGATAGACACCATTGAAATTGCTGCTAAAAGTTATTTTACATCATACTCCAAAATTGAGTTCAACACATTACCTCAACCTATTTTCCATAAGAATTTTGAATTGCTACAGCAGGATATTGACGCCAAGATTCAAGACGGATACCGTGTGTATATATGCGCTGAACAAAAGAAGCAATTGGACCGATTAGAAGCAATCTTAGAAACGGCATTTACACCTGTTCAAGGTACATTACATGCTGGATTTGTAGATAATGATCTCAAGATTTGCTGCTATACAGACCATGAGATTTTTGAGCGTTATCATCGTGTGACTTTGCGGTCAGAGAATGCACGTCGAGGAAAAGCCGTCATCACGCTCAAGGAAATCAATCAATTACAATTGGGCGATTATGTGGTGCATAGCGATCATGGAATTGGTCAATTCGGAGGATTAGTGACGACGACTGTTAATGGGAAACGGCAAGAAATGATTAAGCTCACGTACCGCGATGGAGACACTATCTTTGTATCTATTCACAACTTACACAGAATCAGTAAATACAAGGGAAAAGAGGGTTCTGCTCCTACGATTAGTAAGATAGGTTCTGGAGCGTGGGAGCGCATCAAAGAGCGCACAAAAGACAAGGTCAAAGACATCGCACGAGACCTTATTCGACTATATGCTACACGTAAACAACAGAAAGGTTTTGCCTATACTCCCGACGGATACATGCAGCACGAATTAGAGGCTTCCTTCTTGTATGAAGATACTCCAGATCAGGCTAAAGCGACCATTGATGTGAAGCGCGATATGGAAAGTCCAATGCCTATGGATAGATTGATATGCGGTGATGTTGGATTTGGGAAAACAGAGATAGCAATGCGTGCTGCTTTTAAGGCTGCTACCGATGGTAAACAAGTCGCCGTTTTAGTGCCCACAACAGTACTTGCGCTACAGCACTACACCTCCTTCAAAGAACGATTCAAGAATTTCCCAGTTAGAGTGGAATATCTATCTCGCGGTAAGTCGCAGCAGCAAGTCAAAGAGATTCTCTCAGACCTCGAAACAGGAAAGATTGACATATTGATTGGTACTCACAAATTAGTTGGTAAAACCGTTAAATGGCATGACTTAGGGTTGTTGATCATTGATGAGGAGCAGAAATTTGGTGTAGCAGTCAAAGACAAGTTGAAGGCATTTAGAACGAATGTGGATGTACTAACATTAACAGCCACTCCTATTCCTCGCACACTGCAATTCTCATTACTTGGAGCTCGTGATTTAAGTGTAATGACTACTCCACCCCCCAACCGTTACCCTGTACAGACTGAAGTCATAGGAATTGAAGATGAAGATATTATTAAAGAGGCTATTGACATTGAGATGGAGCGCAACGGACAAGTTTTTGTCGTGAATAATCGCATTGATATGCTGCCTCGAATCGAAAACCGTATCCGTCGTTTGTGCCCAGAAGCGCGAATTGTGGTAGCACACGGACAAATGCCTACAGAAGAGATGGAGCAGCGATTGGAGGATTTTATCAATTACGACTACGATGTGCTTATTTCAACCACGATTATTGAATCAGGTGTTGATATTCCGAATGTCAATACGATGATTATCTATTCCGCACAGCACTATGGATTAGCAGACTTGCACCAATTGCGTGGACGTGTAGGACGCAGTAATCGCAAAGCATATTGTTATTTAGTAACGCCAGAGCGCGAGTTACTAACTCCTGATGCCAGAAGGCGATTAGATGCCATATCCACTTTCGCAGAATTAGGTTCAGGCTTCAATTTAGCTATGCAGGATTTAGATATTCGTGGTGCAGGCAACATGTTAGGGGCAGAGCAGTCAGGGTTCATTGCCGAATTGGGCTATGAGACTTACCAACGTATTCTGAATGAAGCTGTTGAAGAATTAAAAGGAGAGATACTCGGTGTTAGCCAAGACACGTCGGAGCTAGAACAAACATCTTTAGGTGGCTTAGCTAATATGGGTAGTCAGAATTGGTGTAGCGATTCACAATTAGAGTCTGACTTGTCGCTATGTTTCCCACAAGATTACATAGAAAATATCTCTGAGCGTATCACATTGTATAAAGAATTGGATAGTCTTAGAAACGAAGAAGAGTTAACCGAATATAAGAAACGACTGATTGACCGTTTTGGTCCATTGCCAGAGGCGGCAGAGGATCTGACGAATGTCGTTCGATTACGTTGGATATGTTGCCGCATGGGTATTGAAAAGATTTTCCTCAAAGGAGAACGAATGAGTATCTTCTTTATGACGACCAATGATGCTTATTGGCAATCTGAAATCTTTGGCAAGATATTAGACTTTGCCTATCAGCGTCCGCAGAAATGTCAATTTCACGAACCAGTTGACAAACAAGGTCACAAGACTGGCAAACGATACCTCACCATTGACCACGTCAAGACATTGGCAGGTGCTATACATTTACTCAGCAAGATAGAGGAATAATAATAAACGCCATCTTTTTCGGATGGCGTTTATTGTATATTGTTGCAATAGTGATTTGCAACTTGTCCGTTATGGCACGATTATCAACTTTCCACTAAGGATATTCTGTTTTCCGCCAGCATAGAATCCATAGAAGTAAATTTGATTTGGATTGACATCTATGATTACACCCGACTGAGCGTCAACCACATCTGTCAGTATATCTCTGCCATTAGCGTAGGTTTGAATAACCGCGTCGTTTTGACTGCAAGTAGGCATATTCTGAATATACTCTACAAGGTGTCCTTGTTGGTCATAGAGTGCAAAATCTACTTCTTTGCGGAGTGAAGCCACAAGGATTTGGTATCCGCCGTACAAACGTTTAATCAGTACATCGTCCGTAGTTGCAGTTTGTGACTCATTCAGGGTTGTATTCGTGAAGAGGATGTAATAGATTCTATCTACGCCATCTTCTGCCGTACAATAAATCAGTGTAGTGTCCCCTACTTGTGCCATCTTAACGGTCACCTCAGCCTTTGCATGATGTGCCTCTGCGGTCACGTTAGGTGCAAGACCTCCTTCTGGAACGTAATACGTATAGAACGTCTTTTCGGGGTCAAAGTCACGTAGCGGTTGTTCATCTAAGAAGATATTCTTGAGATAATTGTCGTGTGATGGACCTATTACCTGAAGAATCGTATAGGTGTTCACAATCAGCGTGTCTTGTGCTTGCACATTAATAGTGAACGTCATCGCGGAATCTTGATGAATCGTATAATGTGCTAACGAGTCTGAGAGTGTCACCTTAATGTTTTCTAACGTGTACATTTGGTCGATTGTCGTTCCATCTTCCCAAGTGATTTCATAATCGTACTCGTTTGATTTGAAGCCCATCATAGGCACGTCGTTGAAGTAGATCATACTCAAGTTAGCATCTGCTTTTTGCTTGAAGACATACGTAATGTTGTAGGTATAGAACATGGTGTTGTTGTATGGGAATACCGTAATCGTTTGGATTTTGGAATTCTCTGTCAATTCCATTACTTCGCCTATTAGGATAGTTTGACAATCTTCAGATGCAATCGGCATTACCGTTGGTATAGTATCTACTCCGTATGGTATTTCAATCGTATAGTCTTGACGTAAGGAGTCAAATGGTACAAAGTAGCCATCGGAGAAGAGCAGATTATGCAAGAAGAAGTTATCACTGGACTTAGGCTCATAAATGAGACGATAGGTCTCGGATGTCTTTCCGTCTTCTGCCGTAACATGGATATAGACTGTGTCCGATTCATTTTCAGAAGACACAATTTCCAATTCCACTTTTTGTGCATCGTGTTTCTTCACCCATGTGATTACAGGAACGGACTCCTTGCAGTTCAGTGGCTCGCCACGATAAAAGAGTTGCTCTGAGACGAATCCTGACAGGTTCACGCCTTTAGCCATAATCATATTCAAGGACGCATCGGACGACTTCTTCATAGAGAAGTGAATGGTATAAACACGTGTTTTTCCGCTTTGTGCTTGAACGACTACTTCAATCTTTTGATTAACGGCTTTTACGGAGTCAGGTAATTCTTCAGAAGAAGTCTCTTGAACTTGTGACATATAGACTGTTTGGAATTGGTCTCCTTGTGCGTAGAACACTTCTGGCAAAGAAGTAGCAGTTGCCTCCAGCGTATAGTAATAGTCCATTACATGGCTATTGAAATTCGCTAATGGTTTATTATCTACATAGAGCATCTGCAATGTATCTACTTCAGAAGGCAGAATCACATACGAAATGGTATAGGCTTTTGTGTTGCCTGCTTCAGCAGTCACATTGATTTGACGAATCAGTTGATTTTCATTCCGTAAAACTGTCGTTGAATCCACTTGTTGCCATTCATCTGCCACATCCCAACTGAGGTCTGGGAAGGCAGTTGTTCCAGGGGCTAACGTATCCTTATAATTGAAGATATGAGGATTAAATTCAGGTAATAATAGACCATCTTCATAAATTGCAAACAAGGTATCTGCCGTAGAGCGTTCAAACTCAAATACGACCACATAAGTAGATGTTGTTCTGCCATCTTCTGCTGTCACACGAATAGTAGCTCTATTCTTATCTGCTTCGATTACAGGCTCTGTTACCACTTGGTTATTTTGTCCCTTTTGTGCCACTATTTCTGGTAGAGTATGTACACCAACAGGCAATGTCACTAAGTAGTAATAATAGTCTGGAGTAAAGCCATCAATAGAATCGCCATCACAGAATATCATGCTCAAGTTAGCATTTGAAGACAATGGAACAGCGAAATTCAGCGCGTAGGTATTTGTATTGATACCATCTTTTGCTGTCACATCCAAGTAGATATTTAATCCGTCATGGCGAATATTTACCTTTTGCCCATCCATCTGCATAGTTGCGCTCACTTCTGGCAGAACAGTAGTTCCTGAAGGAAGATTGATGTCATATTGATTCTTCATCGGAGAGAACTCCAATTTATTATTTAATGCGCGCTCAAAGTCTTTGAACTCTACCCCATTCAGCAAGATGTTTTTAAGAGTTACATCGTTGGAGAGCGAAGCCACATACACATCCACCACATAATCCTCGGTGGTTACGCCATCTTGAGCCACTACATGAATCGTATATTCAGAGCTGTTAGATGGAATCAGTGTTACCTCTTGGAAACAATCATCAGAAGACCAAGATATCGCAACTTCCTCATCATTAACAGATACCGAATAGAAGTGACGTCCTGCTTCGAAACGTTCCACAGGTTGTCCGTTAACGACAATACCCGTCAAATCGGCATTGTGGCTTGGTTCAGACTGTACCGTCACCGTATAGAGTTCCTCTGCCATACCGTCAGCGGAACGCACTGTCAAGTAAGTAGGCTCAACATTGAGTTTGCCTAATTCAAGACCGACTGTTTCTTTGCTATCCGAAACCGTGTAAGTGAGCGACGGCATTTGCGGCTCAGCCACTTTGATGGATGGTGTCGGCAGAGTTACCACATAGTCAAATGAATCAGCACGGAAGCCTTCAATCAATACCTTGTTTAGATAGATACCATCTAAGGTAGCGACTTGCGACTTAACTGGTGATACTTGCACTTTGTAAGTCTTTGTAGCTGTGCCATTGGCAGCAGTCACGAGAATATTGTAGGTAAAGACGTCTTCTTCAGGATGAGAGATTTGAATGGTTTGTTTACTCTCTGCCCCAATCACTTCTAATGCAATAGCCGTATCTGAATACAGTTTATAATCCGTAATTTGTGGATTGAAATCTTGTATTGTGACGCCATCAACTAAGATGTTTGCCAACATCGCATTGTCGGATAGCGTAGTCGGATAAGTCAATGTGTAGGTGTGTTGAGCGTCTTTTCTGCCATATACATCCCACGTCATATTCTCTTTCGTCTGCGTATATACGACAGAGTCGGACTCGTCTGCACGTACGAAGGCGGTTAACGTTGGGCGCTCACGAGTAATCGCATATTGTTCCCCACCCAATCCACTCTCAGGTATTCCATTGAACTCAAACGAACTAATCTGAGCAGAGGTAGTTGAATCAGGAATAATTCGATATAAGCCTTTAGTAATTCCGTCTTCTGCTGTTACCGTGAAGACACCTTCATTCCAACTTACTACTTGACCATCACTTTCTTTGATAAACGATTTAATTGCAGGCATCGTTTTGGATGTTAAGTTATAGTCTCTGATAGAAGGATTAAAATCTACGCCAGTTGCTTCAATATGAGTTAACTTGGTACTATTAGATTTCTTCTCTACGAAATGGATGATATAGGTTTTTGTGTCGCCTGTTTCTGCTTGAACATCTATGATAGCATTTTGTTCCTCATAGCGAACACTTACTCGCGCATGATGACTTGTTGGAATAACATACACATCTGGCAACGTACGTGTTCCGTTCGCTACAAGATAGTCATATTCGGTTACATTGGCATCAAAATTAGGAAGAAGTGTACCATTAACCATCACTTGTGACAACGTGTTAACCGCAGATAAAACACGAGTTACAGTAAGACTATAGTTGCTATACGAGCCGTCCTCTGCATAGTTACGAATAGATGCTGTACGTACGCCATTGATTTCGTCTCCCCAAGTTACAAGTGGAGATTGGTCAGGTTTTTGACCGACTATCTTCAGTTCAGGCAATTTGGAATATTCTGGATTGGAGATATTGTAACTCATTGCATTTCCGGATATGGCAACAGCCTCACCATCAATTGTAGCCGAAGCAATAGTAGAGTTAAAGAGGAAACGCAAGTTACGAATATCTAACTCCGCTGTACGCTTGGTTGCTCCGCCCAAATCCTTAGCATTATCCGAATGGGCAGAGTTGACAGTTATATTCATTTTCTTAATCAATCCTAATCCCGAATAGTTCAAGTCTTTAATCATTGTTTGCCATACATTTTTAGTGGCATACGATCCGCTATAGAGAGTCTGCACTCCTTTTGAACCATCATTCAGTTCTACCCACAAACGCCAATTGTTCATATCGGAAGCAGCTGTTGGACGATATTCGCAGAAGATTTGGTCGGGGGTATTTCTATATGTAATTCCTCCCGAAACAGATGATGTTGAGTTACCTGACGATTTTAATGTCAATGCCAATGTTCCAATCGTCATAATTCCAGGAATAGAACCATAGATGGCATTTGCATCTCCATCACGCCAAGTAGAGAGATGAACACCTCCACCTGCTAAAGCAGTTACTTCTTGACCAGTAGTTGTCTTAAGGAATGTCCATGAGTACGAATCTGCGCAATCTGCTGGTACCATCCAACCTGTAGGTTTTTGTTTGCTATTGTATTTTGTGGGTGACCATGATTGGAAATTATCGCTCGGAATTTGGTCATTCACGAAATAGTAATACACACTATATTCGTTGGTGTAATCTCCTTGTCGAACGGTGAAGACGATATGTTTATCATCTTTCTCTTTCTGTTGCACCTCCACGCCTTCTACTTGCATTGTAGTAACAGATGGAATATTGGTTACAGGAACGACATAACTATATCTATCTGGTTGGAACTCCTCAATTTCTACATCATCAACTAAGATACCTGTCAAAGTCGCAGGGTTATACCTAATCACATTTGGTTTGATAGTATATACCGTTGAATCTTCGTTTGGACGATTGGAATATACCGTCAATATCGTAGGTAAAGTGACACCACCGTATGTAACAGCTACAGTTTGCTCAGGAAAACGCTTGGTATAAGCCACATCCATATCCGAAGTACCGTATGGCAACTCTACCTCAAAATCAGTTGCTCCAGAGGATAAGTCTAATGGTTCATCGTTGACCAAAATAGAAGCCAGCACATTGTCCAACGTAGAAGGCAGCACTTCAAACGTGAAGGAATAGGTCACTTGATTGCCATTTTCTGCGGTAACAATCAATTTGCTCTCTTGATTCAATGGTGCAGCAATATATTCTACTCGTTGTTCATCTTGCGTCTCAAAATCAATCATTGGAGCGGCTGTCGTACCGTATGGCAAGTGAACAAGATATGTATATTGTTTGGGTTTATAAATAAAGTCTTCTGCTTCTGCGATTAGGATGCTACTGAGTGCCGTATTACCTGACTTGCGGACGGGGAACTCGATTTGATAATCGCTAAATACACCATTGTCGGCAACCACATGAATACGAGCAGTACCATTAACTGCACAGAAATAGGTCGTAATCGTTTGGTTAGGCAATTGTCCTACGGCTTGAATATTGGGAATAACACGTGTGCGCCACTCTAATGTATCGATGTACGCATGGACAGCAGGATCAAAGCCTTCCAATGGTTCACCATCTAACAAGATGGTTTGCAGCAGGCAGTTGCCCGATTGCGTGCGCGTATATTTAATAGCGTACGTGCGCGTGCTGCCGTCTTCAGCGGTGACTTGCACTTGTTGCTCATCTGCAGAAACTTGATAAAGCATCGTAGTTTGTCCAGGTTTAGCAGTAACTGTCACATCCGGCAATTGTTCTCCATCACTAATAGCAATGAGATATGTCGTTTGTTCTGGATTATAGGTCAATTCACCATTGCTCAATGCCAAGTTCTCTAATTCTACATCGGCATAGGGTGCAATCACAAAAGTGACCGTATAGACTTGCGTAGTGCCATCTTCTGCTGACACATGAATAGCGTACTTGTTAGGTTCAACTTGTCCGAAGAATGTCACCTCGCTCTCGTCTGCTTTCACAAAGGTGACAACTGGCAATTGGCTACCTGCTGGCAGGTCTATCGTATAATGGAGTTGTTCTGTCGAGAAGTTCGCAAGAGACACATTGTCTAACAAAATAGCTGCTAACGTGGCTTGATTATTCAAATCACGCGTACAAGTAATTTCATACACTCCGTGTTTTTCGCCTGCGGTTACATAAAGGGACACTTTTTCACCGCTGGTCAACATCTGCACACTCTGACCTTCGTTGGTTGCCCATGTTATCTCAGGTTTATTGCCCTGATAATGAATAGTATATTGATGTTGAGCAGGCACATAATTAGGCAGCTCTACCCCATCGGCATAGATGTGTGGCAAATCCACTTCCGTTTGTGCAGCAGCCGAGAAATGTATCTGATAGGTATTGGCTACACCGAACTCTGGTGTTACCACGATTTGTGCTATACCATACGATTGAGGAGAAGCAATGACTACTTGTTGCCCAGCAGCTTCATCTACCGTGATACGTGGGCAAGTAGAAGTTGTTAAAACGACCTCGTATGTTAAGTTCGTTTTCTCGAAACCTGCCAAAGGTTCACCATCCAAGTAAATCATTTCCAAGAATGCGTTCTCGGATTTCTGAATCACGAAGAGGATTTCGTATGTCTGCTTGTCACCATTCTCAGCAGTAACAGTAATCTTTTGCGTGGTATTATCTAACATGCTCAGCACGCGCTGAACTTCTTCCGACTTGACGTAGGTCACTGTAGGAATAGTGCTCACACCTGCGGGCAATGTATCTACATAGTTAAATGAGTCTGGACGGAAATTAGGAATAGGCACATTATCAATCAAGATAGATTGCAGCGTCGTATTGGACGATGTAGCTACCAAGAAAGTAATCTGATAAGTCTTGCTCGCACCTGTCTGTGGACGCACCGTAATCTTGTAATCACCATTGAGACCGCCGCTGCGAACTGTGATAGTTTGATATTCACCTTCGTCGTATGTAACCTCTGGCAATTGTGTTGTTCCCTTCGGCAGGTTCACCACGTAGTTAGTTTGCTCTGGGTCAAAACCAGCCAAAGGTTCACCATCCAAGTAAATCATTCGCAGCGAGTTATCGGTTGATGTCGTCACCGAGAACGCAATGGTATAGATAGTGGTATTACCATTTTGTGCCGTGACAGAGATACGTGTTACACCATTGATTCCTCCATACAGGATATTGACTTCTTCGTTCTCATCACCCTTAACTACCTCAATGGTAGGCATTTGTGTAATACCGATAGGCAAGTTATAGGTGTAATTATAAGTACCTTTGTCAAAGCTTTCTAATGATTCGCCATCGATAAGTATATCGTCTAACAGCGAGTATTCGGATTTAGCGGTTGTCACTACCAGTTTATAGACCGTCACATCCCCGCTGGCAGCAGTTACAGTGACACGAGTTGTACCGTCCAAGCCGCCTTCTACTATTTCGACCGTCTGATAGGGGTCGCCACGTTCGTAACTGATAGTGGGCAATTTCTTTGTTCCCAACGGCAGATTGATGTAGTAAATCAGTTGCGTCGGTGAGAAGTCTTGGATATAATTGACGCCATCATCTCCCATGGACAATGCATTGAGATAGGAGTATGTGGACGCCTCTAATTTGAAGGTCAGTTTGTAGGTCTTAGGTGTGGTATTACCTGGTGTTGATACGGCTATTTGGTAGGTGCCGCCATCGATTTGGTCAGGTGCTGTGTATCGAATCGTTTGTGCACCTGCTGGATAAGCCGAAACGGCTTTGACGGTAGGCATAGTGGTTGTACTCAATGGCAACGAGACCTTGTACATCGTCAGCGTTGGGGTGAAACCAGGCACGGATTCTCCATTGACTAATATACCTTGCAGCGTATTGTCTGCGAGCGGAGCCACAGAGAAGTTCAACTTATACTCTTTGGTATTTGTTTTGTTGGCTGCGGTCACTTTAATAGTAGCGGTTCCGTTGACGGAAGTAGGTTGTGTGATGTTCACCGTCTGTGCATCTTCCTGCGGAGTCACTGTGACTACGGGGGCAGTGGTGGTGCCGTATGGCAGAGCTACGTCGTAGGTTGTTTTAGTTGGACGGAAATCGCTTATTTCGTTTCCGTTCACTTGAATGCCTGCTAAGTTAGCGTTAGATGATGCTGCGCGCACGAACTTTATCTTATACACGTGCGTACTTGAGCCATCTTCTGCTTTTACGGTGATAGTGGTTGGTGCACCATCTATCTGTCCTTCCACAATGCTGATTTCGCTACCAGTTAATGTACGGCCGATGAATGAGGCAGTCTGATTGCGTGCATTAATCAATGTACCTTTACCTCTCTTGGCTACTATAGTTGGCATCGTGGTGGCGTTTTCGCCCAACGAATAGGTCTGTTCCTCGCTGGAATTGGGGTCAAAACCTTTCCACTCTTTGCCGCCAATCTCTAATACCTGAATCGTGGATGCATAAATCAATTCTACATCATCAACATAGAGTTCATTGCCTTTGTATAAACCACTATTGGCGCGGAAGTTGGGATAGTTAGAAGCCGAGAACAGCATGTTACACATAGCAGGTTTGGTGTCGTTCATATAGTAGATAGGCACTTTTATCTGCGTCCAGTTATCATATTTGGCGCGTGCACGATACCAGCCTTCTGCCACTTGGGTGGCGTTTTTAGTGGTCTTACACTCGTTGGCATCCAATGCGATACGAATATCACTCTCCTCATTGGTGTGCGTGGTGGAGGAGCAGCTACCGTCTTTCGCTTTGTATGAAGTACCTTCTGAGGTGCCGGTCCATGAGTAGTACAGGATATGAAAATCTTCCGAATCGGTATTGTTACCGGTACGTTTAATCCATACACTCACACTATCCGGACGATAGGTAAATTTGATACCACCTTCCACACCAGCAGTAGCGGAACTCACGTCAATACCGTCCAAGTACTGCCAAGCGTTTCCTAAACTGAAATAGCCAGGTCCCACTTCGGTGATACCTAATGCGCCGACCTCTTTGTCTGCTACGTAGGCGCAGTAGCCTGTGCGACCAGGTTTTTGATACAGGAACGTGAACTTAAATCCCACTTGGGTCACGTTACTACCATGCCAGTCTTTGGGCTGCTTGTCTCCGTTGTACTCCGAAGACCAGTTCTCAAAATGATTGTCTGGCAACTGTTGTGCCCGCAACATACTCATCGTCAATATACTGACGATTGAAAGAAGAAATAATTTTTTCATTATCGTTTATATTTTATACTTTCACTTTTTGACTTGTGTTAATCTATTCAAAAAACGCGACAAAAGTACACTTTTTTATTAACGTACGCAATAGCACACTTTACGAAAAAAAGTACTATTTTTAATCTAACTCTCTAAATCAAGCAGTTACAACGGCTAAAAAGTTTACGATTTTTATGATTTTATACAAATAAAAGCGAAAGAAGAGTGCATTTGTGTGCACTCTTCTCTACTCTTACCTTAGTCTTGTCAACTTTTTTGTGTACTTCGGTATGGTAACCTTATTTGACCTCTTGCCCTACAGCGTTGTAGGTCTTGTTGTTCTTACGGATAAAGAGTTGACCGTTGTGGAGGAACTTGTTGGCATTTTTGTTGGCGTAGATATTCATTACGTCTGAGCCATTAGCGGTGACAGTGAACTTCACTTGTTTGTCATAAGAGTTCAGCCCTTCAAAAGACATGGAACCATCTTCATTAACGGTCATCATACCGCTTTGGATATACCACGCCCCAACAGCATTTTCTATGTAAGACGGAAGCGCGCCCTCTTCCATGACCCAATCACCTCCCGGTACAATACCGGTATATATATCAGGAACGATGGTACTGTCTTCACGGAAATTGGCTAAAAAGGCGAATTTTATGTGATCACCAGTTATACTACTCTCTGCATGGAATATACAAGTATCACCCTGATTTTTTCTGTACGATATATCCTCTGCCATAAATGAACCCTCATAATCTATCTTGGCATCCCCGATGATAGCGTCTTCGTATCCAGTTGCGTGAATGATATATAGTATGGAGTCATTGGCAATGAATCGCGCTTCCATTTGCATATCCTTGCCTTGTTGCTCAACAGTACATTGCTCAAAGTCAACTATACTTCGATAGAACCCATCGCGCGCTTGAATCATACTGCTCGGCAGGCATATCTCTTTTGAGAAGTCTCCACTAATATCCCTCGTCCGAACGAGGAATATTGCGAATGGCCTTGCTTGCTCAAAGATTTGGCATGTATAGAATTGTGGTCTAAGCGGATCAACAGCCATCGCAAATTCTGCATCCTCCTCAATAATAATCGAGTCAATCGGTTCTACATGATGATGCGTAACAGTCATGTGGCAGGAACGGTTATAGGAGTTCTTGGTATTGATTTCCACATTCATTTTGTCGTATTCATTATACTGGATAGTGATACTACCTTCAGTCATGAAGAAGAAATCACGTATCACACCTGTTAATGTATCCATCGTACCGGCATAGCAAGGTTGGGGGTCAAAACGCTCTACACCTGTAGATAAATGCGCTGTACCTGCTTCGTGAGTAGTTGACAAGGGGTACGTGCCTTCTGGAATATCAGTTGCTTGAGGATCAATGTAAAGTTCCAAAGTTACCGTTGTTTCCTTATTGTCAATCTCAATGGTTGCTAAGCCATTCTCCACATAACTAAACATTTGATAATACTCATACTCTTGCTCCATATCCATATCGGTATCGGCATTAAGGGCTTCGGTCAGATGGGTGCAATGGAAAAGATAGACTTTGCCATCGTCTCCCTTAAATTCACCATCTAAGACGATGCTATCGCCTATTTCGGCAACAATCATTTTACCCTCTATAAAAGTGACATTCACCGTATCTTTACGAGTAATAAACTCTACGATATTGTAATTCCCTACCGTGTCAATGGTATGATTTTCAAATGAGAACGTGCCAAATTTATCGGTTGTGTTAGTACGGATAAAAGTGTACATTTCTCCATCGTCGTGGGAGTTGTACGACCATCCTGTCACTTGCATTGTTGCGATATTATATACCTCATCAATGATGAGAATGTCGTTGAAGATACGCACCGTGTCTTGTTGGGTCGATTCCTGTGCCCAAAGTCCCACACTCAGCGTCAGGAGGGCAAATAAAATAGCTAATTTACGCATAATATTTGTTGTTTAAGACTTTTGCGAGCGCAAAAGTACAACTTTTTTCTGACATATGCAAATAAATTTGTAAAATATTTGCACATCTCATTTATTTTTATTACTTTTGCAACCAGTTTTTCGAGATGTCACAAACAAAATGAAAAAATAACAACCACAAGTTAGTTATATAGCAAGCTGAAAGGATGACTATGACTCAAAAGAAGATATGGATAATGCTGTGTGCACTATGTCTGCACACATATATGTACGGTGCACAAGACAGTAGTCGTGTGCAGTTGTCATACCGTTTGTCAGGCGTTGCCGGAGCAATGATGTTGGACGACAAAGTAGACCCTTGGATAGGCAAAACGAATTACTTCATTGGACAAAAACCGCTATCCGGTGCCGAGTTCGCTGTTGAGTTCCAACCAACAGGCAGATGGTCAAGTATGCAGGAATGGAACAATAGTTCGGTAGGTATTGGTGCAACCTACATCCACCTCGGCGGCAGCCCTATGTTGGGCGACGCATTTGCCATACACGCTTATCTGAATCAGCCTTTCTATCGCGCTAAACACTTTGCGATAGGACTACGTCCAACAGTCGGTGTAGCGTTCTGCACCAAGACCTACCAAAACACCTTTCCATACGACAACCCACACGGATGGCAAGTGTATCAAGTAGCCAAAGACGGCAATGGCGATTATATATGTAACTGGTCTATCGGTAGCGTAGTAAATGCGTACTTGGCAGTGGATTTATTTATGGACTTTCCTATTCAGCGCGGCTTTGACATCACCTGTTCGTTCGGATGGCATCATATATCAAACGGCAGCGTCAAGCACCCAAACAGCGGTTACAACATGTTCCTCGGCGAGATAGGTTTGCGTTACACTCCTGGTCAAGATGCGGTTTGGTGCAAGCACCACGACCGTACACTCTATGAGTACCCAGAGACACACGTGCCCAAGAAACTATATGACGGTGTGAGCAAGAAATGGGATGTGGAGATGAGTATCACCGGCGGCGTCAAACAGAACTACTACCGCGACAACTACCCCAAAATGCAGTACTTTGCGGCAGCAACCTTTGGTATAGCCGCTCATTGGATACCCGTGTCCATCTTCAAGATTGGTGGTGGTTTTGACCTATTCTTCGACGATTACTATCGGTGCGTGAATAGTGACTTCGCCACCGCTAACCCCGATGCACGTGTCACATACTTCGGCAAGACCTACCTCAAAGAGAGCAACATAGCCAACTGCTTCCGCGTAGGTTTCAGTGTGCAACCGACCTTCGTCATCGGCAAACTGAGTGCCGGCATACATGTGGGATTTTACCTATATGACCCTGTTAAGAATTTAGAGCCCTACGGTGATGCATACAAAGCCGACCAAGCAGGCACCCCACTCGACCGAGGTATATTCTACACATACGACTTCAGCAAAGCGAGCAACTATCAAGACGGCTGGTGCTATACGCAGTTCATACTCAAATACCGCGTATTGGAGCACTTATTTGTACAAGTCGGACTGAAAACACACGGCGTACGTGCAGAGTTTATCGACGCTGGATTGGGCGTGAGTCTATAAGCGATTAGTCTAACATCTCGCCAAAGTTATTGGAGAGTTGAATCATCTGGTCATACTCCTCCGGCGAGAGGTCATAGAAATAGAAGTTACGAGGATCAATCGGTTTATCTTGCAGACGCACTTCATAATGCAAGTGCGGTCCAGTTGATTTACCAGAATTACCCACCAAAGCAATGATGTCGCTGCGCTTGACTTTTTGCCCCTTACGCACAAGTGCCTTATATAAGTGCGCATAGAGCGTCTTATAACCAAAGCCGTGGTCCACCATGACCGTGTTGCCATACCCTTGTTTCCAACCAACAAAGCACACAACGCCATTACCAGTAGCGAAAATCTCCGTTCCAATCGGGGCAGTGAAGTCCATACCCGTATGCATACGACGAACATGATAGACAGGGTCAACACGCACACCATAACCAGATGCCACACGCTTGAGGTCTTTATTGAGGACAGGCTGAATAGCGGGAATGTTCTCCAAACGTTTCTCTTGATTCTTAGCCATATCCAGCAGTTCGTCATAAGACTTGGCTTGGACGTAGAGCTCTTTCTCCAGCAAATCGGTTTTAAGTGTCAAATCCGCCGCCAGTTGTGAATTCGTCATGTGTGCTATCTCTTCGTAGTACGAAATCTTATGTGTTGCACCCTGACGAACAGAGAGCGGAATAGGCTCAGCGCCAAACAACACACGATAGAGATTATCATCACGCTGCGCCATATCGGTCAGCACAACCTGCATTTGGTCAACTTGATTATTCAAGACCTGCAACTGTGCTTCGATATTACGCTTCTCCTGCTGCAACTGTTTCTCCTTTGGAGATGGGAAAAACATGAAGAAGAGGAAGAAGAAGATTACACCCATACATATTCCACCTAATAGATACCAACCACTGCGGCGTAACCAATAGGCAAAACCCTGCTCTACTCGCTCCATAGCGAGAGTGTCGGGATTAATATGATATTTCTTAGTCATAGTTAAAGTTGTTATTTTTTCCACCAGAAAAAGAACTGGTTTTGATGTTGTTTATCAGATTTGGAGCGGGCAACGAAGACCAGCTTCATCGTATAAGGATTAAGTCCCGTATAGAACATAGTGGTAGATAACGTCATCGGCGTAGGCGTAAAGTCTTGCACCTGCTCTGGACGATAATGCATGCGCCGCGTTTCTTGGGCGAGTTGCGCCATGTCCTGATTAGTACACCCTGGATGAGAGGAAATAAAATACGGAATGAGTTGCTGATTCGTGCCGTTCTCTTTATTCACATTCAAGAAGAAATCACGGAAACGCAAATACGCCTTCCAATCGGGCTTGCGCATAAGTTGCAGCACATTGGACGAGGTGTGTTCGGGCGCCACTTTAAGTCGCCCAGAGACATGACGCGTGATGAGTTGTCGTCCATACTCGTCACTCATCAAATCATACCGAATACCCGAACCGACATACGCATGTTTGACTTCGGGCAAAGCATCAACGGTACGATAGATATCTAACAATGGCGCAAAATTAGCGTTTAAGTTACGACATATACCAGGTTGCAGACACGATGGTCGTGCACATTGCTCGCAGAGCGACTTGTCCTTGCCACGCATAGCGTACATATTGGCACTTGGTCCACCTAAATCGGAAATAACGCCATGCCAATCAGGCAAAGTCGTGAGCCGCTGAATCTGCCGCAAGATAGACTCTTTGGAGCGCGATGCAATTTGTTTGCCCTGATGAGCAGAGATGGTGCAGAACGAACATCCACCAAAACAACCACGATGCAAGCATACCGAGAAACGAATCATCTCATACGCAGGAATACGTTTGTCTTTGTACTTAGGATGTGGCAGATATTGGAATGGCAAATCATAGATAGCATCTAACTCCTCCGTAGTCATTGTGTCATACGGCGGATTAACCACTATATCGTCCTGCACAATAGTAGCAGCATGAATCTTATTACTCTCGACTTCAATGCGTTTGAAATCCTCCGCATGGCATCGTTTGTCACGTTGTTCCTCAGCAAAACTATGCAGTATGATTGCGTCATCGGGAATAACAGTGGATGCCGTTCGACAAAAAGCCGTTTGCGGAATAGTGGTAGGTGTATCACGATGCGACTTGTACCACTGCGCAATGTCAACAATGGCTTTTTCGCCCATACCGTAGATGAGTACATCCGCTTGCGAATCGACTAAGATAGACGGCATCAGTGTGTCCGACCAATAGTCATAATGCGCCAGACGACGCATAGACGCCTCAATGCCGCCGATGACGATAGGTACATCTGGATATAACTGTTTGAGAATACGGCAATACGTGATGGTGCAATAGTCTGGACGCGCCCCTGCCCTGCCCTCGGGCGTAAACGCATCATCCGAACGCAACCGACGTGCAGCCGTATAGTGATTAACCATCGAGTCCATGCAGCCAGCCGTGACCGCAAAAAACAGACGAGGTTGTCCCAACTTAGTAAAATCACGATGGTCACCACGCCAATCGGGCTGCGGAACGATAGCCACTTGATAGCCAGCATGCTCTAACACACGCCCAATAACGGCTGCACCAAACTGAGGATGGTCAATGTACGCATCCCCAGAAAAAAGGACTATATCCACTTCCGACCAACCGCGTATGTCTAACTCCTTGCGCGTGGTGGGTAAATATGATTTCAGGTCACTCAATTTGTAAGTTCAGCATCGATTTGAGATTCGCCACTTCAGCATTCTGCTTGACGAACTCTTTATATTTCTCTTCGGGCGTGTACGCACGATGGGATGTGTCGTATTTAGCTACTTGCAGCGATAACTGCAAACTATCATTATGTAAAACGGCGCGAATATGATTCATCACCTGTTTACCAAACTTCTTAAACTCCTGCTGCTGCCACGGGTTAGCGAGGGTGAGCACACAATGTTGTTCATCCACCAGTTCTGGTCGATATTCAGCGAGGACAGCGAGGAGACGCGGTTCATCTTTGAAGATGTGTGTCAGACCAGCCCACGCGTCCACGAACTGGTCAAGTGTAAAAGGGCGATTTTCCTCCTGCTTTTGTGGAGCCTCCGTAGGTGGAGTTGACGGTGTCGCTGCCGGTTGCTGTGCCGCAATGTTCACGGAAGGTATAGTGGGCATCTTGGGCAAAGTCGGTATCTTTGGTGCAGGCTGTGGAGCTGATTTAGCAGCAGGTTGTACAGGCTGCGGTGCCGGTTGTGGTGCGACAGGCTCCGGTGCTGGTTGTGGTGCAGGCTGAGCAACCACTTGTGGAGCCGCAATCTGCGACAACTGAATCAAGGCTAACTCTACCGTAAGACGCTTGTTCTTAGCCGTACGATATTGTATGTCGCACGTGTTCATAATATCTAACGCACGGAAAAGCCAAGGAGCAGAACAATGAGCAGCCTGCTCGGCATAGTGTTTGCGAATAGCGTCTGACGTTTCGAGCAGTTGTATGGTCGCAGCATCTTTAGATACCAATACATCGCGCAAGTGCTGTGCCAAACCGGTAACAAAATTACCCGCATCAAAGCCTCGTTGTAGCACTTCGTTGAGCAACAGTAGTTCAGCATAAGCATTGGTTTGCAGAGCAGCATCCACGACCTTGAAGTAATAGTCCGAGTCAAGTACGTTGAGCACTTCGAGTACCTGCTCATAGGTGATGGTATTACCGCAGAAAGCAACGAGTTGGTCAAAGATAGAGAGCGCATCACGCATGCCTCCATCGGCTTTCTGTGCAATGACGTTGAGTGCATCTTCGCTGGCAGTTATACCTTCCTGTTTAGCTACATATTGCAAATGGTGAATAGTGTCCGCAATAGTGATACGCGAGAAATCATAGACTTGACAGCGGCTGAGAATAGTGGGTAATACCTTGTGCTTCTCGGTCGTAGCCAAGATAAAAATAGCGTATGAAGGAGGCTCCTCTAAGGTCTTGAGCAGCGCATTAAATGCCCCCTGAGAGAGCATGTGCACCTCGTCGATGATATAGACGGAGTATTTACCTATTTGTGGCGGGATTCGCACTTCTTGAATGAGTGTACGAATATCCTCTACCGAGTTATTAGAAGCTGCATCGAGTTCGTGGATGTTGAATGAGCGTTGCTCATTAAAAGCCATACAAGACTCACATTGATTGCAAGCATCATGGTCAGCAGTCGGGTTAAGACAGTTGATGGTTTTAGCAAAGATACGTGCACATGTAGTCTTACCTACACCACGCGGTCCACAAAACAAATACGCATGCGCGAGATGGTTTTGTCGGATAGCATTTCGTAGTGTCTGTGTTAGAGCAGACTGCCCCACCACCGATTCAAAGGTAGTAGGGCGGTATTTTCGTGCCGAGACGATATACTGGTCCATAATAGAATTATTTATCGCGTTAGTGCTGCTTTTATTTGTATTATCTTGTGCCTAAAGACGGGATCACTACTCATCCAATCTTTGGTCTGCTTTAAGGAGTGTAAGACCGTAGCATGTGTACGCCCTCCGATAGCATTACCTATCTCGGCGAGGGAGTGCTCGGTAAGTTCTTTGGCAAGGTAGATGGACACGTGTCTCGCCTCCATAACCTCTTTGCTACGAGAATCAGATACGATGGCTTTTTGTGGCACATTAAAGTGCTCCGACACGCAACCTAATATATCGGACATATCAATAGCCATCGGTTTGATTTCGACAATGCGTCCAACTACTTGCTCTGCAAGTGCCATATCAATCTCGCAGTTAGTGAGCGTAGAGTACGCTAAAAGCGATGCCATGACGCCTTCAAGGTCACGGATAGAGTCACGCACGTTATTGGCAATAAAGTCCACTATTTCAGGCGCCATAGAGACTCCGTCTCGGTGCATCTTGCTCAATAGAATATCCTTACGCAGTTGGAAGTCTGGACGAGTAATTTCTGCTGACAAACCCCATTTGAAACGAGTCAGCAGACGATCTTCAATGTCCTTGAGTTGTAGAGGCATACGATCTGACGTCAGAATGAGTTGTTTATGCGACTGCTGCAAGTAATTGAAGATATGAAAGAACGTATCCTGAGTACCGTCCAAGTGTGCGAAATACTGAATATCATCCACAATAAGTACATCCACCTGCTGGTAGAAATTGAGGAAGTCAGGAATACGATGTTCCTGCGTTGCCGCCATATACTGCAGTTTGAACGTATTAGCAGACACATAAAGCACTTTCTTAGATGGATCTAAAGCCTTCACTTGATTACCAATAGCACATGCTAAGTGTGTCTTACCCACTCCACTTCCACCATAAATAAATAGCGGATTGAAAGCAGTATATCCTGGCAACTCTGCCACTTTGAGACCTGCCACGCGCGCTAATTTGTTAGGTTCACCCGCGATGAAAGTATCAAACGTATAACTTGCATTGAGTTGCGTATCAAACGTATTTTCCTGCTGCCGAATAGCAGGTTGTGCAGCAACAGCTGTTGCACTGCCATTGGCAGATGCAATGGTAGAGCTGGCGCCCGACTGAGCATCAATCACTGCCTGATAATTCAAACGCGTATCCGGTCCAAAAACACGGAAGATGACTTTTGAAAGAATAGAGATGTAATTCTCCTCTATATATTGCGCGATAAAGGGTGAACGTACCTGCAGAACTAACACACCATCGTTGAATGAAAGCGGAACAATAGGCGCAAACCATGTTTGATACGCACTTGCCGTCAAATTATCCTGCAAGATAACCTGACATTCATGCCACATAGTCATTATGTTATTGTCCTGATTCATTTTCGTTGAGCGCAAAAAAAGTTCGGCTTTCTTCGCCGAAATCGAGTGCAAAAGTACTGCTTTTTTTTGAATTGGCAAAATTTGTCACGTTTTGCCAATATGACATTGTTTTCGTATATACGCGAAATTCAACACATTACGAAAAATCACCACATTATCAGCGATTTATAAGAGTTATGAACACCTAACTCACTGATATTTAAGCAAAGCAAGCAGATGAACTTTCCTCAAAGGCTATTTCGCACACCGATTTTAGTACTATTTTCGGGGTATGAAAGATTCTTCTTTTTTGTACAAGTTTCAAATTACTTTGTCTTGTTTTTAGACTTATCTTTGGCACCAAAGAGAGAAAAATGTACGTATCGTTTTGGATTAGCCTTGAGATCAACGAGCAGGGAGTCAGCAGAAAGGATAGTTGCGTTGATATGATTGTATAGCGCACCATCATTGATGAGTTTGCCGAGGGTACCATCGGTTGTTTGAGCTTCTGCGAGTACTGCATTAACCTGCGTGATAGCAGTATCGACTTTAGCGATAGTGACTTTCAAGTCTGCTTCGTTTAAGTCAGAAGATATTTTATTGAGACTAATCATTGTCTGATCCACATTATCAACGATAGTGGGAATTTTATGCTGCATGAGTTGCTTCAGTTCTGCAGACGAAACCTCCATATCCGCTGAGATATGGTCAATATGCGCCAGAGAGGACTTGATATAATCATCTCCTAATTGATTATTCAGATTAGTCAGCAGTTGTTGAGCTTGCACAACGGTTTGTTGCAAATCGTCCATAACTCCTTCCTGCAGCTGTTCAACGAGTCCAGAAATCACATCCGTGGGTAAATAATCATCCGGTTGATGTACGGATATTACAGATTGATTAACAGGGATTTGCAGTTCAATAGCGGTGCCACCAAGCAAACCATTGGGAACTAATCGCATACAAGTACCGATGGGCACTTGAATATCTTTATCGACCGAGATATCAATAGTGAAAGCACTATCTTTGGTAAAATCGTACCGGATATGGTCAACTTGTCCCACTTTATAACCGCGTACGAGCACAGGAGCTTGTTCTGCTAACCCATCGACATGCGTATAGACGCCATGATAGGCGTAGGTTGAGGAAAAGATATTAACTCCTTTAAGAAAAAATAGACCATAGAAAAGTAATCCACCACAAATGATAGCTAATAATCCAACTTTAATTTCACGAGCATATTTCATAGTTACTGTAATTTAATGACAAAACAATCTGGGAATTTATTTTTTACTTGTTCTTTGAGCGCAGCAGCAGCTTCACGAGTTGCTTCGCGTCCGTAGTAGTATTTGTACCACTCACCTTTTTGAATGTAATAACACCCTTGCAATCCATGGAAACGTGCATCATTGTCAGGCAGAATAGTGTGCGACGCAAATAACTGCACAGCATACACTTCAGTGGATGGTGTGGGAAGTTGCTGTTGAGGCTTTGCAGACGATGTCGTTTGAGGCTTTGTTTGCGGCTTAGTTTGCGGTTCTGGAGTTGCCACTACTTTCTCTTTGCGGATTTGTTTATAGAAAGTAGCGAAGGAGTTCTCAATAGCTTGCGCAATCTCATTTTGCCCTTTGGAAGAGACAAGATACTGCTCATCACTGGCATTGGAAATAAATCCCATTTCGACCAAGACACTTGGGCAAGCGGATTTGAGCAAGACCCAGAAAGCAGCTTGTCGCACACCGCGGTCACCACGTTTAAGCGTATTTGCGAACTGCTGCTGCAAGAGAGACGCAAAAGTGAGACTCTGATCCATGTACTGATTTTGCATCAGTTCAAACATGATATAAGAGTCCACTGAGTTTGGGTCAAAACCTTGATAAGTAGTTTGATAGTCCGTTTCCAGTTTGATAACAGCGTTTTCACGCATAGCTACATCCAAGTTACTTTCCATTTTATCCGTGCCTAAAACAAATGTCTCCATACCTTGAGCCGATGCATTAGGTGAAGCATTCGTATGAATGCAGATAAAGAGATTCGCGTCATTCTTATTGACAAAGTCTGCACGTTTCTGCAACGGAATAAAAAAGTCCGTTTCACGTGTATAGAACACTTTGACTTCTGGATGATTTTCTTTAATCAATTGTCCAGCGAGAAGAGCGACCTTGAGGTTCAGGTCTTTCTCCTGCGAGCGTTGTCCAATTGCGCCAGGGTCTTGTCCTCCGTGTCCGGCATCAATGACTACAACGAAAGGTTTAGAAGCAGCCGGAGCAGCCCATACGGATGACGAGAATCCCATCCATAGCGCACATATTATAAATAAGGAGTGTTTCATGTTACTTCTTCTTTTTGATAGTATCAAAGCCTTGTCCAAATACGCCACTGACAGCTGCATAACTAATAAACGCATTTGGATCAATATTACTGACCATTTGCATGATATAACTGGCTTCGTGTTTGCGGGCTAAGACGGTAACAACTTCTATGTTTTTCTTACTATACCACCCCATTCCATTGAGCATGGTCACACCGCGATGGGCAGTTTGGTTGATAGCAGTAGCGATTTCAGCACTTTTAGCAGAGAAGATGAAGAACTGCACCGATTGACGCACACGATTGATAATCCAATCGACGGCTGCGGTATAGGAAACCGTCATCGCGATACCGCACATAATACGCTTGAACTTGAAATCAAGAATATTGGTGACGTTCGCCATCTGATATTCTGGTATCGGCAAGAAGAAACTACTCAAGATAATGATACTGTCACAAATGACCATCACTTTACCCAATGAGACATCTTTATAGTGATTGACAATCATGGCAATAATATCTGTGCCGCCAGATGATCCGTTATTGAGTATCACAATACCCAAGCAGATACCAAAAAGTACACCTCCCACAATACATCCAAGTAGCGGCTCCGTCACTAACGGCTCTTCGCGAATCGGTATCATACGATACCAAAACGCCAAGCAAATAACTCCCCATACCGTACGAATACAAAAACGCCATCCAACTGTTAATCCAGCAATGACGAGCAAAATCGTATTAAAAACAAGTGTCGTTAGCCAAATAGGTATGGCGCCATTAAAGACTGGGAAGAGCGCAGGAAATGCTCCTTGTGTTGCATAATAGATGATGGAACATATACCAGTTAAACCACCACCCGCTACATTGTGCGGCACAAAAATCCAGTTCACCATCGCTGCAAACGGGCAAAGCACTATAAAAATAGTGATATATTCTCGTATGACAGCAATAGCATGTTGTTTAGGAGTATAGACGTCGTGTTCGTTCATAGTATAAGGTATTTATTTCTCTTTTATCGATTCAAAGCCGCGTCCGAAGACGCCCATGGTCTGTGTTTCGCTAACAAAAGCGTCTGGGTCAATAGCGCGCACGAGACGGAAAATACGAGTTGACTCGTTCTTGCGCGCGATAACTGTGATTACTTTCATATCTCGTCCTGTATAACCGCCTTGACCATTGAGAACAGTGACTCCGCGAGGTATTTGTGTCATGATAGCGTTCTTAATCTCCTCATAATGAGCGGAAAAGATAAAGAACTGCACCGATTGACGAACTCGCCCCATAACCCAATCAACTGCCGTAGAAGACATGAAAGTATAACATAGACCGAATAGCACTTTCTCCAAACTCCGCACTTCTGGCAAAAAATACGCGCCAGAGATGATAAGAACATTACAGAACAACATCGCACGACCGATAGGCAAGTGTCCAAACTTAGAGAGAATGACAGCTGTGATATCTGTACCTCCTGTCGATCCGTTATTAAGCAAGACATACCCGAGTCCGACACCACTAAATAATCCACCTAATATAACTGCCATAAATGGGTCAGAGATAGCAGGAATCTCAGGTATAGGAATGAGTTTGAACCAAATAGTGAGGCAGAGTACGCCATAGAGCGTGCGTAGGCAGAATTTCCATCCAATAATTTTAAGAGCTGTTAACAATAGACCAACGTTTATCACCAAGTTAGTTGCCCAGATGGGTAATATACCATTAGACGCGAAGTACAAGATCTCACAAAAACCTGCCAAACCGCCACCAACGATAGCATGTGGTAATAAAATACGATTAACCGCAATAGCAAATGGAGCACAAGCAGCAGCAATAACAAGCAATTCCTTTGCCGCAATGAATGGCTTCATGCGGCGATAATTATGTAAGCGTGTTTCTAATTCAGCCTTTGATAGTTTCATATCTAATATTTCGTCACTAAGTTTCGATCACCAAATCCGTTATCTACACGTCCTACAGGAATCCAGAACTTATTCTCGCGCACCCATTGAGTAGGATAAGCAGCTTTCTCACGTCCATAGACATGATGCCACTCGTCGGCTGCGATTTCGTATTCTGCGTGAGGAGCATTAACCAGCACGTTATCAGTGGCATCCACTTCACCGCGCTCAATCTCTGCAATCTCAGCACGGATAGTGAGTAAGGCGTCAATAAATTGGTCAAGTTCATGTTTCGACTCCGACTCCGTAGGTTCAACCATTAGTGTACCATGTACTGGGAATGAGAGCGTAGGTGCGTGGTAGCCAAAGTCCATAAGTCGTTTAGCTATATCAGATTCCGTGATTCCTATGGTATGGAATTGGCGGCAGTCAAGTATCAGTTCGTGTCCAACACGTCCTTGTACTCCCGTATAGACAATACCGTATGCGTCACGCAGCTTAGCAGCCATATAGTTCGCGCTGAGGATAGCGGCAGCAGTTGCTTCGCGCAGTCCACGCGCTCCCATCATACGGATGTAACCGTATGAGATAAGTGCCATATTAGCATTTCCGTACAATGCAGAAGATACGCGATTTAAGTCTTCGGACGGCATAGACGATGCCAATTCAGCCGTGCAGCATATTGCACCTACTCCAGGACCACCACCACCGTGTGGGGAAGCAAATGACTTGTGAAGATTAAGGTGGCAAACATCGGCGCCAATCGTACCAGGATTGGTGTAACCAATCTGCGCATTCATATTCGCACCATCCATATAAACAAGACCTCCGTTGGCATGGATAATCTGACACATTTCACGAATAGTCATCTCAAAAATACCGTGTGTAGAAGGATATGTAATCATACAACCCGCAAGGGTATCTTTATATGTTTCAGCCTTCGAACACCAATCTTCTAAATCTGTATTACCCCCTTCGTCGCATTTTACTACCACAGGAACAAATCCAGCTTGAGCGCAAGAAGCAGGGTTCGTGCCGTGCGCAGACTCCGGAATAAGTAAGATATTGCGTGCATGTTGTCCTTGCGCCCACAGGTATTGACGAATAGTAACTAAGCCCGCATATTCACCTGCGGCACCACTGGTAGGTTGTAGATTACATGCAGCAAAACCTGTAATCGTAATGAGTTGCTGTTTGAGTTCATCGAGCAGCAATCTATATCCTCCCACTTGCTCTTGTGGTGCTAAAGGATGGACTGCACCCCACCCTGGCATAGTCACAGGAATCATTGCAGCAGCAGGGTTCAGTTTCATAGTGCATGAACCCAATGGAATCATCGTATGTGTGAGGCTGATGTCTTTGCGGTCTAAGCGCTTGATGAATCGCATCATGTCTGTCTCTGTGTGATAGAGTTGGAAGACTTCCGCTTGCATATAATCGACTTCGCGTACACGGCTTTCGTCAATAGACCATAAGCCGTCAAAGGCTTCTTCGCTATCTTCGTATTGTGCCAGGTTGTCGCTAAACTCGGCAAAGAGTTCGATGAGGTCATTCATCGTGTTGATGGTCACCGTCTCGTCTATACTCAATCCAATCCAACCTTCTGGGTCGTAATAGCAGTTGATACCTCTTTCTTCTGCTGCTTGACGAAAATCTGCCACTTTACCTTGTGTGAGACGAATCTTGAGCGTGTCAAAGAACTCCACATTCTCTTGTTCGTAGCCGTATGCTTGCAGCATTTCGTTGAGATAAGCAGCCTTGCTATGAATACTTTCTGCAATCGTGCGTACACCTTCTGCACCATGATAAACGCCATAGAATCCAGCCATCATTGCGCATAATGCTTCTGCAGTACAAATGTTTGAAGTAGCTTTTTCGCGTTTGATATGTTGTTCACGAGTCTGTAAAGCCAAACGATAAGCAGGATGGTCGTGACTATCTTTACTCAAGCCAATTATACGTCCTGGCATATCACGTTTGAACTCATCACGGGTAGCCATGTAACCAGCTGTAGCGCCGCCAAATCCCATTTGCAAGCCAAAGCGTTGTGCGGAACCCACCATAATGTCTGCGTGTAGCGGTTTAAGCAAAGCAAGTGCCATCAAATCAGCAATGATAGTGACTTTGAGTCCAGCTTGTTGGCATTGTTGGATGAAGTAGTCATAGTCTTCTATCGACCCGTCTGCATTAGGATATTGTACTATGGCACCAAAGTAGGTCTCGTCTGGCGTAAATGAAGCATAATCGCCAATGACAAGTTCTATTCCTTGTCCAGCAGCACGTGTGTGCATAACCGATAAAGTGTTAGCAAAAATCTTGCGATCCACAAAGACTTTGGTCACGTTATTCTTCACTTGCTCACGTGAGCGCAAGTTGCGCATCATTGTTACTGCTTCGCCAGCTGCCGTCGCCTCGTCCAAGAGGGAACAGTTAGCCAAAGGCAATCCTGTGAGGTCACTAATCATTGTTTGATAGATAAAGAGTGCTTCCAAACGTCCTTGACTGACTTCGGCTTGATAAGGAGTATAGGAAGTGTACCAAACAGGGTTTTCTAAGACATTACGTTGAATAACTGCAGGTGTAATCGTGCCATACCAGCCCCGTCCAATAAGACTTTTGAAAGGCAAGTTATGCTCTGCCATTGCTGCCATGGAGTCTAAATGTTCCTGTTCAGTCAATGGCTCGTCTAAGTCTAAATCTTCCTCTAACAGAATCTCTTTAGGCATCGTTTGCTCAATGAGTTGCTCGATGGAATTGACGCCGATGGTTTGTAACATAGCCTGCTGGTCTTGTTCGCTGAGGCCGATGTGTCTATCTTTCAAATAATTAGGTTTCATATCGGTATTAGTTTATTTGTCTGTGATATTAAACGATATTTCAAATTACTATACTTTATTTGTTGTACTCTAAGATGTCATTAAGTCCTTTGAGAACAAGGTGCTTTTCTTGACGAACAGGAGTATGAATGTTGTTGATTATATAAGGAGCGTTACCGCCTGTGAGGAAGATTTCAAAGTGGTCGCAACGCTCTTCTAATGTGCGTATATACCCTTTCACTTCTAATGTAACCCCACGAATAACACCTATCGCTATCGCGTCGCGCGTATTGCGTCCATATAATGGGATAAGTTCGTTTTCTTCGACCTCCACTTGTGGCAATTTCTTAGTCATCTGTCGCAGAATAGTGAGCCGCATCTTGATACCCGGAGCAATATTTCCGCCTAAGAACTCGTTTTTATCCGACACAAAGTCGTATGTGATTGCGGATCCTGCATCAATAATAAGTAAGTTCGTATTAGGACAAATCGCAGCCGCTCCTACGGCAGCAGCCAAACGGTCTTGTCCTAATGTTTCGGGAGTTGCATAGGTATTGACGATAGGAATAGGCGTCAAGTGATCAAATAAGATGAAGTGTTTGCTATGCCGCGATAAGGAGTTGACTACGGCAGGGTCAATATTTACTACAGATGAGATGATACTATCCGTAATAGGATATAGCGAAAATAGTCGATCAATATCGGCTGATGTAAAGACTTTGTAGATGAAGTTCTTTACAATCTTTCCTTGCTCGTCAAAGAGCGCTATTTTTGTACGGCTATTGCCTTGATCAATACACAAGTTCATCATTAATCTTCTGCTGTAGAAGTGTATAAGAAACGTTTGATAGATTTCTTAGGAGTTTTTTCAAACTCGTGCGGATAGAGTTTTATTTTTGTTATCTGCTCATAGTCAGCCAATTGCGCGTTCAGGTTCTTACGATTCTCTTCCATTGCTTCTTCCAATTTCTCGCGCGAGAGATGACTATTATCTACTGCATCGTAGTCGGGACAAACCAAGGCAATGAGATGGTCTTGGTGTTGGATAATCAAAGACTCCATCACGTATGGCATGTTATTGAGTTTGGCTTCAATCTCTTCAGGGTAGATATTTTGTCCTGATGCGCCTAAGAGCATCGTCTTATTACGTCCTTTAATGAATAAGTACCCTTCCTCATCAATTAGACCTAAGTCGCCAGTCTTTAGCCAGCCATCTTTGGTGAACGTATCTTTGGTAGCCTGCTCATTCTTATAGTAGCCTTGCATAAGATGTTCTCCTTTGACTTGAATTTCACCTACCCCATCTTTATTCGGACGGTCTATACGTGCTTCCATTAAGCCTGGAATCATTTTTCCGCATGAACCACTTTTCCAATCAGGAGCTAAAGAGAACGAAATGAGCGGAGCACATTCAGTCATGCCGTAGCCCACAGAGAACGGGAAACGAATGCGTTTCAAGAACTGCTCTACTTCGGCATTGAGTGGCGCTCCACCAATGATTACTTGACTGAACTCGCCACCAAAAGCATCTATCAACTGCTGACGAATCTTGCCCAAAACGACTTCGTCTAAGTAGGGCACTTTTAGTACCCATGACACAGGCGCTTTAGATATTTGGGGCACAATTTGCTTCTTATAAATCTTCTCTAAGATGAGCGGAACAGAGATAATTAAAGTGGGTTTAACCTCTGCGAATGCTTGTAGTAAGATTTTAGGAGATGGAGTTCGCCCAATAAAATAAGTATGACCACCAGCATAAAGGTTACCCAAGAAATCGACTGCACAACCGTATGCATGTGCCAATGGCAAGAATGCTACATGACGTCCACCAGGGAAGATACGCTTCGTTTCCACAAAGAACTTATTGTGTCCTGCTAACGCATTGAGCGGAGTAACCACGCCCTTAGAGAAACCTGTCGTTCCAGAGGTATAGTTGATGGATGCAATCTTGTTATTTGGACGTTCTGCATAGCGCACATCCTCTTTGGTAAAGCCGTTGGGATATTTACGTTGGAAGGCTTCCGCTGCCCACTCCCAACTGATAGGTTTAGAAGTGATGCGCGTGGATAGTGTCTTCATGTCCGCTAAAGAATATACCGACACGACGTTATCCATTTGCTCGATGTCTAACCCCTCCCAAATAAGATCAGAAATAAAGAGAAGTTTTGACTCCGAGTGATTGATGATATGCAGGGCGTCATTGGCTTTGAAATCTTGCAAGATGGGCACAATAATAGCACCGTATGTAACAGCAGCCATATAAACAGTGACCCAATTGCAGTTATTTCGACCCATAACGGCAATTTTTTCATCTTTTTTGATACCACATTGCTTAAAAAGCAAATGTAACCGTGCGATTCTGGCTGCCAACTGACCGTATGTCAATGTGTTAGTCGTACCATAATCGGTTATCGCCTCTAAGTCCCAATGTTCTTGGAAAGAGGTCTGATACATGTAAATAAAATTATCTTCTAAAGCTGTCAACATAGGCATATAGTTTATAATTTCGTATATAAGAAGCGTTTGATAGACTTTTTAGGAGTTTTCTCGAACTCGTGTGGATAAAGTATGAGTTGGGAAATCTGCTCATAACTTGCCAATTGCGCATTGAGGTTGCGTCGATTCGTTTCCATAGCGGCTTCGAGCATCTCTTTGGTCAAGTGATCGGCATCGACAGATGGATAATCAGGACAAACCAATGCCAATAGGCTACCGTCCGAGTGTTTGACCACGAGCGACTCCAACACGTACGGCATATTATTGAGTTTGGACTCGATTTCTTCTGGGAAGATATTTTGTCCTGAGGAACCTAATATGATGGTGTTGTTACGTCCTTTAATATAAACGAATCCGTCTTCATCCACGATACCTAAATCGCCCGTCTTGAGCCAGCCATCTTTGGTGAAAGCCATACGAGAAGCCTCTTCGTTCTTATAATAGCCAATCATCACGTTTTCGCCTCTAACTTGTATTTCTCCGACACCTTCTTCATTGGGTTCGTTAATGCGCACTTCCATCAAGCCAGGTAACGGTTTTCCGCAGGACTGTGTGCGGTATTCAGCACTCTTGCAATAACTAATAAGAGGAGCACATTCAGTCATGCCATAACCCACTGTATAAGGGAAATGAATGCGTTTGAGGAACTCGTCCACTTCGGCGTTGAGTGGAGCTCCGCCCACGATGATTTCATCAAAGTTACCGCCGAACGCATCAACCAAAGCCTGACGCATTTTGCCCAGCAACACTTCGTCTAACAGCGGCATCTTCAACACCCAGTTGATGGACGATTTCTTGAGGTGTGGCACAATCTGCGTCTTGTATATCTTCTCTAAGATGAGCGGCACAGTAAAGACGCAAGTGGGCTTGATTTCCTGGAATGCTTGCAGCAATATCTTAGGCGAAGGAGTGCGTCCAATAAACCACGAATGAGCACCCGTTGCAAACGATGTCAGGAAATCAAATGCACAACCAAAGGCGTGTGCTAATGGCAGGAATACGACTTGACGACTCTCGTGATATACCACATGATTAGATGAGCAGAAGAGCACATTTCCTGCCAACGCATTGAGCGGAGTAACCACGCCTTTAGAAAAACCTGTCGTACCAGAGGTGTAGTTGATAGATGCGATGTCAGCATTGGGTTTATTGCAGAACTTCACATCCGACGGCTGCAAACCATTGGGATACTTAGCATCAAAGGCTGCATCAATCACTTGAGGTGACAGTTTATTGGCGTCAACATGTTCTATGGTAGCAATAATAGAGAAATCGGTCAATGAAATAACCGCCTCAACCTGTTCCATCTGAGTGATATCGAGATTCTCATAGAGAAAGTCCGAAATCAGCAGCAGACGCGATTCTGAGTGATTGATGATATGTAAGGCATCGTTAGCTCTAAAATCTTGCAAGATAGGTACAACAATAGCACCGTATGTGATTATCGCTAAGTAAGAAGTTACCCAGTTGCAGTTGTTTTTACCCACCAAAGAAATCTTATCATTCTTAGCAATACCTAATTCTTGGAAGAGTATATGCAAGTGGGCAATTTCGGCTGCCACATCGGCGTACGACATCGTTTTATCGGTGCCGTAGTCGGTGAACGCTGGACGATCCCAGTTATCGACAATCGACTTGCGTAATGTTTCTATAAAAGGTTCCTGAATCATAATGCAGAAGAAGATACTTTATACACGATGAATTGACTATTTCCGCGCCAAGGCAAAGTGCCGAGGTAGCGCTTCCAATACAATTTGATTTGTTGATTAGAGACGCTGTCGAGGGTAGCAACCACCTGCTCATCTTCTACTGAGAAACGAAACTCATTGGACTGGATAGTCGCTGTACCCTTACTTTTGTAGCCAGTCTGAATCATCTTGCCTTCATAGGTCTTGAAGATAAATCCTTCCCGTTGGAAATAGTTGATGTCGCCTTCATTGACGCCCTCGCTATACACGAAGAAGAACTTCACAAAAATGAACGCAGCTAAAGCTACTACTAAAACGGTTGACAGAATTGTCCATACTTTGGTTTTTGTACTCATAACTATATTTTTAAAAAGATTTTCCCAATTACGCTGCAAAAGTACAAATATTTTTTAATATTTGCAAATAACACACCTCTTTTATGCAAAACATTTTCAACTTTTGGAACTTTTGCAACTTTTTTCACTTTTTTTTCTTTTACATTTGCATATATGCAAAAAAAAGAGTATCTTTGCGCGTTTTTTTGTAATATAAATATATGGAATCAAAGTACAATCCTGCAGACATTGAGCAACGCTGGTATCAATACTGGCTTGATAACAAACTTTTCCATTCCGAGCCGGATGGTCGTGAACCGTTTACCGTAGTTATTCCGCCCCCTAATGTGACGGGTGTTTTGCACATGGGTCACGTGTTGAATGAGACGATTCAAGATGTGCTTGTTCGTCGCGCACGTTTAGAGGGCAAAAATGCCTGCTGGGTGCCTGGAACAGACCATGCTTCGATTGCGACAGAAGCGAAAGTGATTAAGCGTCTCAAGGAGCAAGGCATCAATAAGACCGACCTGACGCGCGAGCAGTTCTTGAAGCACGCGTGGGACTGGACGGAGGAGCACGGAGGCATTATTCTGCAACAATTACGCAAATTAGGTTGCTCATGCGACTGGGACCGTACCGCGTTCACAATGGACGAAACACGTTCAAAAGCCGTTATCGCAACCTTCTGCGACCTCTATCGTAAAGGGCTCATTTACCGCGGATTACGTATGGTCAATTGGGATCCAGAACGTCAAACTGCTTTGTCTGATGAGGAAGTCATCTACCAAGAGGAGCATAGCCATTTGTACTATCTCAAGTATGAAGTGGTAGAGCAGCCTGGTAAATACTGTATCGTTGCCACGACGCGTCCTGAGACGATTATGGGCGACGTGTGCGTATGTATCAACCCCAAAGAGGAAAAGAATCAATGGTTAAAAGGATTACATGTGCGCGTCCCTTTGGTAGGGCGTGAGATTCCTATTATTGAAGACCGCTACGTAGAAATCGGTTTTGGTACAGGTTGTTTGAAAGTAACCCCTGCCCATGACATGAACGACTACATGCTCGGTCAGAAATATAACCTCACTATCTATGATACTTTCACAGCAGATGCACATTTGACTTTGTCTGGTTTGGAGCCGGAAGTCTTTGCGCGTGTGAAGCAGTATGAAGGAATGGACCGTTTCGATTGCCGCAAGCAGATTGTAGAAGACTTGAAGGCTGCAGGACTGGTCGATCATATTGAAGACTACACCAATAAAGTAGGACATTCAGAGCGTACGAACGTACCTATTGAACCACGTTTGTCGTTGCAATGGTTCATTAAGATGCAGCACTTTGCAGACATCGCTTTGCCGCCAGTCATGAATGACGAGATTGTGTTCTATCCTGCTAAATACAAGAACACATACCGCAACTGGTTAGAGAATATCAAAGACTGGTGCATTTCTCGTCAGTTATGGTGGGGACATCGAATTCCTGCTTATTACGATGCCGATTTATTGGCACAGACTGGTTTGGAGAACTATCCGAATGACAAGATTATCGTGTCCGAGACCAAGCCAGAAGGCAATTATGTACAAGACGAAGGCGCATTAGACACGTGGTTCAGTTCGTGGTTGTGGCCTATCTCGTTGTTTAGCAAGGAAGATCGTGCCTACTACTACCCCACTTCCGACTTGGTAACGGGTCCAGACATCATCTTCTTCTGGGTAGCTCGTATGATTATGGCAGGTTACGAATACGAGGGCAAGATGCCGTTCAAGCACGTGTATTTCACGGGTATTGTGCGTGATAAGTTAGGTCGCAAGATGAGTAAGTCTTTGGGCAACTCTCCTGACCCACTGGATTTGATTGCACGTTATGGTGCGGATGGTGTCCGTATGGGTATTTTGCTGTCTGCGCCTGCAGGTAACGATATTCTCTACGACGATGCACTATGCGAGCAAGGACGTAACTTCTGCAATAAGATTTGGAACTGTTTCCGTCTTATCAAAGGCTTAGAAGTGACGGATGCTGAACCTTCCCACGAAGATAGAGAGGCTGTTACATGGTTCACTATGAAATTAGCAGAAGCCGAATTAGAAATTACTGACCTCATGAAGAAATATCGTTTGTCGGAGGCTTTGATGACCATCTATAAACTGTTTACAGACGAGTTCTCAGGTTGGTATTTAGAGATGATTAAACCTGCTTATCAGCAACCTATTGCACGCAAGACGTTGGAGGCAACCATGGGCTTCTTTGAGCAAATGCTTCGTCAACTCCATCCTTTCATGCCGTTCATCACAGAGGAGTTGTGGCATAACTTAGCCGAACGCGAAGAAGGTGCTACTATCATGTCTGAAGATCAGTCTGGTTGGAATAGTGACGAGTTACTTGCTATGGATAAAGATGGAGCCATCCGTCATCAAATGGAAGACATGAAACAAGTAGTGGCAGGTGTGCGTAACATCCGTGCCTCTAAGAATATTCCACCGAAGGAGAAACTCACTCTTATCTCTCCGGCAGCATTGTCCGGTTTGGTTTGCAAATTGGCTAATTGTGAAGTTACCCTAACCAACGACCAAGCAGGCAAAGACGCAGAGGGTGCCGTTTCGTCTTTCATTGTTGGAACGACTGAATATAGTGTCCCACTCAATAACTTTATCAACAAGGACGAGGAATTGGCAAAACTGCAAGCCGATTTGCAACACCAGGAAGGTTTCCTTCGTGGCGTCATGGCAAAACTGAGTAATGAGCGTTTTGTGCAGAATGCTAAGCCTGAGATTGTAGAGTTAGAGCGTAAGAAACAGCACGACGCAGAGCAGCGTATCGCTACCATCAAAGAAGCCATCGCCGCCCTATCTGCTATCTAGACATTAGTGTCTCGCGCAGCGAGTTGTTTAATTAGTGTACGGGCGATAAGACGTATCGAGTACTCTACGAACAACGTAGTTGTGATGTCGTACGAGAGACGACTGTAGCCCGTTTGTGTTAAAAAAACAATTAAAACTAAGCATCATTGACTTTCGACTGGAAACATATCATCGCAGGCCCCTGTGCCGCAGAATCGGAGGAGCAAGTTTGGACAACTGCCCAAGCGATTGCACAGTCTGTGCCGGACGAGATACGGCACAAACTTATTTTCCGTGCAGGGCTATGGAAACCACGTACCTCTCCCACTACTTTTCAAGGTATTGGAGACGAAGGTTTGGCGTGGTTGCAACGTATCCAGCGTGAATTAGATTTACCAGTCGCAACAGAAGTTACTCAGCCGGAGCAGTTACATCGCGCCATAGAGGCAGGTCTTCGTCACTTATGGGTAGGTGCGCGCACGAGTGCTAATCCTATTCAAGTGCAGGCATTGGCAGATGCGTTACAAGACCATGACTGCTCTCAATTGACTATTTATATTAAGAATCCTGTCAATAACGACCCTGCTCTTTGGATAGGCAACATACAGCGATTCTTGTCCGTGACGGGCAGTAATAATCAGGCACCAGAGGTCTATGCTATTCATCGTGGCTGCAATCATCGTCCGTGTTGGGACATGGCATATTTCTTGCGCCAACAAATGCCAACCATTCCTCTCCTACTCGATCCCAGCCACATGAGCGGAGACGCCAATCGAATTGACTGTTTATGTAAGAATGCGGTACAATTACAGTACGACGGACTCATGGTCGAGGTACACAACCATCCTTCGCAAGCATTAAGCGACGCACAGCAACAACTCACTCCTGCGCAGTTTGCTGCCATACTCGGTAGTTTGACGGAAGAGGAAGAGGCTACACAACTGACTTGGTTGAGGCAGATGATGAACGAGGTGGATGACGAGTTATGGAGTGTCGTTGCTCGACGTATGGAGGTGAGTCGTCGTATTGGAGAGTACAAGCGTGAGCAAGGAATGGAGATTGTGCAGCCCACGCGCTATGAGCAGATGGTCACTTCGCGTCTTGCATGGGCACAGTCGCACGATTTAGACCCCCACACCGTCCGCACCATCATGGACGCATTACATCAAGAAAGCATCCGCAAACAGAAATAATACAAATTTTTGGAATGTGCCCAATATCTGCACATTTTAATTAGAGAGCATCTTTGTCCTCTTCTCTTTTTCTTGCATAGTTTTTGCAGTTTCTTTATCTTTTCTTGCATTTTTCTTGCAAATTTCTCGCAAATTTCTTGCATAGCTCTTGCATAGTTCAAAAATTTTTTGTAATTTTGCGCTGTTTTCTCGGATATTCCCCGACGGTCACCCGACGGTCGCCCGACAGTCACCCGACGGTCACCCGACAGTCACACGACAGTCGCCCGAAGGTCGCTCGAAGGTCATAGCACCTTTTACCGAACTCTTAAGAAGACGTACTAATCAAAAAAATATACACTATTATGGCAAGAACAAGTTACGACCAACCGACTGGTGCCTTACACGGCAAAACCAAAAAAGAAAGTAAAGGTTATCACTACGTTACTAAAGACGGCAGAACACATTATCGTGAGCGCGACGAATCCTATCAAAAGAATCTGTCCCCTCGACAGATTTGGAATTCTCAGGCTTTCGCGTATGCGCACGCACAAGTCCCCCAGTATTTTGCTACGGAGGAGGCAACGGCAGCTACTGTTGCTGCTTGGAAAGAAGCCAAGCGTGGCAACACCAAAGCCAAAATGTATGCGGACGCTCATCGTTGGAAATTTGCAGATTTGCAGGACGAGTGGAAATCTGAGCATCCTTTTGAACAATGGTTAGAGGAGCACTTGAACCAAATCTCTGCTATGGTGGCAGCCAAGACCAGTTCCGAGAAAGTTTCTAATTTCATGGTTAGGTCTCAAATCGCCGAACTCCAATCCAGAATCCGCGACCTCGAAGCCCTCCTCAAAGATTGATTCCTAATCCCCGCCCCCCAAAAACACACAAGAGGAGATTATGTCCTCTCTCAACATCTACCAGCACAACAAAAGAAAAACGGTGAAGGCACTATCTTCACCGTTTTTCTTTTGTTTATTGTTTCAACTTCTCAGCCTACGCTTCCTCGAGTCCTCGAAATGTCGAGTCCTCGATTTCTCTCACTCCGACTTTTTCCTACATTGGGTGTCTTTTCTATTCTTCTAGTTTTCTAGTATAGCGTAAGCGACCTAGTTTTCTAGTCTTCTATTACATCTCTCGTCCCACAATATCGTAGGTCTTGTTGACGTTCGCAATAGTGTTCAAGCTTTCTATTATATGGCACTTTTCAATATAATGATAGCAGAATCGTCAACGGATGCCAATGGATGCGTTTATAAAGAATATTTACCACATTCTTGTTGTGCATTAACTTCCCTAATGATATATTTTAATTGTTCTTTTGTTAGTGTTTGGATAAGTGTATTCATCTTCTCCTGGTCAAATTTTTCCCTTACTTCTGTCGCATAGTTCTGATTGAAGCTCTTGTTATGTACTAGATATGCAATATAATACTCGCATAGATAATCATTTGCATCATCTATCATTTCTTGTGTCACATTTACGGCAGCTGCCTCTTTTCTTTTTTGTTCTTCATTTTGCATAATTAATTGAACAGCCGCATCAATCTCAATGATTTTAATAGGAAGCTGCAAATTAATACCATCTATAATTATTACATCTTTAAAGTTTAATGGACGTTGATATACTTGAATACCCATCCCTAGATATTCTCCTTCTAAATAAATTGCATTGACACGATGGATGGATTTAAAAACATTGGTAAGACTATGAACTCTTGTGGTGAATTTTCCAGGAGTTTCAAGATCGGTTTCATAAGTGACCAAAAATTTATCTACCACATTAATGAATTCTACAAAAAGAATGCTTTCCTTAGTATCCAATGTTTTTTTGATCATTCTATAATTAGGAGTTTCTGCTTTTCCATTAGGTATGACCGATTTTATTGCAGAGCCTATCACATTAGGATACAAATGAATGGAATCATTGCTGCGTGCAATAATTTGATACGTTTGTGCGTCCATTATCGTTGCAAACAAAGCAAAGGCGATAATGATGTGACCCCAAAAAGTTAGACGGATTAATACTAACTTATTTTATCTTGATA
>JAKSNG010000040.1 GCA_024400125.1 Paludibacteraceae bacterium
ATAAATACGGCTTCTTATACAACGGCGAAACTCTTTCCACAAAAACGACCGATTAAATAGTATTCTATTTCGTTTTCCGCTGCAAAAGTACTGTTTTTTTTTGGAATGTGCAAATTTTTAGAGCAAAAAGTGTGATTTTTTGCGCCATCAGCAGGCGGTTAACGAAGTACACAAGACCAGTTCGCTCTTAGTCCACCAAAAATCATCTACCTTATTTAGGAAATGTCAAATGGATGCAGCAGAGCGAATTTGAATGGGGGTTTGACCAAAATTAAGTCGCACGTAACGACAAAACTGCGAAGCATCGGAAAAGCGAAGACGAAACGCTATCTCTTTAATCGTCAATGAAGATGTTTTTAATAATTTCAGTATCTCTTCGTTTAGTACTTTATGGATAATTTCCAACGCACTGAACCCACTCTCATTCTTGCTAATAGCTGATAAATACTTCGGCGTTATAGCTAATTGCGATGCATACCATTGTACATCATGATGAACCGTACTATTTTCACGAACAAGCAACACAAAACGGCGCATGATATCTGCTTTACCTACAGCCTTTTCTTCTGAGGAAATTAAAATATGGTCTTCTAAGTACGACAAACACTCGTATGCCGCTGCTTGAGCGATGGTGCGAAGCACTTGTTTATGATATGCCGTGTGCTCATCCTTGAGCAATTCAACCAACAGCTGCAAGTATGTATCTAACAATCTCACGTGGCGGTCATCTAAGTGATGAATAGGAGTAGATTGGATGTAACTATATTTTTCCCACCAATGCGCCTCCATGTGGAAGCAGTCCAACATCAATTCGTCAAACAAGTGTTCAGATATACAAATGACTCCGCCAAAGAAATCTCCGGAACGGAGATAGTGGTTAATCAGCGAATGGGGCATACAGACCAGCAAGTCGTTGGTACTCATTTCCAACTGACAACCATTCCAAGTGAGCTGCATTTTTCCCTGCTTGCAATAGACGAGAGCTAAGAACTGCCCTGCGGCAGGATCTGGATTGGATATTTCGTCAATATTATCTGTGAGTAGAAACAGTTCGTTCTTGTAAATCATAGGCGTTTTGTTCAAAATCGACTGCAAAGATAATGCTTTTTTTTCAAATATCATATACAAAATGTCGTTTTTTGTATTAAAAAATGCTGTTTGTGGTAAAATTGCACATTATTATAGACAAAAAGTCCACTGCTATATGAAAAAAATGTAGTACTTTTGCACGCAAAATTAAAAATTATTCGGTATGAAAAAACAATTGTTAGGAGTTCTATGTCTCCTTTTCTTGCTCAGTGGTTGTAAAAACGAAGTACAAACAGCCCTTGGTGCGTATTCCTACAAAACATCGGTGTTAGAAAGCACCATCCGCCTACCCGTTGAAGTGGGGCAATTAGAAGTAATCAACTTGCACAACGAGGACAGTGTATTGCTCCTTATGAATGAATTGGCAGGTCCAGCCTACCAGACAAAAGGAAAAATTGAAGAAAAAAAACTCAGTTTCTCTCCTTTTACGCGCGTAATCAATATAGATTCGCGCGATTACCCCACCTCCATCAGCGGTTCCGCTACCATATACGATGATGCCATCGTCTTCGATTATCAATATTATGGCGAGAACAGAGACACCGTTCGCATCGTCCTAAAAGACACCGTTATCATTCTCGATGACTCGGTTCGAGTTCTGAAAGCTCATGTTCAATCCATCGCAAAAAAGAATAAGTAATGACTAAACAGATTATCATTGGTTGTATCGGGTTGTGTTTAGTGGCATGTCAACCGCAAACTCAGCAACAGATTCAGCCTATACCCGTGCGTGTCACTATCATTGACACCACCGAATCCATCAACACCCACACTTATGTCGGTCGTGTTCAAGCTCGCCAATCTTCCGTCTTTGGGTTTAACCTCGGTGGACGGGTCACACACGTATATTGTAAATTAGGTCAACCCGTCACAAAAGGACAAACACTCATAAAAGTGGACGACACCCAACAACGCAATAGTTTGCAGGCAGCAAAAGCCACTCTCAAACAAGCACAAGATGGCTATCAACGCGTCAAAAAAGTGTATGACAAAGGAGGAATACCACAAGTCAAACTGATTGATATTGAGACCAAACTCAAGCAGGCACAAACGATGGTTGACTTGGCTCAACAAGAAGTAGAAAACACAACTTTACGTGCCCCTAACGACGGTATAGTAAGTGCTATCTTCGTGAGTGAAGGACAAATTCTTCTACCTGCCGCACCAGCCGTAGAAGTAATGGAGAACGAACAAATGACCGTTGTTATTCCTGTTCCAGAAGTACAGATTTCGCATATCACTAAGAACGAGAAAGGAGTAATATCTATTCCTGCCATCGATTTACATTGTACAGGCGAGGTCATAGAGAAAGACCTCACCTCTTCCTCTCCGGCACACACCTACAACGTCAAACTGAACATACTCGACGCAGACACAGAACAGCTCCTACCCGATATGGTGGCGAAAGTGCAACTCATGAGCGAACAACAGCGCGGAATTATCCTACCTGCCGAGTGCATCCAAACTCATAAAAATAGCCAGTCCGTATGGGTTATCGTTGATAATCAAGCGGAGCGTCGCACGATAGAGACAGGCTGTTTCGTTACCCAAGGAGTGATAGTAACCAAAGGACTTGAAAAAGGAGACATCGTCGTGTTAGACGGTTATCAAAAACTCAGCCGTGGGGCTAAAATTCAAATAATAGATATACAATGACAAAGCGCAATCATATTCAAGCCGCCATGCGGGGACATAAGATGGTCTTTTTCGTGGTGACCATCCTCTGCCTTTTCGGTATCTACGCACTTATCAAAATGAATAAGGACGAGTTTCCGCAGGTGACAATTCGGCAAGCGGTCGTCGTAGCGGTCTATCATGGTGCTACAGCACAAGAGATAGAGCAACAAGTGACTGGACCGTTAGAAGATTGCCTCTTTTCCTATGAGGAGATAAATAAGAAGTTCACCTACTCTACCACAAAGGACGGTATCGTGTATATCATCACCGAACTCAATCAGTCAGTAAAGCGCAAAGATGAGGTATGGGCAAAAATTCGTTCCGGATTAGACTTAGTCAAACTCACCAAACTGCCTAAAGGCGTTCTCACCGTTTTGGTGGTCGATGATTTTGGTAACACCTCGTCCATGCTTCTTGCTATTGAGAGCGAAGACCACAACCCACGCGAACTGAACGAATATGCCAAAACCATCAGCAACTACCTACGCACGATTCCTGAGATGGGAAAAATCAAAGTCTTAGGCGAACAAACAGAGCAGATTGTTGTTGATATAGACATTAAACAGTTAGCTCGCTATGGAATTGACCACAAGTCGCTCTTTGCTATGTTTGCCACGCAAGGACTGCGAACAGTTAGCGGCACGACAGGTTGCCAAGCAGGACAAGCACAGCTACACATTGACATCCCGTTAGGTTCGGAATATGAGGTTGGTGAACAGATTGTCTATACCGATCCTGCAACACAGAGCGTGGTGAGGCTGAAGGACATAGCCTCCATCCATCGCGAATATAAGGCTGGGGCATACATTGACTATTACGAACACCAGAAAGCCTCTGCGGTGATGCTTTCGATTGAGATGCAACCCGGACACAACATCGTTGAATTTGGTAACGAGATAGATAAGAAATTAGCCCTTGCCAAAGCCGAACTGCCAGCAGATGTGAAGATGCATCGCGTGACCGACCAACCAAAAGTGGTCAATGACTCTGTCGTGTCTTTTCTCAAAGATATTCTTATCAGTATCCTTGTCGTGGTAGCAGTGATGCTCATTCTTTTCCCTCTGAAGACTGCCATCGTAGCCTCTACTGGGGTGCCAATCTGTACCGCCATCACGATTGGCATCATGTACCTCTTTGGCTTGGAACTCAATACCGTTACTTTAGCGGCATTGATTGTGGTGTTAGGAATGATTGTGGATAACTCGGTCATTGTAGTGGATAGCTATTGCAATTCCCTTCAAAAAGGACATTCGCGTTGGTTTGCAGCTGCCACCGAAGCAACAGACTTGTATGTCCCCACACTCATCGCTACCATCAGTATTTTCGGGATGTTCTTCCCGATGAAACTTATCTTAGACGGGCTGATGGGCGAGTTCGTCAAAGACTTCCCTTGGGCAGTAATGTTCGCATTGATGGCAAGCTTCTTCTATGCTTTCTATGTCACGCCCTATCTCAGCACGCGTTTTATCAAACAGCAGCACGCAGGCGAAATCAATTTCTTTGAGCGCGGACAAAACTGGTTTTTTGAGAAGTTAGAGCACGTATACGAGAAAGTGCTGCGTTTCGTCTTTAAGATTCCTGTTACCACGCTCTTGATTGCTTTGGGTCTGATTGTGTTAGGCGGATTCCTCTTCCTTCAAATGAATGTGCAGATGTTACCCAAAGCCGACCGTAGTTGTTTTGCGGTAGAGATACACTTGCAGGAAGGTCGCTCAATACAGGAGTCAGGTGCGGTAGCAGACTCGTTGGCTCGAATCCTAAATGCAGACCCAAGAGTGGTGAATGTCACCTCGTTTGTAGGAATGGCCTCTCCGCGTTTCCACGCAGCATACGCGCCGCAAATGCCCGCCACCAACTATGCCCAACTCATCGTCAACACAGTCTCAAATAAGGCAACCGAAGAGGTGCTCAAAGACTATACCGAACGGTACGAAAACGCCTTCCCGAATGCCTATGCCCGCTTCAAACAGATGGATTATCAGATTTGTAATAATCCGTTTGAGGTCTGCGTGCAAGGTCCAAAAATAGAGGATTTGGAACCATACGCCGATTCTATCAAACAGTTTATGATGTCTTGCCCCGAACTGATGTGGATACACAGTAACTACGACGAGACGCGTCCCGCTATTCGTATTCGTCTCAATGCTGATGAGGCTTCGCGCTTGGGTGTGAGCCAAACGTTTATGTCGCTCTATCTGAGTAATGTCTTTAATGGACAAACAATCACTACTTTCTACGAGGACAACAATGCCGTTCCTGTCATGCTGCGTGCCTCAGGAATAGACACACTCGATTATAAACAACTTGAAGACTTGCTTATTCCGACTATCTATCCAGGTGTGAGCGTGCCGCTATGCCAGATTGCAACTATTGAACCCGAATGGCATCACGCTTCAATAGGACACATCAATGGCGTGCCCACTATCACTATCGGTTGCGACTTAAAGGGCAACGCGTCCGAACCGCAAGTGCAGAAGAAAGTGCAACAATGGATAGAAAACCACGGCATTGACCAACACGTCACCATCTTCAACGACGGCTTGACTGGCAAGAACAAGATTATCATTCCACAAGCCATCTACAGTATCATCGGGGCATTGTTAGTGATGTTCTTTGTCCTTCTTTACCACTTTGGCAAGTTGTCCATATCTATTCTAACACTTTCATCGTGTTTGCTCACGCTCTTTGGTGCTTTCTTGGGTATGCGACTATTCCACATGAGCGATTTCTCTATTACCGCTATCTTAGGTATAGTCTCTTTGATAGGTATTATCGTGCGCAATGCCATCATTATGTACGAATATGCCGAAGAACTGCGCCTAAAAGAGCACATGAGTGGACGAGACGCCGCCTTCCAGGCTGGAATTAGACGAATGCGCCCTATCTTCCTCACCTCCGCCACCACCGCCTTGGGCGTAATACCTATGATTATTGCTGGCACAAGTCTTTGGATGCCATTAGGTGTGGTCATTTGTTTCGGCACAATATTCACTTTACCCTTAGTTGTCACTATTTTACCTATTGCTTATTGGAAGTTTTATGCAAGAGATTAAAAAATATATTTCCCTCTTATTATTATCTATCTGCCCCCTCATGTTGATGGGACAAAATCTGACACTCGACTCGTGCTTGCAACTGGCACGGCAAAACAATGCAGAACTCCGTTCCGCCCAACTCGAGGTGAAGAAAGCACAAGAAGTGCGCAATCAAGCGCGTA
>JAKSNG010000041.1 GCA_024400125.1 Paludibacteraceae bacterium
AAAGTGCTGATAGATAGCATAAAACAAAATGTAATTCGAAAACTGGTACAGCAACATAAACTACTCTATTAGAGGAGTTTTTTTTACCATTATTCTCACCCAGCAAGTCTGGGTTGCTCCCTTCGGTCGCGTCAATGGAAGCGGATCCTGGTTCAAGAACATTAAGTAAATTGATTTGAAACTACAATCGTGTAATATCGGTTGCAGTTTTTCTTTTAAATGCATTTGATGGGTTGTTATTATGGTTTATTTTGTAAACTAAGTGTTCCAAAGAGAATTTTTTGTTGTTTAATGTTTGGCTAATCAGTAAATAATAGTTAGTTATTTTGGTTTATATTGTAAACCTATTTACCTTTGCAGTGAACTAAGACCAGAGATGAGTTGTCAAAGGCCAAGACTTAAGCAGCGGCAAGTCGACATCGCTGCTTCTTTTTTCTGAGAATGGTTTATAAAATAAACTTTCAACAATCAATTCTTTCTCTTATATTTTAATTAGGAGAGGATCAAATTAACAATTACAATTATGGAAGAAAAGAATATTAATGAGCAAGAAAGCCTGCAGATTATACAGCAAATGCTTGTACAGACGCGTAATAATGTTGTTAAGGGTAAGATTTTTCTTTGGGTTGGTTATTCCCTGGCATTGCTATTTGCAGTTTCTTTGGCATGCCTTCTGATTTGGCGTAATCAGCCAATGTCATTCAATATCATTTGGTGGCTGCTGTTTACGTATGCTGTTGTTATTGGTTTCTGTTTCCGTGTGGGTAAGCTCAGTTTTGGAAGTCATGATGGAGTGAAGACTTATATTGAGAAGACGCTTCATACCATCTGGACGAGTGTTTATGCAATGTTTTTGATACTTATACTCACCATGGGCGTTGATATACTTTATGGCGACTATGATACGTTGTACCTGAATATGCTTGTCGTCAACTGTTGTGTAGTTATGGCAGGTATAGCTACTTCCATCATTTTCAAGAGTAAGCACGTCAACGTATCTACGTTTTTAACTGGTATATTCTTTTCTCAATTGCTCAACTTCGGAACTTTTGCGACTCGTACACCATGGAGGAATATGTGCTCTGTGCTCGTTGTTGGCCTACTAATTATCATTGTTGTGTTCATCATCCAGGGACATAAACTTAATCGCGTTGCGAAGCGAGAGATGGAGGAGCAAAATAAAGCATAACATAATCCTGCGCCTATGACCGAACTTGATCCGTTACTTCATAGCCAGTTGCGATTGGCTATTATGTCGATACTTGTGAACGTCGATGAAGCCGACTTTGTGTATCTTAAGCAGAAGACCGAGGCTACTGCAGGTAATCTTAGTATCCAGCTTGATAAGCTCTCTGCTGCCAATTATATTGCAGTCAATAAGTCGCAAGAGGGTAGTCGCCCTCGTACTATTTGTCATATCACTGAGGAAGGCCGTTCCGCAATGAGTCAATATGTGGAGGCATTACGTAGTTATTTGACAGGACTATAATCGAACACGAGAATATGACAATTGAGAATCATCCCTTGGACCCGTTTTTGCCAGAGAATGCTTCGATGCTATTCTTGGGTAGTTTTCCTCCGCCTAAGGAAAGATGGAGTATGGAGTTTTTTTATCCTAACTGGATAAATGACTTCTGGAGAATGATGGGGTTAATACACTATCAAGACAAAACCTACTTCGAGCAACAGAGTGCAAAACGTTTTGACAAGGACCTGATAGTTGCTTTCTGTCGGGAGTCGGGCATTGCACTCTTCGATACGGCACGGAAGGTGAGACGGCTGAAGGATAATGCCGACGATAATTTCTTGGAGATTGTGGAGGGAACGGATGTATTCTCGCTATTGGAGCAGATGCCGAAGTGTCAGACGATTGTGACAACTGGTGGCAAGGCGAGCGAGGAGTTGCAGTTGTATTTAGAGAAGAAAGGCATAATTGTTAGGATTCCGAAAGTGGGGGAGTATAGCACCTTTCAGTTCCTCCAAGAAGGGAAAAATTTTTGCTGGTGGCGAATGCCGAGTACCTCAAGGGCATATCCGATGAAGTTAGAGAAGAAGGCAGAATACTACAAAAGACTGTTCGAGTGAACAGTCTTTTGTATATATTGTACCATTGGTTTGATATGTGTAATTTTGTTATGCATATATTACAAAATTGGTCATCTGTGGCGCAATATTAGGTTTATCTAATACAATTTTAAGAAATAATATTTGGCATATCTAATATAGCAGTATCTTTGCAGTGCAAAATTAGTAAAATCTAATATAACGAAAGACTATGGAACTATTGAGTGAACAAGTCGTCTGGATGGGCGAAACAGAGTTGGTTAATTAGAAGAAGGTTGTATTCTTCTGTCCATTGGATGTGCCAAATGACATCTTTAATTATGTACGTACGTGGGTTGGTTCTCAGGATCCGATGTCGGGTGTTGTGGTGTGTGGCAACAGCTCTGGTGTTGAGCGATATACTCTTCGTCTTCTGTTGAACAAAGGGTTTGCTGTCATTGTTCCGCTTGCAACGACTATCCCTGAGAATCTGGAGGAATTGAATCTTGGTTGGAAACTGTCGAACGAAGAGAGTACCCGTATGTTGAACAAGGCTTTTGAAGAGCACCGATTGCTACTCGTAGCATCGAAAGAGAATGTGTCGGTGTCTGTTCCTACTGGTCGAACACTCGCCATCCGTAATAGGTGGATGATGGAGGCAGGTGAGAGTTTTGTGGTCGCATTGAGGCGAGAAAATGATTATTTCGACCGTTTGGTTTTGGGCAGAAACGTAACGTATCTATGTGAGGAGGCGCCCTTGGATGATTCAAAGAAGAAAGATGCTTTGTCGATGGGATGGGAAATCTATCGCAAGTTGAAAAACAAATCTGAAATTACGGATTGTGAAAGTCTTACCTCTATGGTGAATCGTTATTTGGCTCTCGATATTGAGCATCCATCTTTACTCCATTCTTTGATACTGATGGTGATAGCTCGTAATTATACGGAATATGTTGCATTTGACTTTATGGGTTTTGTTCGTCAGTGGAGCATTAAGAATTTGCGCCCTGAAGATTGGAAGCACTACAAAAGCAAAGATGGTCGATATTTGCCATCGTTGGCCGAGAAATGCATGTCAACGATGTTGAAGCAGATGCCATCGCGCAATATGATGTCGCTCGACTATGGTCGTCCTTTCGATTCGGTATTGCTGCATGAGTGGCTGGACGAAGCTTTGAATCGCTTTCCACGCAATAAGAAACATCTGCGAAACGCCTTGAAGTTGGCATATTTTGAGCACGATAGAGAGATGATTGACCGCTACCAAAAGATGTTAGCGATATAACATAAAATAATATTAATATGAAAGATGAAGAAATCCTCAAGCGAGTAGGAGCAAAACTGAAAGAACTGCGTGTGGAACGCAATATGAAGCAAAAGGAACTATCAGAGAGAAGTGGGCTCTCGATGTTCTCGATCAGTCAGATTGAGACGGGACACAATACATCGGTTCTTAGTCTTGTGCAGATACTCAAGGCGCTTGACCGAATGGATATGTTTGAGCCTTTTCTGAAAGAGAAAGAGGTGGATCCGGCTTTGCTTGATAAATTTTTACAGAGTCAACAGCAGCTCGTACGCAAACGAGTCACTTCGGCAAAGTCATATTTTGATGAACCGAAATCCTATTTTGATGGAGAGATCAATAATTCGTCCGACAATCGTATGGTCGCGGATGATGGAGATCTTGAGTATCGCAAAAGATAGCGTTGAAAAGATTGTCTGTCCTCTATTTTGAATTGTGGATGTCTGTTCTGTAATCTATATCTTGCAATATCCGTTGTATTCGGAGAAAAATGGTGCAGGGTAGGTAGAAAGTTGGAAACTTGTGATAACTTTGTGACAGAAAAAGACTATCTTTGCACCACCAAAATCGATAGTAATTACAATACAACGATAAGGCCGTTATAGCGCAAGGGCTCCACCTCTTACCATTCCGAACAGAGAAGTTAAACCTTGCAACGCCGATGGTACTGCCAACGCGGGAGAGTAGGAAGCGGCCACCTTACAGGAGACTCAAGCAAAGCTTGGGTCTCTTTTTTTGTTCGCCCAGCACGAACGTAATCTAACGGGTGTAAGTCCCCAAGCCG
>JAKSNG010000005.1 GCA_024400125.1 Paludibacteraceae bacterium
ACGTTTTTTAAGATACGTTATCAGTAAACGTGTAAACCTTTTTCAGTTTTAGTCAAAATCACTTTTTGAGTCGAGGGTCGAGGGTCGATCGACACTCGGTCGATACTCTCCAACCCTTCGTTTTCCCTCTTTTTTAGGGTCCCCATAGAAACCAACGCAGTGTTTCGTATGGGGAGAGCGGAGGCACAAGTCGCCCGTTGATTTAGCAGAGCGGTATCAACAATTGCGACCTTGTTGCCGAACGCGAACGACCTTTTGGGACAAACATTACATTCCAAAAGCATTTTTTTGCAAATTTTATCAAGCGGCGGGTTGCGGCGGGTGCGGCAGGTTGTTATATATATACACATATACGCGCGTATATATGTTTTAGAAAGTACTAGCACCACCTGCACCGTTTTAGTGACTTGTCCAACTGATTCGGGGGTAGGTGGGGTAGGTGGGGTAGGTTGTTTTATAAAAGTATATACATACATGTGCGTGTATGTATATATATAAACAACATACCCCACCTACCCCCGATTCTAATATTGCAGCATTCTAAATGGTTGTATCTCGCTTAGAATCAGACTGTTGCAAGACGGTCGCAAGATTTTTGCAACATACCCCCTTTTGCCATGAAATTTTAAGAACCTACCCCCTGAATAACATCAAAATTCTGGTGACAGTGGTGACAGTGGTGACAGTAGTTTGGGAAAATCTTTTATAATATATAATACCTGCTCGCGCCTGAGGTGCATATAAATATATATAGTTTATGGAAAATACTGTCACCACTGTCACCACTGTCACCACTGACTTTTCCTAAAAAGTTGACAGGTTTTTGGTGGCGGGTTGGCGGGGATGTCCACGTCCGCAGGTGCTCCGTTGGTGCTCCGAGACTATGCCCGATGAAGGCAGCCGTTTTAGTTCTTTTTAGGGTCCTTGTCCTCGAAGTCTATATGCGGTTGCAAAGAGTCAAAATAATCTTTTGCATTTAGGGAAGACACGACCTTTTTGCCTGTCTGTTGTTCAAAGGCCTCGCGTGCCACTTTTGCCACTTCACCACCCCGTGCTGCTGCATGCGCGTGCTCCGACATCGATTGTGGCTGTTCTGCTTTTTCGATATTTGTAGTGGTCAACTCTGCCAACATATTCATCACTAATTCTTCATTGGTCATGTTGTCGCGAAGATTCTCTTGATGCAACCCTTTGAGGTGTTTATATTCTTTTGCTGTCAATCCAGCCCATGCCTGATAAATAATATCCGTTAAGGTGGCATATTGTACCCCTTCCTCTACACCATGTGCATCCCATTGGTCGGTTAAGTCCTTGCGAATCTCAATGCTCTTGAGCCGTTGATTTATCCAGTTATCTGAATACCCTAACCGTTTATAATCCTGTAACGACATTTGGATGCCTCGTTCTGGGTCTTGCATTTGATGCAAACGTTCGGCAGCAACAGAAGCCATCCATTGTTTGATTGGTTCTGCTTTCTTAGATGGAATAGATTGGATTATGCGAAAAGCACCTTTAAGGTCGGTACAATTCACCTGTTGTCTACCTCCAGGGGTTGGCATAGAAAGGGGGGTTACAATTTGTAACCAGCCTTTAGCCAATTCTGGGTCTCGATGCTTAAGTTGCTTAATATAGTTAGCAGGATTTGAACTGCCTGTGAGTATTGTTACTACATCATTTATGCAGAAAAACCATTTTTCCTGCTCGTCATCCCAGTACGTACGTACTTTTTGAGATTCAAATTGCTTTATTGTTTCTTGTTGTGACATGATCAAGGTCTTGTATTTGATGCGTGGTGGATTACGTGTAGGTCTTGTCAACTTTTGTCATTTTATTTATTACTTGTTCCTACATATACCGGGCGGACAGGTTTGCCAAAATAACGCTCACCGGCTCCATAGCCATCAGCTTTCTTATCAAATGCCATACTGCAAGAACCTGCATTAAGCGTTGAAGACCAGTATTCTACGTTATAGTTCAAACTAACATATTTTATATGGGTTCCGTCATAATATCCGCCACCCGGAAGGAAGATGTGGACATCCATGGCAGGATAATAGGTAGCTCCCTCTTCCTTTGTCTTCTTATAGACAATCACTCCGCCAACACCGGTTCCTCTGTAGTCCGTGACTGCTTCCTGTACGGTGTAATCTTTATTATTTAATTCCTGCCATTCATCTATTGTGGGTGTACGCCATTCAGGACCTCTATTCTGCGTAGCGGCATCGTTCTCCGGTAACAACACGGTTATACTATCTACAAAGCCGTCCTTACCTCTCGTGTTTTGAGTACAATACTTAGTCAATGTCCACTCGCTATCTCCATACGGATAGTGTGCCCAATCGTAACTCTCTACGTCACTCGTAATGCCACCCCACATAAAATAGCTGCCTACTTGGTAGACGCTGTCAGCACCGATATTCGTGGTTGCCCACAACGTTCCGCTGGGCAGACCCAAGTCCACATATTCATAGATAGGAATTTGCTTTTGCAGATACTTGACACTCGTTGGTTCAAATGCTCGACAAAGCAGTTGCTCACCATTATAAATTTCCACGATGTTCACAATTCGAGTAGGAATCTCTGCCCACAACCCTACGCATAGCGTCAGGGTGGCAAATAAAATAGTTAATTTACGCATAATTATGATTTTTTGATAATTTTATTTTTCAATGCATTCCGGGTGGAGCAAGAAATCAAGCAAGCCGATGACGAGTATGCCTTGTTCGTTATACCAAGGCAGTACATCGTTCTTCTGAATCAATATCTTCTTAAACGAATCACCAATCGCCACGAACGATTGTTGCTCCTGCTCTATTTTCTCGCGATTTGGTAAGTCCCACGCAGATTGGATATAATAACGCAAGCTGCCTTTATTGGCGACAAAATCCACTTCCAACTGCTTACGTGTCGGTTTGCCGTTCTCGGACACATTCACTTCCACCACGCCTACATCTACAGCAAAACCACGAATCAGCAGTTCGTTGTAAATGACATTTTCCATGATATGATTTTCTTCCTGTTGACGGAAATTGATACGAGCGTTCCTCAAACCAATATCCGTAAAATAGTATTTCTGAGGGGTAGTGATATATTTGCGTCCTTTGATATCATAGCGCACGGCTTGTTCAATGAGAAAAGAGTCTTGTAAATAGTCCAAGTATTTCTCTATGGTATTTTGAGAAACGGACTTGTTCTTTGCCGTTTTTATGGTATTAGCAATACGTAGCGGATTAAGTAAACTGCCAATATCAGAAGCCACAATATCGGTCACATTTGCCAAGTCATTATCAGCACGTAAATTGTATCGGGCAATAATGTCTTTTAGATATACCTTGCGAAACAAGTCTTTAAGATATTGTTGCTTGGCGGCATCTGTTGTGCGTTGCAGAACCAGCGGCATTCCGCCGTATCTGCAATATTCATTCCATGCGTGATGTTTATCCCCATCATATACAGAATAAAATTCCGAGAACGACAAAGGATGAACGTTTATCTCGTCACCGCGGTCACCAAATTCGGTAGCAATATCCGAAGACAGAAATTTCGAGTTACTTCCGGTAACATACACGTCTATATTCGGTATATGTAGAAAGCCATTCAACACATCAACAAAATCTTCGGCTTTTTGTATTTCGTCAAGCAATACATAATATCGCTCAGAATCAACAATTCGTTTCGTCACATAATCATACAATGCATCAGCCTGTCGATATTGACGATTCTTGAAATCATCCAATGCCAAAGTAATAATGTGATCTTGCGGAACATCGTGTTCTACCAAATAGCGAACAAATAGAGTGAATAGTAAATAGGACTTACCTGCACGGCGCAGACCGGTTATGATTTTCACCTGTCCATTCCACTGTTTTTCAATTAGTTGATTAAGATATAAATCCCTTTGAACTTCCTTCATGTAGGCTCACTTACTGAAAATTTTTGCAAAATTACGACTTTTTTTTCAATTATGCAAATGTTTTTGCATTTTTTTTGCATTTTTTGCGTTCTAAACTGCACAAAATTGCATAATTTGATTAGGATATTTGTTATTTATATCTCGGTCACAGACCGTGATTGGTTAATATCTTATTTTACTGGATAAACTTGTTTTCCTTCAAAGTATGTGTTGGTGACGTTGGTGTGGAAAATAGCTGTTTTGTCTGTTTTCTCCAACTCCAAGACGTCTTGATCCAATACCACAAAGTCAGCATATTTGCCCACTTTAATTGAGCCACGTTCGTTCTCTAAACCAAGCGAGGAAGCGCCATTGATAGTCAAGCATTGCAGCGCTTCGCTAACCGTCAGTAAGTCTTCTTTTTCTCCAAGCGGCTTAGCATCTAAGCAACTCGGACCGAGTCCAGTTACCGTAACACCAATGATATTGGGAACAGTACCTAAAATCATCTCTCCGCAAGGAGCATCGGTGGAGGACGAAACAACGATACCGGCATTCAGTAATTTCTTCATTGGATAACCGTCTTCATAAACCTGTTTAGGCATAATCGAATAGAGGTATTCGCGAATAGAATCCGGGTCTCCGGCATGCCAAATGAGGTTGGAGGCAATGCCGATATTGTTTTGACCGCAACGCGTAATGTCTGCGTCGGATATATTACGCACGTGAGCCAACGAGTTACGAATCTTGAGTGAGGACGCTGAAGGCGAAGCGCAGTAGGCGTTGATAATCTGGTTACAAGCCAAATCACCGAACGTGTGCACATGCACGGGCATTCCCTTGGCATTAGCCTGTGCCACAATAGCGTTGACTTCGGATTGCTCCCAAATGATGTTGCCGTGTTTCTTGTTTTCGGGTAATCCGGGTACGGTATATTCCTCGCTAATCCAACCGGTATAGGTCTCTACTACCCCGTCGGCAAACAGTTTAACACCATTGGCTTGCACGTGTCCCTTCGTGTATTGATTCGATAACGACTGAACGCGGTTCAGTTTATCTATTACGCGCTGTGGCATAGTTCCTTCCTTAGGCAAGCCCCAATCATAACTACGAATGGTATAGTACCCCATTACATTAGCGGTGAGTGTACCGGCTTTATCCATCTGCGCGAGGTATTGGTACGTGAGAGCGTCGTCAAAAGCATTGATGTACGCATCCATGTAAGACGTGAAGCCGCGTTTATTGAGTTCCTTAACAGCGTTTTGGCATGCCTGAAGGTATCCGGCTTCGTCTAACGGAGCACCAAAACTTTGTTCAAGAACGTACATTACAGCTTCATCGGTGAGAAAACCGCTGGCGATATTAGTAGGATTACCGGTATCGTCCAAAATGGTGATAACCTCTCCTCCGCGAACATCTTTGATTTTGTGTCCGTCCTCATCAATCAGTCCAGCTTTCTTTAGCGCCGTTCTGTTGCATACGGCACTATGTCCGCCGCTATCCATCATTATCGCAGGATTGCCGTTCGACACTTTCTCAATCTCGGAGGCGTAGTCATTGGTACTGAATTTAACCACGTCTAGTGTTGCCCAACCAAAAGAGAGGAAAGGACCAGGGTTGTTCTTCATCTTATTAGGGATAATCGTAGTAACTAAGTCTTGGTAAGATGCTCTAAAACCGGGCAGCATACGGGCTATAGCGTCAATGCCGACGAAGTGTCCGTGCCCTTCGGTGCAACCCGGAATAACGAGTCCCTTGCCGGTATAGTCAATGACGGGTATTCCTTCTTTCTCATACTCTTTGGCTCCGGCAGCATTGCCTACATACACGAATTTGCCGTCTTTCACTACGAAAGCGTCAGCGATAGCGTTGTTCTCGGCAGTATAAATCTTACCATACACGACTAAATTTGCATCCTTCTTAGGTTGCGGTTCGTCTTTCTTGCAGCCTACTAATGCGACTGCTGCGATGGCCATAATGGCTAAAAATAATTTACGCATAATTTGATAAATTAATTGTTAATAAATGTAGTTAGTACTCTCGCGTGTACTTTTTTTGTTGCAAAACGAAATCGGCTGCAAAGTTACAATAATTTTCTGGTTTGTGCAAATAATTTTATAAAAAATTTGTGTATTCCAAAAATTTGTTGTACTTTTGCGCTCAAAAGTCAAAAGTCGAAAGTTAAAAGTCAAATGATGAAAAGAAGTGCACTACTTATTTTATGTTTAGCGACAGCGTGCGTATACGTGCAAGCAGAGTATATCGTGGAGATAAAAGAAACGAAGAAAGTGATTCACGTGGATCAGTTGGGACTCAGTTCCAGTGCCAATGTACGCGACGCCTTGGATATGATGCCCAGTCTGCTTGGCCGCAACACGACCAATATCATAGATAATTTCTCCGTACAAATAGATGGACAAAGTGTAGGCAATAGTACCGACGTGGTCTTGGTGCAGACCCTACTCGCCGAAGTGGATGTGATTGAGATTTCCACCTCCCCCACCGCCAGCGAACAAAAGAATGGTCAAGGTGGCGTGATTAACATCAAACTGAAAGAAGCCGACGAAGGTTTTCACGGCGATGTACTATTCGATGCTACTACGGAATGGGATGTGATGCCATCTGTACTGATGTCCTACAAGAAAAATAACTGGTCTTTTAGAGGCAGTATGATGATGGAATATTATCGTCCCACAACCAGCAGTTATACCGAGCAGTACTCGCCCTCCGCATTGCTGATGAGTATAGACACCATGACCGAACGCTACCGGCAAGAGACAGCTAAGTTCTACGCGAAATATCAGACGAACTCCGACGAACTCAAAATCAATGTATGGGAAAGTCTCGCCTACGGCAATGAAGATAAGCTGAATTATCTATGTCATCAAACCACTCCCGACCTGACTCAGCCATCGATTATCAAACAAATAACAGGCACAGACACCACCGCTATCAGTCAAAGACAGTTATCCGTAGTCGCAAACTTCGATTATAAACACACATTCGGCAACAACGGCACACTCAATGCCAACGCACGATACGACTACTCACCTGAAAGTAGTAGTAACGAGATGCGCTATGACTCACGATACTATCGTCTACTGAACGGTGTCATCGGTGGAGCAGATGTGAAGTACCTATCCGCTCTACAACGCCAACCTCATCAACTAAGCGCTGAGCTGAAGACAAAACATAAGATTGGCGACTGGAACGAGACGCACTACTTGGAATTAGAGGGCGGTGCTAACTACGAATTGGGAGCATCATCCACGAAGAACGATGAACAGCGATGGAAAGAGGGCACACGACACCTACAACCCGACACCCGCCTCTACCATACCCTATCCCACTATGTGTCACCATTCCTCACGTTTACGTACCAATATCAGGCCCTACGCATCGAATTAGGCGGACGCTACCAATACAAACAACAACGCGTATCGGACAATATCCAGACCTACCAAAACGCCATAGACACTACCACTCATATTCGTGCACACGATTGGACGGCTAACGCAAGTTTCAATTGGCAAGTTGTACCACATCATAACCTGCGCCTAATAGCAGCACGAAACATTATCCGTCCGTCTGTGGAACAACTGAGCCCAATAGCCTACTACAATAACCATTCCTGCAAACAAATCAAAGGTAACCCAGACCTGCAATCAACATCCATCTATAATATTGAATTGAACTACACCCACGACTTCAAAAATGACAAACATAACCTGTTATTTGACGCAGGACTGAACTATATCCGCACCGAGAATCCCATTGTGCAAGTGATGCGCGAAGATGCGAGTCGTAAGACTATCTATACCACCTACATCAACGACAATGGCAAACCCAGCAATATCCTCAATCTCAACCTGCTACTATGCTACCAAGTAGGCGTATATACGATGCTGTTAACCGGTAACACGTTCTATAAAATGCAACACGTAGGCGAGGACGTCCATGCACGACTGTACTACAACGTGGCATTGAGCAATAACTTCAACTTTGCCAAAGGATGGGCGTTCTCGTTCAAACTGAGTTACAACTCCGAAGAATGGATGATGAATGAAATCAAAGGCGACTGTTTCTTGGCTAACCTACGTTTGGCTAAACAGTGGGGCAATTGGATTGTGCATGCAGAGATTAACGATGTCTTTAACTACCTATCCACCGACATCAGCAAAAATGGCGAGGAGACTATTCTTCGTCAATACGACCCACACATACAGGCCGTGGCACTCGGTTTTGCCTACAAGTGGTAAATTATTGATTTTGCTCAGCAGCCACCGCCTTGGCATAGCATGCTCGGCAGAGCGGTTCATAACTGTCCGTCTCGCCTAATAGCACACGTTTCTCGGACGCTACCAGACGGTGACTGACATACGCTAAGTCGCCACAATGGACACAGATAGCATGCGTCTTATACACATCCTCTGCGATAGCCATGAGAGCAGGCATAGGGCCGAAAGGCACACCCTTGAAGTCCATATCAAGTCCGGCACAGATAACACGTACACCACGGGCAGCTAACTGCTGACAGACATCCACTATTCCCATATCAAAGAACTGCGCTTCGTCAATACCAACGACATCAATGTCGCTGGCTAATAATAAGATGTTCTGACTACTATCTACAGGCGTAGAGGTGATGACATTATGGTCATGGCTGACCACATCTTGCTCAGAATAGCGCACATCAATGGCAGGTTTGAAAATCTCTACCTTTTGCTTAGCAAACTGTGCACGTTTCATACGACGAATCAACTCTTCGGTTTTACCCGAAAACATCGAACCGCAAACAACTTCAATACTACCCCGTCTGCGGGAGGGACCTTGCGTATCTCTTTCGTTAAACATATTAGATATAAGTACTATTTATCATTTTTAATATCTGCGACCATCATCTGCAAACTCTTGACACCATTGAACACATTCTCCTCCAATGTGTAGCACACATCGACTGATTTACCATTTTGCAGATGCAATGCCCAATCGCCCTGTCTAAAAGCGATACCAGAGATAGCCGCCGTGCGGTCTGTCACATCTAAACGCAGATGTTCGCCCTCTTTACCAACCCGTTTGGTATAGCGATTGTTGATGACATCACGCGTAACAAAAACAGGTTTGAGATTGTCTGGACCAAAAGGCGCTAAACAACGCATTACGTTATAAAACTGCGGTGTGATATCGGCAAAAGCAATCTCCATCTCGACCTCGATAGTAGGACGCATCTGTTCAGGCAAGATATGGGCAGCCACGTACGCCTCAAAACGCTCTTTGAAGGCAGGTAGGTCTTCTTTCCGCATACTCAATCCCGCTGCAAAAGCATGTCCACCAAAGTTCGTCAATAGGTCACGGCAGGAATCGATGGCATCGTACAGGTTGAAGCCCCCCACCGAACGTGCAGAACCAGAGATAATACCGTTATCTGAATCTGTGAGCACAATCGTTGGACGATAATACGTCTCCGTTAATCGACTTGCCGAAATACCTAATACGCCTTTGTGCCAGCCAGCACCATATACTACAGTAGTATGTTTGGACGCATTATCAGGGTCTGCGGCTAACTGCTCTAAAGCCGACTGCGTGACTGTGGTGTCTTTATCGCGGCGTTCAGTATTATAATCATTGATTTCTTGCGCGCGCTGGTGTGCAAAAGATTCATCATTTGTGAGCAATAACTCCACCGCATCTCGTCCCGAATATAATCGTCCACACGCATTGATACGAGGTCCCACCTTAAAGCCTAAATCATCCTCTGTGATATGATTCTTGTCTATCTTTGCCACCTCAATAATAGCCGCCAACCCAACCGACGGATGCGTATTCATTTCCTTGAGTCCGAAATACTCCAATACGCGATTTTCGCCTGTCATGGACACAATATCGGACGCGATAGACATTGCCAACAGCGGCAGGAGTTTATGGATATCAAAGTTAGACGGATGTCGTTGTTCATACGCCTGCACCAACTTAAACCCCACCCCACATCCACTCAGGTCCTTATAGGGATAATCACAATCTGCCCGCTTCATATCCAACACAGCAACCGCATGCGGTAATTCGTCTCCAGGTGTATGATGGTCACAGATGATAAAATCGATCCCTCGTTGCGCTGCATACGCCACTTTATCCACCGACTTGATACCACAATCCAATGCCACAATCAGTGTACACTTTTCCTGCTGCGCATAGTCTATGCCTTGAAACGAAATACCATAACCTTCCTTATAACGGTCTGGGATATAAAAGTCAATATTGGAGGTAAGCGTAGAGAGATACGAATACATGAGCGTGACAGCAGTCGTGCCATCCACATCATAGTCGCCATAAACGAGAATGCGCTCATTGTTAGTCAACGCACGTTCTAATCGCGCCACCGCAGCATCCATATCGCGCATCAAGAACGGGTCATGCAACTGATTGAGATTAGGGCGGATATACGCACGAGCCTCATCCGCAGAACGCACACCACGTACCACTAACATCCGCGCTGACAGTTCGCTGATACCCAACTCTTTAGACAACGAAAGCATCAACTGCTGCTCATCCGTGCTCAACGACCGTATTAACCAACTATATTCCATATATCTACAAAATCGGGTGCAAAATTACAACATTTTTTTGGAATGTGCAAATAATAATCTAAAAAAAATCTGCAAAAATTTTCACAAAAATTTGCATATTCCAAATATTTATTGTACTTTTGCACGCTTTTTCGCGCGAAACAGTTTTTAAGGCAGTTTCTCGCACGAGGAAAAAGCCAACATGTTTAACCTTTTAATGTTTGGGTAACAACGCGTTGGGTACTTTTATTCACCAACAAAGTTGCCGACCAAACGCATTACTGCAATGGCAGAAAATTTATCACTCCAGAACTTCGACTGGGATGCCTATGAGAAAGAAGCTCAAGGTCAAAAAAACGAAGAAGTTATCTCCCGTTATGATGCTACCCTTAGTGCAGTCAAAGACAATCAAGTCGTTGAGGGTACCGTTATGTCTATCAACAAACGTGAAGTGGTTGTAAACGTAGGTTTCAAGAGCGATGGTATCGTTCCTGCAACAGAGTTCCGTTACAATCCAGATCTGAAAGTTGGAGACAAAGTAGAGGTTTACATTGAGAGCCAAGAGGACAAAAAAGGTCAACTCGTTCTCTCACACAAAGAAGCTCGCGCATCACGCAGCTGGGATCGCGTTAACGAGGCTTGCAATGCAGGTGAAATCGTTACCGGTTATGTTAAATGCCGTACGAAAGGTGGTATGATCGTAGATGTTCTTGGTATGGAAGCATTCTTGCCAGGAAGCCAAATCGACGTTAAGCCTATTCGCGACTACGATGTATTCGTTGGCAAAACTATGGAGTTCAAGATTGTCAAAGTCAATCAAGACTTCCGCAATGTGGTTGTTTCTCACAAAGCTCTTATCGAAGCTGAGATGGAAGCAGCACGCGCAGAGATCGTTTCTCACTTGGAGAAAGGTCAAGTACTCGAAGGTGTGGTTAAGAACATCACTAACTATGGTGTATTCATTGACCTCGGCGGCGTAGATGGTTTGATTCACATCACTGACCTAAGTTGGGGTCGTGTAGGTGATCCTCACGAGTTACTCGAACTTGAGCAAAAAATCAACGTCGTTATCCTCGACTTTGATGATGACAAACGTCGTATCGCTCTCGGTTTGAAACAACTCACTCCTCACCCATGGGATGCTCTTCCTGCAGACTTGAAGGTAGGTGACACCATCGACGGTAAAGTAGTCGTTATGACCGATTACGGAGCATTCGTAGAAGTTGCTCCTGGCGTAGAAGGTCTAGTACACGTATCTGAGATGAGCTGGAGCCAACACCTCCGCAGCGCGAACGACTTCCTGAAAGTAGGTGACGAAGTGAAGACCGTCATCCTGTCTTTGGACCGCGACGAGCGCAAGATGTCTCTTGGTATCAAACAACTCAAGGCAGATCCTTGGGAGAACGTAACCGAGAAATATGCTGTAGGTACTCGCCACTTCGCTAAAGTTCGCAACTTCACTAACTTCGGTGTATTCGTAGAAATCGAAGAAGGTGTAGATGGTCTGATTCACATCAGCGACCTGAGCTGGACGAAGAAAATCAAACATCCTAACGAGTTCACCTCTATCGGTGCAGAGATCGAAGTTATCGTTCTCGAAATCGACAAAGAGAACCGTCGTTTGAGCCTTGGTCACAAACAACTCGAGGAAAATCCTTGGGAAGAACTTGAGGCTAAATATGGCGTTGATGCTTTAGTAGAAGGTAAGATTGTTGAAGTTAGCGACAAGGGTGCTGTGGTATCTTTGGAAGACGGCGTAGAAGGTTTCTGCACCAACCGTCACCTCGCTAAAGAAGACAAATCTGCTGTGAAGGTAGGCGACACATTGAACTTCAAAGTGATTGAGTTCAGCCGTGAGTCTAAACGTATCCTTCTCAGCCACCTCCGTACTTGGGAAGAGCGCAAGGAAACCGTGAAAGAAGGTAAACCAGCCGCTAAGAAAGAAACGGTTGAATTACCAAAAGTAGAGAAAACTACTCTCGGTGACTTGTCCGTATTAGCAGAACTAAAAGCAAGCATGGAAGCTCCTGCAGAACCCGCAGAGAAACCTGCAAAGAAAACTGCTGCTAAAAAGACTACCAAGAAAGCAGAGAAAAAAGAAGAAGCAGCTGAGTAATCAGTCTACTTAACAAGAAAGAGGAACTCGCAAGGGTTCCTCTTTTTTTGTACTGTTTATGCCATTATTATTGAAGCGTCACACCTTGTGCTAAATAACGCGTGCCCGCGCGAGAAATAATAAGTTGCCCGTTTTCAATGGTTTTGGTAATGGGGGTGATTGCGGTAATAGGAGTCGTCGCCGTAGGCTGGTCTTGTGCCTTGAGTTTAGCTACCGCAGCATCAATCTCTTCTTGCGTCAAGTAGCCTCCATCAATGAAATGTTTAGCCACAGCTTGTCCCAAAGTTAATCCTTGTGCATTGACAGGAGCGAAATGTGCAGGGTCTTCACCCGTCAAGAGCTTGAGTTCATAGCGGACACAATTAGGATGACGATATTCTTGGATACGTAGATTACTCGTTTCGTGATAGTCTGCAGCAATCTGCTCCCATGTAGCTCCACACAAGGCAGCCAACGTCGCACAAAAAGCACCCGTACGGTCGGCGCCCAATGAACAGTGAATTTGGAACGGTGCCGGATGGGTATTGATGAAGCGTACAACCTCCTGCATCCATTGACCGAACTTTTCCCCATTCGTCTCAAATACAGCCGTATTATAGTCGGGTGTGTGACCATTAGCAGTACCTACATAAAGGACATTGTGATTAGCTATAATAGACTGATAGTAGTCTGGAATAACATAGGTGTAGTTCTTGCCGCCACAGGTGTAAGTCTGACCGGCATAACTCTCGCAATTACCAGACAGTGCGATGTCAGATTGGATGCCATATTTTGCGCCTAACTCAGCTAAACGAACTAAGCGTTCATGTTCAGTCTCCAAATGTGGGCGATCACCTTTGTAAGGATGATAAGAGCGAAAAAGATTCGTAGTCGCTGGAACACGACGGAAGTTAGTTAAGTGTGCCACTGTTGACGAATCGGTCAAGTCTGCGAAATCAGATAATGGTGCAATATACTTAGCAAAATCTTTACGCTGACCTATCTCGGCTATATCATCTCCTGGTAATAGTATCACCATGTTTTCACCACCATTGATAAAGACTAAACGCTCGTCTATGCCCCCCTCTCCCCAACTGGAATGTGAACGACAATCGTATGCGTCTCCTGTGCGTGGGATAACATGGAAAATAAACTCTGGACAGCCAGAATTTCCTAAACGCTCCAAATCACTTAAACGGAACACGCGGAAAAGACAACCATCAGTACTCCAAACAGCCAAACGATAGTTTGAGTCATCACCCTTCCAATTAGAAATAGACCCCTTCGCATAGACATCACTTATCTGGTCACGCGTTGTATTAAAACGCTTGGAGGAAGTGGAATAGATAAGTGTCACCAATCCATTTTCCGCGTCTAAGCGTTGACAGTTATTCTTCTCGGTGGAAGAGAACGTAATCTCAAAGTCATTAGCAAGCCACTGTAACTGGATGGCACATCCATTCGCTTTAGAGGACGGAGTGAGAAGATATTTCTGCTTGTCACTCACTTTTAAGCCCGCCTCATATTTGGCAGTATAATAGGTAGCATTTTTCAGTTGCTCATAGCCCCAATTGCCTTTCTGCCAATCGCTATTGCCAATGACAGCCATATACTCGGCATCCGTCCAACCACTGGTAGGGAAAGAGGTAAAATACTTCGTTGTATCGGATGCGTCCAATGACATAGGATAAACCGACGAGTAATTGGACTTACCAATAATCAAATACAAGTTCACACCCGACCACTTGGTCACAGAATTGTCAAAATACACATAACTGGTACCAGAGAACGACCACTCAGCAGCCACAGACCAAGCTGCACACCATGTACATAGTACTAAAAATAGGGTTATTTTTCGCATAAAGATTAGTTTTAGACCGCAAAAGTACTACAATTTTGTGAAATATACAAATATAATGTATATTTTTTCTCCATTTTTTATAGATAAACTTGCATAATTCAGAAAAAAGCAGTACTTTTGCAGCCGCTTAAAAAAAATAGCATTATGGCAACACAAGAAGAAACATTCAAAAAAATGGTCGCACACTGCAAGGAATACGGATTTGTATTCCCTTCCAGCGAGATTTACGACGGTTTAGGCGCTGTTTATGACTACGGTCAAAACGGTGTCGAGTTGAAGAACAATATCAAACGCTATTGGTGGGATAGCATGACTCTACTGCATGAAAACATCGTGGGTATTGATGCCTCTATTTTTATGCACCCCACCGTATGGAAAGCTTCTGGTCACGTGGACGCATTTAATGATCCATTGATTGACAATAAAGATAGTAAGAAACGCTACCGTGCTGACGTACTGATTGAAGACCAAATCGCTAAATATGACGAGAAGATAGACAAAGAAGTTGAGAAAGCACGCAAACGTTTTGGTGATAGTTTTAACGAGGAGTTATTCAAGCAGACGAACGAACGTGTACACGAACATATCGTAAAACGCGACGCATTGCATGACCGCTACAAAGCAGCGATGAATGCGAATGACCTCAACGAACTCAAACAAATCATCTTAGACGAAGAGATAGTATGCCCTATCAGCGGAACACGCAACTGGACTGATGTACGTCAATTCAACCTCATGTTCCAAACAGAGATGGGTTCAACTGCAGATGGCGCTATGAAGATTTATCTCCGTCCAGAGACAGCACAAGGAATATTCGTCAATTACCTCAATGTACAAAAGACTGGACGAATGAAGATTCCTTTCGGTATTGCACAGATTGGTAAAGCCTTCCGTAATGAAATTGTTGCACGCCAATTCGTATTCCGCATGCGTGAGTTTGAGCAGATGGAGATGCAGTTCTTCATCAAGCCTGGAACCGAAATGGAATGGTTCAAGCACTGGAAAGAGTTCCGTCTCAAATGGCACAAAGCGCTTGGTTTAGGAGATGAAAAATATCGTTACCACGACCACGAAAAATTAGCCCACTATGCCAATGCCGCTACCGATATTGAGTTCTTGATGCCATTTGGTTTCAAGGAAGTAGAAGGTATTCATAGCCGCACAAACTTTGACTTGTCACAACACGCACAATACAGCGGCAAGAAGATTGAGTACTTTGATCCCGAACTCAACGAGAGTTATACACCATACGTTATTGAGACATCCATTGGTGTGGATCGTATGTTCCTATCTATCATGTGCGCAGCATACAAAGAAGAGCAATTAGAAGGCGGTGATACGCGCGTTGTTCTCAACTTGCCACCAGTTCTTGCCCCTGTTAAAGCATGCGTTATGCCGCTCGTTAAGAAAGATGGGCTGCCTGAGAAAGCACGTGAAGTGATGGATATGCTCAAGTTTGACTTCAAGACAAATTATGATGAGAAAGACTCTATCGGTAAACGTTATCGTCGTCAAGATGCCATTGGTACACCATTCTGTATCACCATTGACCATGACACACTCAACGATAACTGCGTGACCGTTCGCTACCGCGACACAATGGCACAAGACCGTATCAACATCAACGACCTTCACGCATTAATTGCAAAGGCCGTCGATATGAAACAACTCTATAAGAAGATTATGGAGTAAGGAATGTCAAAAGTAGAAAGTCGAAAGTCAAAAGTCAAAAGCCGAAAGTTATAAGCGGCGGTGATAATGATATCCAGAATGAGGGTCTTCTTGATCCTCATTCTTTTTTGTCCACTCTTTCCACTTATCTTTTATATGCCAATCATCTGCATGTTGCCAGATAAGCAAGAGTATCCAACCGAAGAGCATTCCCCCCAAGTGCGCGAAGTGAGCGACATTGTCGCCAGGTAAATTACTAAACCCAGCTAACAATTCCACGACCGCATATATAATAACGAACAGGCGCGCGCGTATAGGAATAGGAATGAATAGCAAAAACAACCTTATTTCTGGGAAAAGCCATCCAAATGCCAACAAGATACCAAACACAGAACCAGAGGCACCTATCGTTACCACTTTATTCGCATAATTAAGCATCACCGAAGAAGCTTCATACGAAGATAAGAGTGATTGCACCTTCAATGCCCACACGACTTCTTGCACTGCGGCAGCTCCTAAACCACAAACAAGATAATAAATCAAGAAACGTTTTCCGCCCCACTCGTTTTCCAATACAGGTGCAAACATCAGCACTGCAAACATGTTACAGAAGATATGTGTAAAATCAGCATGCAGGAACATATAGGTTAGTGGTTGCCAGAAATGGAAATCTGGTGCAGACCAATAATGCAAACCTAAAATAGAGGACAATTGAATGCCATAACGCTGCAAAGTTGCATCAAACAGCCAAACCAATAAATTGGCTAAAAGCAGATTCTTAGTGATAGTAGGTAAATTTCTCATAGCGGGTGCAAAAGTACTATTTTTTATTGAAAAAAACACATTTTATCATAGAAAATCATATATTTTTACAAAAAAATGCGATTTTTCTTCTTTTTTTTAGTAATATTTTTTGGTAATTCAAAAAAAAGTTGTAACTTTGCACACGTAAATCGTTTCCCAAGGGTGGAAATGATAAAATTAAACGTTTAATTAACCATAAAACATTAATGTTATGAATAAAGCTGAACTGGTTGCTGCCGTTGCAGCAAAAGCTGAAATCACAAAAGTAAAAGCTGCTGAAGTTATTGATGCTGCCTTAGAGGCTGCTGTTGAAGCATTGAAAAACGGTGAGAACGTACAAGTACTCGGTTTCGGTACTCTCGCTGTTGTTAAGAAAGCTGCTCGTCAAGGTGTGAACCCTGCCACTGGCGCTAAGATTAACATCCCTGCAAAGAAAGTTGTTAAATTCAAAGCTGGTGCTAAATTGGCTCTCTAATTAGCAATGCTATGCATAAACGAGTTGCTCTTGTGGGCAACTCGTTTTTTATGAAAACAACCATCTCATTAACCCCCTTACCCTATACGATATGCTTAATTTAATACTCGGTGGTGCCCCCGGTAGTGGCAAAGGAACGATATCTGACATCATCGTTCAAAACTATGGTCTCACACATATCAGCACAGGTGATGTGTTGCGTGCAGAGATTGCTTCAGGTAGTGAACTCGGTAAAGAGATTGATGCGCTCATCTCGAAAGGTAATTTAGTTCCAGATGACAAGATGATTGCTATCATCAACAAGTTTCTCGATTCATTAGGTGTTGATTGTAAGGGCGTTATCTTCGATGGTTTCCCTCGCACTGTAGCCCAAGCTGAAGCGCTAACAGAATTATTAGAGCGTCGTCGCATGCACATCACAATGTTGGATTTGTTTGCTACCGAAGAGACCATTATTGCACGGTTGCTTAATCGTGGAAAAACCAGCGGTCGTGCAGACGACAACTTGGAAACGATACAAAAACGTTTGGCTATCTATCACGAGCAAACACAACCAGTAGCTGGCTATTATCTAAAACGTCACCAATATTTCTTCATCAATGCCAACATCAATCCTGATGTTACTTTTGCGCAAGTACAAACGATATTGGAGCTCATTGATAAACATTGAAAAAACTGAGATTTGACAGAGTACTATGCCAAGTTCTAATTTCATTGACTATGTAAAAATCTATTGCCGTTCAGGAAAGGGCGGAGCGGGTTGTATGCACCTTCATCGGGCTAAATATGTTCCCAAAGGAGGTCCAGATGGCGGTGATGGCGGGCGAGGTGGTCACATCATCCTGCAAGGCAACCGCAATCTATGGACACTATTGCACCTCAAATATCAAAAACATGTGATGGCTACCGATGGTGGCCGTGGAGGAGAAAGCCGCAGCTTTGGCAAAGATGGAGAAGACCGCATTATTGAGGTACCGTGTGGTACTGTGGTATATGATGGCGATACTGGTGAATGGCTTTCCGAAGTCAAAGAACATGGTCAACGCATCATCCTATTGAAAGGCGGTCGTGGAGGTTTAGGCAACTGGCATTTCCGTACTGCAACCAATCAAACTCCTCGTTATGCCCAACCAGGAGAGCCTTGCGAGGAACGCAATATCATTCTGCAACTCAAAGTATTAGCCGATGTGGGGTTGGTGGGTTTCCCGAATGCAGGAAAATCTACCCTTCTCTCTGTCGTATCTGCCGCTAAACCTGAAATTGCAGATTACCCATTCACTACACTCGTCCCGAATTTGGGCATTGTAGGATACCGCGATGGTCAATCGTTCTGCATGGCAGATATACCTGGAATCATAGAAGGTGCCAGCGAAGGCAAAGGTTTAGGTCTGCGTTTTTTGCGACACATAGAACGCAATGCTGTGCTCTTGTTTATGGTTCCTGCGACCACAGATAATGTCGAAAAAGAATACAAAATCTTACTCTCCGAATTGGAGAAATACAACCCTCAATTACTCACTAAAGCCCGTATTTTAGCCATTTCCAAATGCGATACAATTGAAGACGCTGAACTCAAAAAATTGGACAAGAAATGTGCCAAATTGGAGCAAAAATTAGGCTTACCCATTGTTCTACTTTCATCCGTTAGCGGATTGGGTGTAGCAGAACTAAAAGACAAATTGTGGGAAGAGTTGAACAAAGAACAAAATCAAGTCATTGAAATCTCACACGCGCCAATTGATGTGACGATGCGCGAATCTAATGAGGATGTTCAAGAGGAAGATGAACCAAAAACAATTTACCTGAACGAAGTAGAGGAAGAGTGGGATCTCAACAAATACAAGGGAATCGGATGGGATGATCAAGAATAAGCCCATATACGATATATGCATTGAGTGGCGTGAGCGACACATCAATGAGAAACAGTTAGTTCTGATTCTCAGTTTCTTTGTAGGTGTATTATCAGCCTTAGCCGCAGCTCTACTAAAGCAACTGATTCATCTCATCCGGTACTTCGTTGAGCACGTATTGGTCACTGGAGAAAATACAATTTGGTATTTTATCTGTCCAATGATAGGTATTGCATTGGCTGCGATGTTTGTGCGCTTTGTCGTCAAAGACGACATTTCACATGGTATTACCAAAATTCTCTATGCCATCGCTCAACGCAAATCAATCATCAAGCTGCACAATACATGGTCATCTATCGTTGGGTCTGCCATCACCATCGGTTTTGGAGGATCTGTCGGAGCAGAGGCACCTATAGTCTTAACTGGAGCAGCTATCGGCAGCAACCTTGCCAAATTATTCCGTCTTGATCAAAAAACGATGATGTTGATGATTGGTTGCGGTGCTGCAGGAGCTATTGGAGGTATTTTTGAAGCCCCCATAGCAGGTCTTGTTTTTACCCTTGAAGTGCTGATGATGGATTTGACGATGACCTCTGTAGCGCCTTTACTCATCTCATCCGTCACAGCCACTGTCATATCTTATGTATTCAATGGTACAGAGCCCATGTTTGCGTTGCAAACAGTTGAGCCATTTGCTATTGAGCGTATTCCATGGTATATTTTATTAGGAATAGTTTGTGGTTTTATATCCCTTTACTTCATCCGCTCCATGAATTCGTTAGAGCAATGGTTCAAACGCGCCGTACAGACTTGGTGGATTAAAGTGATACTCGGTGGCATCACTTTAGGATTACTCATCTATCTTTTTCCGCCACTATACGGAGAAGGATATGACGTAATCATTCAACTCATCAATGGAGACTCTTCATCTGCATTTGCCATGAGTCCAATTGCTCAATGGGGCACAGGGATGTGGATTATTGTTGCCTACTTTATAGGCATTGTTTTGCTCAAAATTGTAGCCTCTGTTGCCACCAACGGAGGAGGTGGTGTGGGTGGTATTTTTGCACCATCGTTGTTTATGGGTGCTCTGGTTGGATTCATTACAGCGCGCATACTTAATATCTTAGGCATAACAGTTCCTGAGACCAACTTCGCTTTGGTGGGGATGTCTGGTTTAATGTCAGGCGTGATGCATGCACCTTTAACGGGTATATTCTTGATTGCAGAATTAACCGGAGGATATCATTTATTCCTACCTTTGATGATTGTTTCAATCAGTTCGTTCCTTGTTATAAAACTCTTCGAGCAGCATAGTCTATATGCTATGCGATTAGCTCAAAAAGGCGAACTTATCACCCATAACAAAGACCGCTCTGTCTTAACGTTGTTAAAGATGGATAACGTGCTTGAGACAGACTTAATCACTGTTACTCCAGAAATGACATTGGGTGAACTTATTAAAGTCATATCAAGTAGTAAACGAAATATCTTCCCTGTCGTTGATAAATCCGGCAAGTTCAAGGGGGTACTACTGTTGGACGAGATACGCAATATCATGTTCCAACCTCGTCTATACGAACGTTTCACGGTTCGTGATTTAATGAACTCACCCCAAGCATTACTCACGCATGACATGACGATGGATAAAGTGATGGAGATATTTGAAGACACTGGGGCATGGAATCTGCCCGTAGTAGATAATCACAAGAAATATATAGGGTTTGTGTCCAAGTCAAAGATTTTTGAATCCTATCGACATGTGCTTGTACACTTCTCCGAAGAATAATGACCTATGAAAATCATCGTTGACACATCATTACCACAAGAATGGATGTCTCCATTGCTGACACTATCGTCACGCGATGTGCAATTGGTACATTGGGGCGAAAAGCAATGGCAAGATGCGGATGTTTTGATGAGCAACTTCTATATGAAAGTAACAAAGGAAGTTCTCAATCAATTGCCCAACCTCAAACTTATCACACAATTTGGTGTTGGATATGACAACATTGATGTGACCGCATGCCAAGAAAGAGGGGTCATTGTTACGAACACGCCACAACCTGTCATTGAACCCACAGCAGAACTCTGCATGGCTTTGATTATGGGTGTAGCAAGACGAACTGCAGAGTTAGACAGGACAATCCGTAATAATCAGGTTGAATTTGGTTTACTCAAAAACTTGGGGACATCTTTATATGGTAAGACTTTAGGAATTGTTGGTTTAGGAAACATCGGCCGCTCGGTGGCTCGACGCGCTATAGCATGTGGGATGAAGATTATCTATCACAATCGCAAACCAGTATCAGATGAAGTATTACGCGCATGCCAGATTACTGCGGAATATGTACCATTGGAGCATTTACTACAAACGGCAGATTTTGTGAGCCTTAACCTACCCTATAGTACAGAAGTGAGACATCTGATTGGTGAACGCGAATTCAAAATGATGAAGCCGAGTGCTTTCCTCATCAACACCGCGCGCGGTGCACATGTGGACGAAGATGCGTTGATTAGCGCATTGAAACACGGAGAAATCGCTGGTGCCGCATTGGATGTTTATGAACATGAACCTCAAATATCTGAGGGACTCAAAGAGTTACCTAATGTATTGATGGTCCCACATGTGGGTACAGGAACGTGGGAAGGGCGAAAAGCCATGTGCGATGCCATATTAGATAACATCATCGCGTTTATAGAAAAAGATTACACACGTATGACGATAGTAAATTCATTTTGATACCTTAAATACAAAAAACATGAATATAGTAGATCGATTTTTGAAGTACGTCAGTTTTTGTACCACTTCCGATGAAGAGACAAATCTGACCCCATCAACACCAGGTCAAATGGAGTTTGCGCAATATCTTGCAGATGAACTGCGAGAAATAGGGATGCAAGACGTGGACTTAGACACCAATGGCTACATTATGGCAACCCTACCCGCCAATGTGGAAGGAAAACCGACCATCGGTTTTATTGCCCACATGGACACATCGCCTGACGCAAGCGGTAAACATGTTTCTCCACGTATCGTTAAGAATTATGACGGGAAAGACATCCCTCTGAGCGAAGGTATTATACTTGAAACAAGCAAATATCCAGAGATACTCAAATATATAGGACAAGACATTATTGTAACCAATGGAAAAACACTTCTTGGTGCAGATGACAAAGCCGGTTTAGCAGAGATCGTAACGGCTTGCGAGTATCTCATCCAACACCCTGATATTCAACATGGTAAGATTCGTGTAGGTTTTACTCCAGATGAAGAAATTGGACAAGGGGCAGACCACTTTGACGTAAAAAAGTTCGGTTGCGATTTTGCCTATACGATGGATGGCGGGGCAATTGGTGAGTTGGAATATGAAAATTTCAATGCAGCATCCTGCAAAATAACCATCCACGGCACGAATGTACATCCAGGTTACGGATACCACAAAATGGTCAATTCGATGCGTATTGCATTCCAAATAGCCGTTATGTTACCGCGTTGGGAAACTCCAGAGCACACTCAAGGATATGAAGGATTTTACCATTTAATTGGTATGAATGGGTCTGTAGAAGAAACAACACTCAATTATATCATACGTGACCATGACCATGTGCGTTTTGAGAGTCGCAAGCGTGAAATGGAACATTTGGTGCGAAAAGTCAATCGTGAATATGGTGAGGGAACCGCAGAAATTGTATTGCGCGACCAATACTATAACATGCGAGAGAAGGTTGAACCAGTTATGCATATTGTCACCCTTGTAGAGGAGGCGATGACGGCAGTTGGAATCACGCCTAAAGTACAACCTATTCGTGGAGGAACAGATGGTGCGAGATTGAGTTTTGAAGGTCTTCCATGTCCAAACATTTTTGCTGGTGGAGAGAATTTCCACAGCCGTTATGAATATCTTCCTATTCCATCTATGGAAGCAGCTATGCAAGTAATCCTTAAAATTATACAACTATGTTAAAAACAACTCCATTTACAGACATCCATATTGCGCTTGGTGCGCGTATGGCAGAATTTGCAGGTTTTAATATGCCTATTCAATACCCTACTGGTATTCAAGAAGAGCATCGTATCGTACGTGAAGGCGTCGGTGTATTCGATGTAAGTCACATGGGCGAGTTCTGGGTAAAAGGCGAAAAAGCCTTAGACTTTCTACAGTACATAACCACCAATGATGTCAGCAAACTGGATGCAGGGAAAGCACAGTACACCTGTTTTCCTAATGGGAAAGGTGGTATTGTAGATGATCTCATCATCTATAAATATTCGACAACCAAATACCTGTTAGTCGTTAATGCTGGCAATATTGACAAAGATTGGGCTTGGGTCAACGCACAACGAGAAGCCAATTTAGCAACTTATACAGAAGTCTCTTTAGAGAACGCTTCAGATAAGTATGGTCAGTTAGCCGTTCAAGGTCCAAGAGCGACAGAGATGTTGCAAAAATTGACAGATGCCGATTTGAGTGCAATACCTTATTATGCATTCCGCGAATGGTCTTTTGCAGGAGTGCAAGGCGTTATTTTAAGCAACACTGGATATACAGGAGCTGGTGGTTTTGAGCTTTATTTCAAGAAAGAGGACGGCAAACAAATATGGGATGCTCTCTTTGAAGTAGGAAAAGAGTATGGTTTAGCTCCGATTGGTTTAGGTGCTCGTGATAGTCTGCGCCTTGAAAAATGGTATTGTCTTTATGGGCATGATATTGATGATGAACACTCGCCCCTTGAGGCTGGTTTAGGATGGATTACTAAATTCGATGCCAAAGACTTCATTGACAAGGAGTTCTTGTTAAAGCAGAAATCCGAAGGACTGACTCGCAAGCTCGTTCATTTTGAATGTCAAGAGCGCGCTATTCCACGTAATGGATACGAAATTTGTGATGCAGAAGGTAACACCATTGGTAATGTAACATCCGGTATTATGATACCAACAACCAAAGTCGGTATCGGAATGGGATATGTTCAAATTGCATTTGCCAAGAAAGAGACCATTATCTATATTAAAATCCGCGAAAAACTATCCCCCGCGAAGATTGTGTAACGAAATTTCCTGATTATTATAGAGAAAAAGTGCAGAAAACAACAAATTCTGCACTTTTTCTGTATATATATTTGCATATATGCAAAAAAAGTTGTAACTTTGCGCGCTTTTTTAAAAACAACACTAATATGAAATTAGAAGACAGAGTTATTGCGGTTGTAGGTCTTGGTTATGTAGGACTTCCGCTTGCTATTGAGTATGGCAAAAAGTATCGTGTAATTGGTTTTGATGTTTTCAAAGCTCGTGTAGAAGAATTAGAGCGTGGAGAAGACCACACGTTAGAAGCTGACCTTGTTGGTATGAAGCAGGCATGCGACACATTTAAGTCAACGGGTAAAATCGGTTTGACGTTTACTTGCAACCCTGAAGACTTGAAGCAAGTTAACACATACATTGTGACCGTTCCCACTCCAATTGACCGTTTCAACAATCCAGATTTAACTCCATTATTGAAAGCATCCGAGACGATTGGTAAGACTCTCAATCGCGGCGACATTGTCATTTATGAGTCCACCGTCTATCCTGGTTGTACGGAAGAAGATTGTGTGCCAGTTCTAGAAAAGAATTCCGGATTAAAATTCAATCAAGATTTCTTCTGCGGTTATAGTCCCGAACGAATCAACCCTGGAGACAAAGTCAACACATTAACAAAGATTAAGAAAATCACTTCCGGTTCAACACCAGAAGTAGCAGATCTTGTAGATGCTATGTACAATTCTATTTTGCAGAATGGTACTCATCGTGCTCCTAACATGAAAGTAGCAGAAGCTGCCAAAGCAGTAGAGAATAGCCAACGCGACGTTAACATTTCTTTTATGAACGAGTTAGCACTTATCTGCGACCGCGTAGGTATTGATACGAATGATGTTATTGAGGCTGCTGGCACGAAATGGAACTTCCTCAAGTATCGTCCAGGATTGGTAGGCGGACATTGTATCTCTGTTGATCCGTACTACTTAGCACATAAAGCCAAATCATTAGGTTATGATCCTCAAGTTATTCTTTCGGGACGCGCTGTCAACAACTCCATTGCCAAATTTATTGCAGACAAGACTCTCAAGTTGATGATTCAAAAAGACCATAAGATTAAAGATGCCAATGTGTTGATGCTTGGTGTTACTTTCAAAGAGAACTGTCCAGACTGCCGTAATACAAAAGTAGTTGATATCGCCAATGAGTTAGAGGAGTTCGGTTGTCATGTAGATATATATGATCCATGGGCTAATCCTGCTGTTGTAAAACATGAATATGGGAAAGAATTGATTCCCGCCATTGATCCAGACAAACAATATGCTGCCGTCATTGCATGTGTTAGTCACGAACAATTCATGACTTTTGATTTCAAAAAATATCGTGATCAAGGTGCTGTTATTTTTGATGTAAAGAACTTTGTAGATCGCACCTTAGTAGATGGTCGATTATAAACAAAAAATAGCACTCACGTAGCACAAACATAGATACAATGAAAATAGCAGTAGCAGGAACAGGATATGTTGGGTTGTCATTGGCAACATTATTGGCGCAGCACAATGAAGTTGTGGCTGTAGATGTGATACCTGAACGTGTAGATAAACTTAATCATAAACAATCCACTATTCAGGATGATTACATTGAGAAATATTTAGCGGGGCAAGACGCAGAAGGTCATTCTATCGCGCTTAATCTTACAGCGACTTTGGATGCATCAACGGCATATCGTGATGCAGATTTTGTAGTTATTGCAACTCCGACTAATTACGACCCTCAGAAAAACTTCTTCGACACCTCATCCATTGAGAATGTCATTCAATTGGTATTGGATTCGGGATCGCATGCTGTAATGGTAATTAAATCGACCATTCCTGTTGGTTACACAGAGCACCTACTTGAGCGTTTTGGAGATATCAATGTACTTTTCTTCCCAGAATTTTTGCGTGAATCCAAGGCGTTGTATGACAATCTTTATCCATCTCGCATTATAGCAGGTATTCCAAAAGAGAAGAAAGAGCAATTGATGCATAGCGCTCAGGTCTTTGCTCAACTGCTACAAGAAGGTGCTATTAAGAAAGATATCGAGACCCTGTATATGGGTGCTACAGAAGCAGAAGCAGTCAAATTATTTGCCAACACGTATTTAGCATTACGCGTTAGTTACTTCAACGAATTAGACACTTATGCAGAGATGAAAGGTTTAAGCACGCAAGATATCATTGATGGAGTATGCTTAGACCCACGTATTGGATCGCATTATAACAATCCATCTTTTGGATATGGCGGATATTGTTTGCCTAAAGACACCAAACAACTATTGGCGAATTATCAAGATGTGCCAGAGAATATCATTGAAGCCATTGTTGAGAGTAATCGTACACGAAAGGATTTTATTGCTGACCGCGTATTGCAGAAAGCTGGTTGGTATAGTTATTCAGAGCACAATCAATACACTCCTGATCAAAAGCCTTGTACGATTGGAGTATATCGTCTAACGATGAAATCCAATTCGGATAACTTCCGTCAAAGTTCCATACAAGGAATAATGAAACGCATCAAAGCCAAAGGAGCTCAAGTGATTATATATGAGCCCACCCTACCCGATGGTTCAACTTTCTTTGGCTCATTAGTAGTAAATGACATGGACGCATTCAAAGCGCAGTCACAAGCTATTATTGCTAATCGATATGATGTAGCACTAAACGACGTACAAGATAAAGTTTATACACGCGACATTTTCCGTCGCGACTAATTTTAATCAATATGCAAGACAATAAAAGCAGCGAACAAAACAACGTAGCAAATCAGCAGCCAATGATTGATTTGAAGGCATTATGGAACAGATTATGGGATAATCGAAAAATTTTCTATTGGGTTCTTCCAATCACACTTGTAGTTAGCAGTGCCCTCATTCTATGTGTGCCTAAGACATACGAATGTACCATCATATTGGCACCAGAATCGCAAGACACAAAAAGTAACTCTTTAGCCTCTCTTGCATCTTCTTTCGGCTTTAGCAACTTAGGTGGGTTGATGGCAGAAGATGCCATCAATTCAGCCATTTATCCAGAGGTATTAGCTTCTCCAGATTTTATTATGCGCTTGTTTGATACCCCTGTTTCTACTATTGATGGTGGGTATAAAGGAACTTACTATAACTACCTTAAGACTTATCAGCATGCTCCATTTTGGAAACATGCTAAACAATGTTTTTTTAGAATGATATCTAAGAAGGACAACATAGAATATCGCAACATAGGTGGTACAGATTCACAGAAAAACGAGTTCCTATGGTTTACAAAAGAGCAACATAGTATTATAGATGCTATAAAAGAATACATAGTATGTAATGTGGATAAAAAGACCAATTTGGTTAGGATAACCACTACAGCTCAAGACCCTGTGGTATGCGCAATCATTGCCCAAACGATTCAAGAACAATTACAAATGTTTACCATTGCTTATCGTACACAAAAAGCGCAAGCAGATATTGATTATTACACCACTATTATTCCTCAATCTAAAGCAGAGTATGAAGAAGCAAGTGCTCAGTACATCGCATTTGTAGATGCTCATACTAACACCACTCAACAAAGATATAGAGTTGAGTTAAATAACTTGCAAGGTGAAATGGATACAAAATATACTGCTTATACAACGCTTCAAAAGCAACTAATGGCATCGAAAGCGAAGTTGCAAGAAAACACCCCCGTCTTTACAACCATTCAAAGCGCGAATGTTCCTCAAAGGGCAGCTAAGCCTCATCGTGCTTCATTTGTTTTATTCATGTGTATGTTAGTATTTTGTGGGATTAGCTTTTGGTTAACACGTGATTTATTTCACATCAGCCTATAATAGTCGCTTTTGGCATGACATCATCCCAACGCATCATAATAAATACAGCAGCGCAATACACCCGGACGGTGCTCAACGTGTGTTTATCCCTCTATTCCACACGTCTCATTTTAGCAGCTTTGGGTCAGAGCGACTATGGCATATTTAATGTGGTTGGTGGCGTTGTGGCTATGCTATCTTTTATAACAGGAGCTTTAGTTACTACAACGCAACGTTATTTGTCATTCTATCACGGCGCTAAACAAGAAGACAAGGTCTATTCTATCTTCGGGAATAGTATTTTGCTACATTTATTGATTGGTTTGTCCTTAGTTTTTTTACTTTCGGTTGGAGCACGGTGGATAACTCATTCGTATCTCAACATTGAAGATTCACGAGACAATGCTGCGATGGTTGTATATTTTGCATCGTTGTTTATGCTTTTTCTTTCATTCATTACTGCTCCATACCGAGCTTTATTTATTGCACGAGAAAACATTGTATATATATCCATTGTGGATGTTTTGGATGGTATTTTTCGTGTAATATTAGCTATTTGGCTCACACATATCTCGTATGATCGGCTAATAACATATAGTTGTTTACTTCCATGTATCAATATTTTCAATCTATTGGCATTCGGTCTTTACGCGGTCTCTCACTTTAAGGAATGTCATTGGGTACGTTTGAAAGAATGGGATAACGAATATATAAAGCAGTTGAGTGGTTTTGCAGGGTGGACGATATACTCCACAGGATGTATTATTGCGCGTACACAAGGTTTGGCTATTATTCTCAACCGTTTCATAAATACGGTTGTCAATGCTGCATACGGAATTGCTCTTCACGTTACGAGTGCTATCAACTTTGTTGCACAATCTGTTACTAATGCCATTAATCCTCAGATTATGAAAGCAGAGGGTTCTGGTAATCGTGAACGTATGATAATATTAGCAGAGAGTGCCAGTAAGTATGCGTCATTACTTATAGCCATGGTAGCAATTCCTATCATAGCAGAGATGGATGCTATTCTACATTGGTGGCTTACGGATGTTCCTGAAGGTGCAAATATGTTTTGTCGATTTGTTTTAGCCGCTTCAGTATGTGATCAATTGACCATTGGCTTAGGTAGTGCTAATCAGGCTATTGGCAAGATACGAAATTATTCCATCATCGTCAATACCGTCAAAGTATTGACACTTCCAGCAGCTTGGATTTGTCTTAAATGTGGGTTACCTGTTACATCAACCATGCTTTGTTATATTGGTTTTGAATTGCTATGTGCTATGATACGACTACCTTTTTTGAAATATACAGCAGGCATCTCTATTCGTCATTTTGCGAAGAATGTTTTTCTTCCATTACTTTGTCCATACATCATTATGGCATCTACCAGTTGGCTTATCATTTCGTATGTAGATATTTCTTATCGCTTTGTACTGACACTCATTACGACAGCCATAGCAGGAGCTATAGTTATATGGTTCACTGCTCTGACTAAGACGGAACGTCAAATCGCGATAAAGATGATAAGTGACAAAATCAAATAATTGATATATAATAGAATTACCAAGACATATAATCGTAGATAGGAATGAAAGTAGCAATTATTGGATCAGGAAATTCAGGATGTGCTCATGCTGCCAAATTATCTGAGCGGCAACATGAAGTTAGATTGGTGAAGACCTCTCATATTAACGAAGATAATTTCAATATTCTTCAGCAGCAAAAGGGTATTTATTATTGTAATAGATACCTTAACGAAGAAGAATACCACTTTGCGCCCATTTCATTGATTACGCATGATGTAAAAGCAGGGATTCAAGGAGCAGATGTTATCTTGGTTTTAACGCAAAGTTTACAGCATCCCCAAATAGCAGAACTTATCTGTCCCTATTTAGAAGATGGTCAAATAGTACTTATAATACCTGGAAATTTAGGTTCATTCTATTTCAAATGTGCAACATCCAAGAACATCATTTTCGCGGAAGGAGAATCGACCCCATACGATGCGCGAATTACCGCATTTGGTAAAGTGGATATTTTGTTTAAAAACGTACGAAATGCTATTGCTTTTTTAGAGCAGAAAAACAGACCTTACTTGCAACAAATAGACTCATTATTTGATTCGCATAAATATCTGCGCACCAATATTATTGAAAGTGCTATGCATAATCCGAATATGGTAGTACACACCATTGGTTCCATAATGTCTGCAAGTCGAATTGAAATGATGCAGGGTGAATTTTGGATGTATAGAGAGTCATTCTCCCCTGCCGTTTGGAATATCGTTAAGATGTTAGATGAAGAGAAGAACAATGTCATTACGGCATATAAAGGTAAACCTTTGTCATACGTTGAAGCATGCAGATGGAGAAACGAAGAGGACTTGACCAAAAATCCATACGCAGTATTTCGTTCCTATGCACAGAATGGGGGTCCAAAAGGGCCTGCAAACTTGAATACACGGTTTATTCATGAAGATGTTCCTATGGGTTTATGCGCCCTTGAGTCGCTTGCGAAGAAAGCCAATATTGACACACGCATCACCTCTTCGCTAATCAATATCGCATCTTCTCTTGTGAATGTTGATTTTAGGAGTATTGGTCGCACCGTAGAATCACTTGGTATAGCGACTTGGCAAAAAGACGAGATTATTCAATTTATTTCATAATATGGTATTATTACATTCCATCATAGCAATTATCATGAAGGGTTTAACCCTCATCTCCCCCACCCTCAACACGAAGGTGCAGTATTTTCGTTACTTTCATAAGCGTTTAGACTTAAAGCATCCTGTAACAAGCAATGAGAAGACTTTATGGTTAAAGTTAAACACGTATTACAATAATCCGCTCATTACCCAATGCGCAGATAAATATGCAGTACGAGAATATGTCAAGCAATGTGGTTGCGAGGATATATTGAATGATTTGTTAGGAGTATGGGAGCGTCCTGAAGACATTGATTTTTCTAAGCTCCCCAATCGCTTTGTGCTTAAAAACACTTATGGTTGTGCTATGAATATGATTGTGCAAGACAAGTCTGTGTTAGATATACCAACGGCAATCAAACAGATGCGTCCATGGCTGCATAGCACATTTCATCTTTATGCTTCGGAAATGCAGTATGCTGCTATTCCAAAGAGGATTATCGCCGAACGTTTTTTAGAATCCGACAATGGTGGTATCCCTGAAGATTATAAGATATATTGCTGCGATGGGCAACCTTATTATGTTATGGTCTGTGTAGGAAGAGACCGAGCCAATGGTATTCATCCGAAGTTCTATTATTTGGATTTAGAGGGAAATCTTCAGCGTCACATGACGCAAGACGGCATAGATGCGCCTGCGGATTTTCATTATGACAAGCCCGAAGGATGGGAATATATGATTGAGTGTGCTAAAAAGTTGACTAAGCCATTCCCATACGTACGATGTGACTTTTACATCTGCCAAGGAAAAGTATATTTTGGCGAACTGACTTTTACTCCAAGCAAAGGATTAGATAATTGTAAATTACCTTATACGGACAAACTAATTGGTGATTTAATACATCTACCTATTAACAGATAACATGACGACTTATATGGGAAATCCATTGTCCATAAAAACCAAGCGCATATTATTTTTCGTTTTCGGGGTTATTTTTTCCCGATATATATTCTTTTTGGACAATTGGCCGATTATCCCCACTATATTATCTATCTTACGGTTTACGTTTGTCCCATTTATTATCCTGCTGTATTTGCGTAAAAAACCTCGTTGGAGTATTGTAGAATCCTCCATGATTATTTTTGCAGGGGTATTTTTGTTTTGTTCATTTATTACAGGTTCATCTGCGTTAGTACGACTAATATCCAGCATATTGGACATATTCATTATATGGGTACTGATTCGAGTCTTGATAAAAACTCATCCCATCGACTTGCTGGAAATTCTTATCGTGATTTTTTCGGTAGCCATTTATATCAATTTCCTTTTACTTTTTGTTCTACCGGATGGCTTTATCAATCCTAATGGCTCTATGGATTATTACCTCTTGGGAGGTAACTACAACCAGTTTGGTAAGACTATGTTGCCCGCTGTAGCTTTACACACATTCTACACCAGCAAAACAAATAAGCATAAACTACATTTGCTATTTTTGGTTGCAGTTTGTATCATCTCCTTGTTGATTGTGGGTTCAAAAACCTCATTATTAGGTATAACTATCTGTTTCCTATTTTATGTTATTCGTTCCTATCGTTTACGCAAATTAGGATTATTCGCGTTTATTATTGTCTATTTTTTATTCCAAAATTTTGCTCTCAAACAAAGTTTCTATATGCTGCAAAACGATAAAGTGACATACTTCGTAGAAGAGGTGTTGCACAAGGATATGACTTTCTCTGACCGAACCACACTATGGCAAAACACTATATTGGGCGTTATTCAATCTCCTCTTGTGGGACATGGATTAAAAACAGCAGATGAGTATCGTGGAGAAATTGGAGGAGTCATGCCGCATAATCTACTGCTTAAAATCGTGTATGAAGGAGGTTTTATGCTGTTAATAGCATGGATCTTCATGATGATTGCTGTGCATATCAGGTACTTCAAATTCCGAAACAAAGACAACATCCTGCTCCTTGTTTTACTTTGGGTATTTCTCTTTATGATGATTATGGAAGTGTATTCGTACGTTATGTGGATGTTGCCAATAATAATGATTGCACATGCTAATGAATTTGATATAGAGACAAAAAGTGATACAGAGTCTGACTTAAAACTTGAATCTCCGCATGATTGATATTCGCTATAGCATTATTATACCTCATTACAACTCTCCAAAATTATTGCAGCGTTGTTTAGATTCTATTCCTATTCGTGAGGATATAGAAGTTATCGTGGTGGATGATTGTAGTAATCCTGATATAGTTACATTGGCTCAAATGCCTGGTCAGAATCGTCCTTATACTCAAGTATATCAAACTCCTCAAGGTGGAAGTGCAGGGCGAGCAAGGAACATAGGATTGGAGCATGCAAAAGGAGAATGGTTAGTGTTTGCCGATGCAGATGATTTCTTTACAACCAATGCATGGCAAATCATGGATGCATGGATTGATACAAATTATGATATCATATATTTTGACATTGAGAGTGTAATATCTGATACGCTTCTTCCTTCCAATCGACGTGAAACATATGGGAAATATATCACCAACTATCTTGCATTTCCATCAATTGAGAATGAACGATGGTTGCGCTTTAAGCATGATGTACCATGGGGAAAAATGATCAAGAACAATTTAGTGAAGCTGCATAACATTCTATTTGACGAAACGCGCTGGTGTAACGACACCATGTTCTCCGTACAAGTAGCGCTTTATGCCAAAAACATACATGTCGTATCACCATCCACTTATTGTATAACTGATACAAGCAACAGTCTAACAAAACAGTCATCATTGGAAGCTATACGTGTCCGTTACTTAGTCCAATTACGAAAAAACCGACTACTTCAACAGAATAATTTGAGACGTTATCAAACCTCCATCTTATTCTATATAAAACAAGCCGCTCCGTTTGGATTTCATTGCATTCTACAATTTATACGATTAGGCATTCAATGGAAATGTAACTTTTTCATACGTTTCACTTACAAATTATTCAAAAAATAATATGCGTATTTTTATTATTTCACGAGGCTACCCGACTCCCCAGAGTCCACAATGGGGTTGTTTTGAAAAAGATCAAGCTGAAGCATTAGCTGCTCTCGGTCATGAAGTGGTTATGCTGAGTATCGATACACGTTTTAGATTAGCTTATCGGAAATTAGGCATAACGGAACGGTATATCAATGGCGTACATAGTCTTGACTTTTTTTATCGACCCAGCGTAACCTATTTGGGGTATATAAGACGCACATTGAGCATACGTCTTCAATTATTATATATACTAAAAAAAGCTATCAAACGTTTTGGCAAACCAGATGTATTGTATTCTCATTATCTATTTCGTAGTGTGGATGCAGTATGGGTTGGGAATAGAAAACATATTCCTGTAATAGGTATTGAACATTGGTCAAAACTTAATAGCAATCCTATGCCACTTAATGTTCGTTGGATGGGGGAATATACTTATCCAAAGTTAAATGCCATAATTGCAGTATCTCAACCATTAGCACAACGTATTCAGGAGTTTTTTCACACAAAAACCGTGCATGTTATCCACAACACATATAGTTCTGATTTTTATTACACTCCTAATGCTCCCGATGACACATTCAAAATGGTGTCAACTGGGTCATTGCTATATGGGAAAGGATTTGACTTACTTATCCAAGCCCTCCACAAATCATCGTTAGTCAAAACGAATTGGCAGCTGAGCATCATCGGTGAAGGAGAAGAGCATACCAGACTACAAGCACAAATAGACGCTGCACATCTTCAGAATCATATTCACTTATTAGGCAAGCGCGATAAGCCATTTATTGCTGACATGTTACGGCAAAGTTCGTGTTTTATACTTCCATCTCGAGGAGAGAATTTCTCCGTAGCCGTATTAGAGGCATTAGCTTGTGGACTTCCCATTATTGCTTCGATTACTGGTGGTATTCGGGAGTGTATAGATGAAAAGAACGGACTACTTTTTGAGGTAAATGATATAGACGGATTGACACGCTGCATTGAGCAAATGGCAGCTCACTATCAAGATTATGATAGGCAGGCTATTGCCGATGATTGTCAAGCGCGATTCTCTCCGCAGGTCATTGCTCAGCAGTTGACAAAGATATTTGAAGAAACTATTGCTGCTTATCGCGTGAAATAAGAGTTCTCGCAATAAATATTTTGCACCTTTGTGGAATGTATTCTGCAAAGGTGCTTTTTCTATCGTGTGACCTTCGAGTGACCTTCGAGTGACTGTCGGGTGACTGTCGGGCGACTGTCGGGTGACTGTCGGGCGACCGTCGGGGAAGACTCGAACAAATCTCGCAAAAAAAGGGGCTGAGTAAAACTGAAAAAGTTGACTTGTTTACGGAATAAGTGTCTTAAAAATCGTAAGCTTTTGACTTGTTTACTAAAAAGTTTACTAAAAAGGTTGACGAATGTGTAGAAAAAAACGTCAAATATTTGCATATATGCAAAAAAAGTAGTAACTTTGCGCGCTTTTTAGGAAAGACCGCTACGCTGAAGGAGTATAGACCGCTGCGCTGAAGGAATATAGACCGCTGCGCTGAAGGAGTATAGACCGCTGCGCTGAAGGAGTATGGAATAGAAAGTAGAAAGTAGAAAGTAAAAAGAGACACTGCCAATCCCTGCTGTAGTGGGGGGAGGCAGGAAAACAACTAAATACAAACTAATTAAAAACAAACACACTATGAGAAAGACTGTTTTATTATCTTTAGTGGTATGTGTGGCTTGCTGTTTTGCAGCAGAGCGCACGCCAGAAGAAGCTGCACAAATTGCGGCACAGTTTACGAATGTACAACCCCAGTTGCGCAAAGCACACGCAACACCTCGTACGTCAGAGAGTATGCGATTGGTAGCAACACGCACCAAAAACAATAGTACTGCTCCGGCATACTATGTGTTCAATCAAGAGAACAATGGCGGTTTTGTTATCGTCAGCGGCGACGATTTGGCAGAAGATGTATTGGTTTATAGTGAGAGTGGACAATTTGATGAGAACAACATCAATCCGAACTTTCAGTTTTGGCTCAACCGTATGCAGAAAGAGCTGAGCGCGATTAACGAGAGTAATGCAGCTCCCAAACGTGCCACGCAGGTGACTGCCATTAAGCCATTGTTGGTCAATAAAAATGGTGTAGAGATAACATGGGAGCAAATGGAGCCCTATTATAACCAATGTCCAATGGACTTGTGGAAAACAAGTGAGCGTTGTTTGACTGGTTGTGTGGCTACTGCAACTGCACAAATCATGTACAAATGGCGTTATCCTGCAAAAGGTATCGGTTCGCACTCTTATACATGGGAATGCTGCAAGGATGAATATTGCACCAGAACTAAAAAAGAAGAGCTCTCCAAAGATTTCTCGACTGTCACATTTGATTGGGACAATATGTTGCCTGCATATTCTGGCAAAAAAGCGACCACAGCTCAAAAAGAAGCAGTAGCTACATTGATGTCGTGCTGCGGTATCGCCTGCGATATGCAGTATGGCGGAGACTGTTCAGGTGCTTGGACTGACGATATGGGTTATGCACTCACCCAATACTTCGACTACAAGATCGGCAAATTCATTACTACCTATTCAAAGAGTGACTATAAGAACGCCAAAGGGACGGAGATTCCTGACATTCCTTGCGAGTGGAGTTTATCGACCAGCAAATTCACATCCTATTTCAATACTGAGTTGGAAGCAGGTCGTCCTATCTTGATGGGTGGTGAAGATGACAACGCCGGAGGTCATGAGTTTGTGTGCGATGGACGAGATACGCAAGGTCGTTTCCATATCAATTGGGGTTGGGAAGGCGACAGCAACTGCTATACCACATTGTCTGCGCTTAAACCATCTGGTACGAGTTATCAGTTCTCAGACGCGATAGATGCTATCATCGGAATCTGCCCTAATTCAACTATGGGGTATGAGGCTGTAGAAAGTAATGCAACGAGTTCTGCAAAGAAATATATTCAACAAGGCGAACTCATTATAGAGCGCAATGGCGTTCAATACACCATTACGGGAGCTGTTCGTCATTAAGTATTGATTAACATTTAAGGAACGACGCGAGCGATGAAACAACTGATTATCATAGGTGCAGGCGGCATGGGACGGACGTTCTATGACATGGCACGCGAGAGCATTGGGTATGGCGAGAGTTATACTATCAAGGGTTTTATTGACGATAACCTTGCTGCGTTGGATGGTTTTGAGAACTATCCCCCAATGTTGGGCAAGATATGCGATTATCAGCCATCTGCAGATGAGGTTTTTGTATGCTCGATTGGAGGCGCCGCTCGTCGTAAATGTATGGAAGAGATTATTGCGCGCGGGGGCGTGTTCCTTACGATGATTCATAAGACGGCACGTTTGGGTACCAATGTAGAAGTGGGAGAGGGCACGATAGTTGGGGCGTTTACGACCATCGGAGCAGATGCCAAGGTGGGCAAATACAATCTCATACAATCGTATAGCGTCATTGGTCATGACTCGCGCATTGGGGACTTTAATCGCATCGATACCCATGTGACGTTGGTGGGTGGTACTGTTGTGGAAGATGAGACCGATATACACACTTCCGCTATGATTAGTCACCATGTGACAGTTGAAAGTAATTCGCGCGTTGCCGCATGTAGTTTCGTTATTCGTCGTGTCCAATCAGGGACTACTGTGATGGGAAATCCTGCGAAAAGATTAGTGTAAGTCGAAAGTCAAAAGTCGAAAGTCAAAAGTAAAAAGATATGGATATACAACAATTTATTGCCAATGTAGCAGATCAGTTTGATGATCTCAATGTAGAGTTACAACCAGAGACTCGTTTTCGTGAAGTGGAAGGTTGGACATCTTTGGTAGCATTACTTGTTATCACGATGGTGGATGACGAGTATGGTATTGTGTTGCCTCCAGAGGAGATGCGCAAGACCAATACTATTCAAGAGTTATTTGATTTAGTAGTTAGCAAACAATAATGTACAATCCGTTTTCATTAGCCAATAAGACGATTTTGGTGACGGGTGCCTCCTCTGGTATCGGTCAGACAACAGCTATCGAATGTGCTAAGATGGGTGCTCGAGTAGTACTCACCGCACGCAACGAGGAACGGTTGCAGGCAACATTAAGGCAATTAGAGGGGATAGGACATCAATATATACTTGCCGATTTGAGCACCGAAGAAGGCATCAAAAGTTTAGTGGAACTGTTGCCGCCATTGGATGGTTGTGTGAATAATGCTGGAGTAACAGGATTATGTCCAGTCCAGACTATCTCGGCAGAGAAATTAGAGCAGATGCAACGCGTCAATCTCAATGCTCCTATTTTGCTGACGCGACATCTTGTCAAGGCTAAGAAAATGAATAATCCGTCATCAATCGTTTTCACAGCATCTGCGGCGGGTTTATATCGTGTATCTACAGGGAATGCGATTTATGCGACGACCAAATGTGGAATTGATGCTTTTATGCGTTCAGCAGCATTGGAGTTAGCCGGTAAAGGTATTCGATGCAATAGTGTCAATCCTGCTATGATAGAGACGGACGCCATTCGTCATTTGCCTGTTACGGAAGAAGAGAAGCAGCAGAACTTGGCGCGTTATCCTATGAAACGTTATGGCAAGCCAGAAGAAGTTGCATACGCCATCATCTATCTGCTTTCCGACGCTTCGGCATGGACAACGGGCACAGGACTGAAATTAGACGGCGGATTGACATTGAATTAAACAACCATATAGCATTAGAAGTTATGGCTCAACTATTAGAAAATAAAGTTTGTATCATTACGGGTGCTGCACAAGGTATTGGGCGACAGATTGCTCAACAGTTTGCTGCCGATGGTGCGATTGTATATGCATGCGACAGGCAGGAGTTTGCGTCTGAGAACGATAGTATTCATCCGATTGTGTTTGATATTACCGATGCCGCAGCCGTCAAGACGGCTATGATGGACATCTTCAAGAAAGAAGGTCGCATAGATTGTTTGGTCAATAATGCAGGTGTGGTGTTTAATCGTAAGATTGGCATGATTATGCGCGAAGAGACCGAATTGATGTTCCGCGTGAATGTGATTGCGGTATTGGAGTTGATTCAACTCGTTTCGCGTCTGATGGCACGTAATGGAGGAGGCAACATTGTTAATATTGCGTCTGTGACAGCGGTCTTAGGTTCGCCAGGACAAGTAGCCTACTCTGCTACGAAAGGTGCTATTATTTCGCTCACCAAGTCCGCAGCCAAAGAGTTGGCACCACAAGGGATTCGCGTGAATGCGGTGGCTCCAGGTATCGTCAAGACAGAGCGATTTGCAGAATTATATGAGACCACGAATGCCGAAAAGATAGAAGACCGCATCAGCCGAATTGCGTTGGGTCGTTTAGGAACTCCAGAAGACATTGCAAATGCGTGTGCTTTTCTTGCAAGCAACAGGGCTTCGTATATTAGCGGACAGATATTGGGAGTTGACGGATGTGCAAGTATATGAAAGTCGAAAGGAGAAAGTAGAAAGTCGAAAGTCAAAAGGAGAAAGTAGAAAGAGTTATGCTTTTAGGCATAGATAAAATAGATTCGAATCGAGTGGCTGTCTTGGACAGCGAAGGAAGAAGCGTGACCTACGGCGAAATTGTTGCAGAGGCTATGCGTATTCGCGAGCAGTATGCAGCACGTGAATTTCGTATGGTGCTTGTAGAGAATACCGCTGCCAGTGTGCTCAAAGTGATGGCAATGCTCGTGAGCGAACGACTTGTACCCCTCATTCTCAATAAGAAGACAGACCCTACCCTGCTTGAGACACTTACTGAGACATACGGAAAAACAGGAACCGCTATTCATCCTCAACTGAGCCACTTGCTGCCTACGTCTGGTAGCACAGGAAGTCCAAAACTTGTGCGACATTGCTACGACAATATAGAGGCAGCGGGATTGAATATATCCACGTTCTTTGAACTGAAAGAGAGCGACCGTCCATTGATGGTTTTACCCCTCTACTACACGATGGGTCTGAGTATGATTTTCAGTCATTTCAAAGTAGGTGCGACAGTGCTTATCACGGGACTGAATATGACGGATGCAGGTTTTTGGAAGTTTATCAAAGACGAACACGCTACGTCCTTCACTGGCGTGCCATATAGTTATCAGATTCTCAACTTGATGCGATTCTATCGAATGGACTTACCCGACCTTGAGTTGCTGACACAAGGTGGCGGTAAAATGCCTAAGGACTTGAATGAGAAGATGGTACAATACTGCCAAGAGAAAGGGAAGCGTTGGATTGCGACATACGGTCAATCGGAGTGCACAGCACGTATGGCATACTTGCCTGCTAAATGGGCGGCAGAGAAAATGGGTAGTATTGGTATTGCCGTTCCTAATGGAGAGTTATCTCTAATTGACGCGAAAGGACAACTTATCACTATGCCGCATACTGAGGGCGAGATGTGCTATCGGGGAAAGAATGTGACAATGGGTTATGCTCGATGTCAAGAAGACTTGCTATTGGGAGATGAAAGGAACGGCTTTATTCGCACAGGCGACTTAGCATATTTCGATGAAGATGGTTGCTACTATATTGTGGGGCGTATGGGACGTTTCCTAAAATTGTTCGGCATGCGCGTAGGATTAGATGAGTGTGAACAGATAGTGACCTCTGAATGTCAGACCGAGGTAGCGTGCGTGGGAACAGACGAAAAGATGTACGTGTATATCACCGATGAGGCGAAGAAAGATGCAGTCAAACAATGTCTTGTAGAAAAAACGCACATCGTGGCGACTTCATTTGAGATTCGCGTTATTGCAGAGATTCCGAAGAATGCAACGGGGAAAAAACTGTATAGTAGATTGAGTAATGAATAATGAATAATGGATAATTAATGATGAATAATTTAGAGAAATACAATCAGATTTTTGTGGAGGTGTTTGGCGTCTCCATTGACCAATTGGGTGAAAATTTCAGCAAAGAAACCGTTTCTGAATGGGATTCTGTACATCAATTGAGTATCATTTCTGGTATGGAAGAGGCATTTGATTTGATGCTTGATCCAGAAGATATCATGGCATGCACAAGTTACAATGCAGGAAAAGAGATTCTTGCCAAAAACAACATTGAACTATAATGGCACGTTGGACAATAAAAAACGTACGACTGGCAGGTGTAAGTGCATGTATGCCCAAGCACATTGTCAAGACAGCAGATATTGATTTGATGTCGGCAGAAGATGCAACGCTCTTTGATGAGAACGTTGGTATTCGCGAACGCCGAATCGGACCAACATCAACATGCGCTTCCGATTTATGTCAAGCCGCAGCAGAAAAGCTGTTAGCAGATATGGGCTGGGAAAAGGAGAGTATCGACATGCTCGTCTTTGAGTCTGTAACTGGGGATTTCTACCCCACTCCACCTACCTCTTGCGTGCTGCAAGATCGGTTAGGATTAAGTACCGACTGTTTCTGCATTGACCTCCCGATGGGATGTTGCGGGACGATGTATGCTATCAATGTGGCAGGCAATATGCTCACATCTGGAAATATCCATCGCGCATTACTGTTAGTAGGAGACACCGCATTGCGCATGGGGTCTATGCAAGACAAAAGTCGTGTTCCACTTTTTGGTGATTGCGGGACGGCGATTGCACTTGAGTATGACGAAAAAGCAGAAGATATTGTGATTGACTTCCACACATTAGGCAGTGGATATAAAGCACTTATGACGCCTCATGGAGGTTTTAGGAATCCTATTACTCCTGAATCGTTCGTACAAGAGGATTTTGGTAACGGCATTGTTCGCGCCCCAAAAGACACGATGATTGATGGATTAGCTGTATTGACTTTTGCTATTTCACGTCCACCGAAGTCTATACAACAACTGATTGAAGACTACCACATAGATGTCAATAATGACATCGACTATTTCTTGATACATCAAGCAAATAAGTTGATTGTAGATAGAGTGGTTAAGAAATTGCATTTGCCGATTGAGAAAGTGCCATACGATCTTGAGGAGTTTGGCAATCTTGGCGGCGCCAGCATACCATCCCTTATGGTGACGCGCATTGCCGACCGATTACGCAGCAACACGACCACAAGAATGCTCTGCTCTTCATTTGGTTTAGGGCTGAGTTGGGGGACGATGCTGATTAATGCAAAGAGCGTAGTAATACCTGAATTAATTGAGATAGGTGATGAGTTTACGAAGTAAAGTTTGGACATTGGTAACAGGACTATATCCTGCATACTTGCGCAAAGTTTATAAGATGGACTTGGGAGAACATGTTTGCATTGCTCACAAGGCTCATTTGGATAAGAGTATCAATCCGAAGGGTATTCATATTGGTGACCGAACGTGGGTACTTAATGGCGCATTCGTGATGGCACATGACCACTGCCGTGCACTCAAAACGGATACCTATATTGGGCACGATTGTGTCATTGGCATCAATGCGATTATTATGCCAGGAGTACATATTGACGACGAAGTAGTGATTGGTAGCGGAGCTATTGTAACAAAAGACGTCCCATCCAATAGTGTAGCAGTAGGAAATCCTGCTAAAGTTGTTAAAACAGATATTCACGTCTATAATGGACAAATTCAACATGTATAAAAACGGGATTAAACGCATATTAGATTTCAGTGTGGCATTGGTAGCATTTGTTTGTATCAGTCCTATTTTTCTTGGTTTGGTGCTATTTTTACACTTCGCTAACAAAGGTGCAGGAGTTTTCTTTACACAAGATCGTCCTGGCAAAGATGCTCACATTTTTAGGCTGCTCAAGTTTAAGACGATGACTGATGAGCGCGATGCCGAGGGCAATCTGCTTCCTGATGCACAACGTATCACGAAAGTGGGGCGTTTGGTTAGAAGCACCTCCTTGGATGAGTTGCCACAACTCATTAACGTAATCAAGGGTGACATGTCACTTATAGGTCCAAGACCACTATTGGTCAAATACCTGCCACTATATACCCCTACTCAGATGCGTCGACATGAAGTGCGTCCAGGAATAACAGGTTGGGCACAGGTCAATGGACGAAACGCTATCACGCATACGAAGAAATTTGAGTATGATGTGTGGTATGTTGACCATATCTCTTTTGCAGTTGATATAAAAATTATCTTTATGACAATCTATAACGTGCTTCATCGTGCGGACATTTCACACGAAGGCCAAGAAACAGCAGAAACATTTAACGGATATAATTAAAACTCAATATGAACAAGCGTATTTATTTGTGCCTTGCGCACATGAGCGGCAAAGAACAACAATATATCCAAGAGGCTTTTGACACTAATTGGGTGGTGCCTTTGGGACCTAATGTCAATGGTTTTGAAGAAGACTTGCGCCAATATGTTGGTCAAGATAAGCAAGTTGTAGCATTGTCAGCAGGCACGGCAGCGGTACATTTAGCTTTGATTGCCTGCGGCGTACAAGCTGGCGATGAAGTATGTGTTCAATCTTTCACGTTCTGCGCAAGTAGTCACCCCATTAAATACTTAGGCGCAACCCCTGTCTTCATTGACTCGGAGGCTGAGACTTGGAATATGGATCCCCAATTATTGGAGCAAGCGATTATTGATCGTAAAGCTCAAACAGGATGCTACCCAAAAGCCATTGTGGTTGTAGCTCTATATGGTATGCCATATCGCATTGAGGAAATTATGGCTATTGCTAATAAGTATCAGATTCCTGTGATAGAAGATGCAGCAGAGGGTTTGGGTAGCCGTTACAAAGGACAAGTACTGGGTACATTCGGCGAGTATGGAGTACTCTCTTTCAACGGAAACAAGATGATTACGACATCTGGTGGTGGTGCACTTATCTGTCCAGACGATGCTGCCAAACAAAAAGTAATGTGGTATGCCACGCAGGCGCGTGACGCGTATCCTTATTATCAACACGAAGTCATTGGTTACAACTACCGCATGTCAAATATCTGCGCAGGTATAGGTCGCGGCCAAATGACCGTTTTAGACGAGCATATCCGTCACCACCAACATATCGCGGAGCTCTATGAGGCAGCTTTCAAAGATATTCCAGGAATAATTTTCCACAAAGCACCTTCTGCAGATTACAATAGCAACTATTGGCTTAATACCATTACGATAGATTCGGATTTGCAGATTAAAGGACAAGAAAACGCTTACAAAGTAGCTATTCAAGGTGCAGTTGGTGGAGCAGCAGGGGTTACTCATCAAGTATCTGAACTGCACACAGATTGTGAACCCAACACGAATGTAGAAGCCCTTCGAATGTACTTAGATGCACAAGGCATCGAGAGTCGTCCACTCTGGAAACCTATGCATAAACAACCTGTTTACGCAGATGCACCAGCTTATGTCAATGGCGTAAGTGAGGCGTTGTTCAAGATTGGTATGTGTCTTCCTTCTGGGCCTATGGTCACAGACGAAGATGTGAAATACATTGTTGCAAAAATCAAAGAAGCCATCATTCATTAATACGAATTAAATAGTCATCACTATGAATAAGATTATGACTCGATCGGACATTTTCTCTCACTTCAGTAACCTGAGTTATTTGCCTCGTTGGGGAGTGTTATTGTTAGATATGTTGCTCAGCATTATTGCTTTTGCAATAAGTATTGCTGTGGGAAGTCACTTCTTCACATATACGGGCGACGCACTATTGAACTTCAGTATGCAAGCCATTGTATTGGTCATTGTCCAAGTGATTTTTTTCTGCGTTTTTCGTACCTTTTCAGGAATCATACGATACTCCACGTTTATGGACATTCTCAAGGTATTGTCCAGTGTGATGGCAACTACCATTCTTTTGCTGATTACTAATTTAGTCTTTGATATCCAAATAGGTGCTAAACCTTTCCTTAATACGGTGCTAATTATCTATCTACCGATGGCATTTATTCTATTGGTATGTTTCCGTATTGGTGTGAAAACGATTTATGAATCCGTGATGCAAAATTGGGGACATAGTAAGAAGGTTTTCATCTACGGCACGAAGTCCGCTGGGCAAGCTATTGCTAAGATGTTGCGTAGTTCTGGGGCTATGGCAAGTTATCGTCCTGTAGGGTTTATCTCTGACGGACGTGATATGCGCGTGCATAGTATTCAAGGACTAAACGTGTACCTCATGAGCGAAAAGACCATCGCTATCATGAAAAGCAAAGGCGTGAGCGATGTGATTGTTTCGCCTATCAAGATGAAAGAAATTAACCCTGCACAAGATTTGCAGATTTTCCTTAAGAACGATATCAATATCCTCACGGCACCAGCCATCACAAAGTTTGGCGACAACAACGAGGAGGAGGTGCATATTGGTCGTATTGAGTCTATTCATATTGAAGACTTATTAGAGCGCCCGACTATCAATATCAATACCGACAATGTCTCTGCCATCATTAAAGACCAAATCGTTATGATTACGGGTGCCGCAGGAAGTATTGGTTCAGAAATCGTTAGACAAGTGCTTTCGTTTTATCCCAAAGCAGCCATTTTGCTCGAACAGGCAGAGTCGCCTTTGCACGACCTTCGCATGGACTTGCAGCATCAGTTCCCAGATGAGATATTTATCCCGATCATTGGTGATGTGCGCAATCGCGAAAAGATGCGCGAAGTCTTTGAAGAGTATCACCCTGATGTAGTTTTCCACGCAGCAGCCTATAAGCACGTGCCTCTCATGGAGGAATTTCCGAACGAGGCTATTCAAGCCAACGTCTTGGGTACTAAAAACGTGGCAGATCTCAGCGTTGAGTTTGGTGTCAAACGTTTTGTGATGATTTCAACCGACAAAGCTGTTAACCCCACTAACGTTATGGGAGCATCAAAGCGTATCGCAGAGATCTATGTGCAGTCGCTCTTCCGCAAATTGCATCAAGAAAACCCCAATTGCACGAAGTTCATCACCACTCGATTCGGTAACGTTTTGGGCTCCAATGGTAGTGTCATTCCGTTCTTTAAGAAGCAGATTGCACAAGGTGGGCCAGTAACGGTTACTCACCCCGACATCATCCGTTTCTTTATGACCATCCCCGAAGCCTGCACACTGGTCTTAGAAGCAGCCACGTTAGGAAACGGCGGAGAAATATTCGTCTTTGATATGGGGCATCCTGTCAAGATTGCAGATTTAGCACGTAACATGATTCGCTTAGCTGGGTATCGTCCTGATATTGATATTCATATCACTTATACAGGGTTACGTCCAGGCGAGAAACTGTATGAAGAAGTCCTCAACCAGAAAGAAACGACCCTACCCACTACTAATAATAAGATAATGATTGCGCGCGTGCGCGAGGTAGAGTATCAACAAGCACAACAACAAATAGAAACACTCATCACTACTAGTCAGCGAGAAAATGCGATGAATACCGTTGCACAAATGAAACAGATTGTGCCAGAGTTTAAGAGCAAAAACTCCATTTTTGAGCAGCTGGATAAACGTAACTAATATTGACAATGGCATTTTTTGGATTATTCGGAAAAGAAAAGAAAGAGACACTGGACAAGGGTTTAGAGAAAAGCAAAACCAGCGTTTTAGATAAGATTAGTCATGCCATAGCAGGTAAATCTACTGTGGATGATGACGTCCTTGACAACATTGAAGAAGCGCTCATCACCAGCGACGTTGGTGTTGAGACCACACTCCGCATCATTGAGCGTATTCAAGAACGCGTCAAACGCGATAAATATGTAGGAACGGCAGAACTCAACGCGCTTCTCGTAGATGAAGTGAGCCAACTCTTGGCAGAAAATGAGCAAACAGATATCCGTGATTTCTCCGAGCCATTACCAGCTAAACCATACGTAGTGATGGTTGTTGGCGTCAATGGTGTAGGCAAAACGACCACTATCGGCAAACTCGCATATCAATATAAACAAGCTGGCAAAAAAGTCTATCTTGGCGCAGCCGACACATTCCGTGCAGCAGCTGTCGAGCAACTCTGTATATGGGGAGAGCGTATTGGCGTGCCTGTCATTAAGCAGCAGCAAGGCTCAGACCCAGCGTCTGTTGCATACGACACACTCGCCAGCGCCACAGCCAACGATGCCGATGTCGTTCTGATTGATACCGCAGGACGTCTGCACAACAAAATCAATCTCATGAACGAACTAACCAAAATCAAGACGGTTATGCAGAAAGTGGTGCCTAATGCGCCACACGATGTGATGCTCGTTTTGGATGGTTCTACAGGTCAAAATGCTTTTGAACAAGCCAAGCAGTTCACTAAAGCGACACAGGTTAGTTCGCTTGCAATTACTAAATTAGACGGAACCGCCAAAGGTGGTGTTGTTATCGGTATTTCTGACCAATTCAAGATTCCTGTTCGCTATATCGGATTAGGCGAAAAAATGGAAGACCTGCAGGTCTTCCATCGTGAAGAGTTTGTTAAATCGCTCTTAGGTGTTTAACGTCTGGTTGATGCGCCTCCTCCAGAACGGGAAGACCCGCCTCCCATACTGCCTCCGCCCATACTGCCTCCAGAACGGCTACTTCCCCCTGAATAAGTACCACTGGGATAAGAACTCGTTGTACGAGTGCTGGTTGATACACGTTGACTGCTATTGGTAGCGGTCGGCGTACGCGTAGCTGTGGTAGATGAGCGTTGCGTAGTCGTCGTTGCACGTTGTGCAGTAGAAGTTGATGCACGCTGCGTAGTCGTCGTTGCACGTTGCGTAGTCGTCGTTGCACGTTGTGCAGTAGAGGTTGATGAACGTTGCGTAGTCGTGGCTGCACGTTGTGCGGTCGTGGTGGATTTAGCTCTTGTTGCCGTTGTGGCAGTTGCACGTTGTGCAGTAGCGGCAGGTCTTGCCGTTGCAACCGGTCTTCGTGCTGTTGTAGCAGTAGCGCGAGCGGAGTTCTCTAACTGCCGTGCGTTGGTTACGCCCGAATTGCGTGCGGCGAAAGCACGTTGCGGTTGCGCTTGTGCAAAGTCATTGCGACGAACACCCTCTCCCATGGTTCGACTTGAAGGACGAGCAGTCTGCGTATAGCGGAACGAACATAGCGTATGTTGTTGGCAGTGGTAGTGACAACGGTCAATATAGACAATAACCGGAACACAAGCCCACGGACGCCACCCTAATGGATAATATCCCCAATACCAAGGTGAGTTCCAGCATGTCCAATACGGACTCCAAAACCAATCATAGATAACCGGACGATACACATAGACCGGCTCAATAATGTAGTTGCTACCATAGAGATATTCGTCTCCAATCACCTGAACCGACACTTGATTAGTGGCTTCGTCTTTCTCGACAAAGATAGTTGCTACATCCTGATAGATATCGACCGCCAATACCGATTGCAATACAATCAAGTGCTGACTACCGTTATGCGTCTCAATCACGCGGATATAGTCCACTTGTCCATCGCCGTTCAAGTCTAAATTCACAAATGCCGAATCGGGGTTGTTCAACATCATTTCGAACTCCTCTAAGTTCTTGGCTTCACCAAATAACTTAGCTACTACTTTCAAATCCAGATTCGCAGAAATGTCTGAATTCTTAGCCGACACCGTAATCACTTCGTCAGCTCTTGCTACCATACTCATGAGTAGGATAACGAAACAAAAAGCCAGTTTTTTCATCTTACACGAGTTTTAAATTGTGATGCATTTTTTCCTTCTTGGTCTGCATGTATCGCAGATTATAGGGATTCGGAGCAATCTCTATTGGTATATTCTCTACAATTTCTATGCCATAACATTCGAGCCCCACGCGTTTGACTGGATTATTGGTTATTAGTCGCAGTTTATGTGCGCCTAATTCTCGCAGTATCTGTGCGCCCACGCCGTAGTCTCGTTCGTCTGGGCGAAAACCGAGATGCACATTTGCTTCTACGGTGTCTTCGCCTTGTTCTTGCAGTTTATAGGCGCGAATCTTGTTCATCAAGCCAATTCCTCTACCCTCTTGATTCATATAAACGACAACACCTTTGCCTTCTTTTTCAATCATTTCCATTGCGCGATGCAGTTGTTCTCCGCACTCGCAACGGCGTGAGCCAAAGATGTCGCCAGTCATACACGAAGAGTGTACGCGGCACAATACGGGTTCATTCTCCTGCCATGTCCCTTTGACTAAAGCCACATGCTCCAAACCGGTTGCTAAATCGCGGAACGGGGTCAGTTGAAACTCCCCATATTCAGTTGGCAGAAAAACAGTTTCTCCGCGTTCTATCGTCTCGGTATCCTCTCGGTATCCTCTCGGAGAATGATTGCTATCGGGATGCTCTAAACGGTATTGAATTAAGTCCTTGATTGAAATCAGTTTCAGCCCATACTCTTTAGCCACTTCTTGTAGTTGTGGCAAGCGCGCCATGGTGCCGTCAGGGTTCATTATCTCAATCAATGCCGCAGCTGGAGTTAAACCTGCCAAGCGTGCCAAATCAATAGCTGCTTCGGTGTGTCCTGCACGTTGCAACACGCCGCGAGACTTTGCATAGAGAGGATTGATATGGCCTGGACGGCCAAAAGTAGCTGGAGTCGATTGCGGATCTGCCAACGCACGAATAGTCGCAGCACGGTCTGCTGCCGACACGCCTGTTGTACAACCTTCCAACTTATCCACAGTGATAGTGAATGGCGTGCCTAACATCGAGGTGTTATTGGCTACCTGATGCATCAAGTCCAACTGCGCACAACGTTCTTCTGTAATCGGAGCGCACAATACGCCGCGACCATGTTGCAGCATAAAATTGACTTTCTCAGGAGTAATCTTTTCGGCAGCAATGATGAAATCGCCTTCGTTCTCACGATCTTCATCATCTACCACAATCACAAACTTTCCTTCCTTAAAATCAGCTATCGCTTCTTGTATCTTATCCATATTCGTATAATCTCTTTCTTTGTCTTTTCGTACATTTTTTCCCATACCTCAGGATTAAACAGTCCTGAATCGGTGGCAGCTTTGTAGGTGAGGAAAATTCCTACTGGCAGCAAAGCGAACGAACTCAGCCACATCCCTGCCCAGCAAGGCCACAATGCCTCACGCGCCATTTTGTATCCCGTATTGTCGATGATGTAATAAATAATAAACATCACCACCGATATCACGACGGGGAAACCTAATCCGCCTTTGCGAATAATCGCACCTAATGGCGCGCCAATGAAGAAGAACACCAAGCACGCAAAAGCCAATGTGAACTTACGATATAGTTCTATCTCGTGCTTGCGAATATAGCGTTTATAGTCGTCCAAGAGCAACGTGTTGTACTCTATCTGGTCTCGCTGATACTGCACTCTATCTACCAATACAGATGCCACTTGGCTTTGTTTACCCCTGCCCATCTGGGCATAGAGTGAATCAACATCGTAATGGTTTATTTCCGTGTTTTCCACCGCAATCAATTGCCGTCCGTTCTTGCGTTCACGACCAAAATATCGCGTATCTATCATCTCTGCACTTTGGACTGCACTTTTGGCTTGTGCCAATTCGCCCACCGAATCAATCGACTGAATCAGCGCCGCCACATCTTTAGACACGTGCTGATCATGCAGCACAGATTCGTCATAGCGGCTCAGTTCGGCATCAAAGTCTTTCAATATCTGCTTTACCTCGAATGTCTCTCTACGATATGGGATGTTCTTCTCTGTCTTCGTGGCGCGTTGCTGAGTCTGCTTGAGATTCTCGAACGACTCTCCATTATAGAACGTGAGCAACAAGTGCTTCTTATCTTGCGTCAATTCGATACGCCCCGAATCTGCCAAGATAACTGTCGCGTTCTTGAATCCCTCCGACATGTCATAGATGATTAGCCCTTGTAATAATCCCGTGCGCGTATTCTTTTTCGCCACATACACGTTGCATCCATTGATGCCGTCGTAGAACTCACCCACAGGAATATCTAATTCCGGGGACTTCTGCCGAAGCGAAAATATCAGTGCCCACAGTTTGGTTTGCGCTTGAGGTAGGACATTGTTAGAGAAAAAGAACGCCCCTACTGAGATAAATGCTACGCCCACGACAAGCGGACGTATAATGCGGAAGAGCGAGATACCGGCAGCTTTCATAGCCGTCAACTCAAATTTCTCACCTAAGTTGCCGAACGAAATCAACGAAGCCAATAATATCGCTAACGGCAAAGCCAACGGCACCACTGTCGCTACTGCATAGACGAAAAACTCCGCCAACACAGGCAACTCTACCCCCTTGCCTACCAAATCGTTGATATGAATCCACACAAACTGCATCAGCAGAATGAAGATACATATAAAGAAGGTAACCAAGAACAGCCCAAGAAAGTTCTTGAGCAGATAGACATCTAATCTTTTTAGGTTTCTTAGTCTCAAATCAATTATCCTTCGAGGTCTTCTGAGAAGAATCCAACGGGCAGCAAAGCCGCAGCACTCTCAAAGACATATATCTCTTTTTCGCCATAGAGAATCACCTTCATCGGTTTGCCATAGCGGTGTTCGGTCTCCAACATTACTTGGCGGCACGAACCACATGGTGCACCAGGGTTTTCTGTGAAATGGCCCTCTGTATAACATGCAATCACCAATGTATTCACGGGCACATCTGGATAATTAGCTCCCGCTGCAAACAATGCGCTACGTTCTGCACATAATCCGCTGGGATATGCCGCATTCTCCTGATTAGCTCCGCGTATAATCACGCCATTATCTAACTTGGCTGCTGCTCCTACGTGGAACTTGGAATAAGGACAATACGAGTTACCCGTTTGCTCTTTTGCAATAGCAACTAATTCTTGTTCTTCAGGTGTCAATTCGTTCATCTGACAGGAACGAATTTTCGTTTTAATGACAATTTCTTTCATACAAAAACTCTTTTAAGGTAAAATTAGCCTGCAAAGATAGTGTTTTTTTTTCATATATGCAAAAAATTGCACGTTTTTTACTTTTTTTTTGTATTATTCAAAAAAAAATTGTACTTTTGCACGCTTATTTGTGCAAAAATGAAACGATTAACGGTATCTATACTCATTATGCTGATGGCAACCACATCTTTTGCCATTTCCAATCAGCAGTTGTCTGACTCTCTCGACCTGTGGGCTGGGTTTAATTTAGGTTGTGTTCCAAAGGTCAAGGTCACGCATATCAAAGTCAAACGCGATTTTATTTGGGTCTATACGAACAAGACCTTATCTGGTCTCAGTCTCAGCGACCGCGATGTGCGCCAACTGCGGCTCAAAGTGAGTATGTGGGTACGTGGGGACGCACAGGGCAAAGTGACTATTTATTCAGAGAATGACGAATTAGGAGACCTCATCACTCATCGTCTTCGTTCACGTTCGTTATCGGACTGCTACACCATTCCGAACGCGCGTCGTATGGGCAAAGCGCTCACCAATCAGCATATCGCGTTATGGGCAAGTCACGGTATTTACTATAATCAAGACGAAGACCGCTGGAAAGCGCAGCGTGCGACGATGTGGTCCACGGTGGAAGATGTCTATACGACTGACTATGCCGAACTCGTTTCGCAATGTCTTGAGCGCGCAGGCGCAAACGTCTATTCACCGCGTGCGCGCTATGGACGCGACTCTGCCGCCACGGATATTGGTCTCAGTGGTTACCCTCGTTGGACAGAGGGAGCACGCTATTGGCTGGAATATACGAATGTCCCAGACTCTATTTGGCAACCTCGCCCAGCGGCTAATGACAACCCCAATTATTTCACCAACGACTCTGTGCGAAAGGACTATTTAGACGACTTGCGAAGTCGTGGTAACTGGGTGAATTGGCTGAATCAACAAGTGCCTATCACCCTTGCTATTGCCTTGCACACGGACGGTTATTCGCAGGCAGGCGACTCCACCACTATCGGCACCCTCGCTATCTATTCACCCGAAAACCGTTACCATCATCAATCGTTCTCCAACGGCACATCGCGTATCGTCAATCGTGATTTAGCGGACTATGTACAGACGCAGGTCGTGGAGGATATTCGTGCGGCGTATTGTCCTACTTGGTCCAGACGTCAATTGCATAGTGCTGGCTACTGCGAATCTAAATATACCGAAGTCCCCTCCGTACTATTAGAGATACTCAGTCACAAGCAGTTTGCAGATATTCAGTTCGGTCTTAATCCGCGTTTCCGTCACGATGTGGCGCGTGCTATCTATAAGGGTATTGGCAGATGGATTCACTCGCAGGTCAACACGCCTTTTGTAGTGCAGCCTTTAGCCGTGCAGCGTATGGCGGTGCGTGTGACTGACCAGCAGTTGCACTTGACTTGGCAGGCGACATCGGACACGTTGGAACCGACTGCTGAGCCTACTTACTTCGTTATTGAGATGCGCCAGAACGGCGGCGAATGGCAAGAGGTAGCGCAGACTAAAAAGTGCACTTACTCGTTCACGCCCAAGCACGGCGTGCGTTATGACATGCGTGTCGTTGCTGCCAACGAGGGTGGTTTGAGTGAAAATAGCGAAACCCTCAGTGCTTTCATTGCTTCGGATGAAGCACCTTTAGCACTTATCATCAATGCGTTTGACACCGTGCGTGCGCCGCGATGGTTTGCGGACTCCACGTTTGCAGGTATTGTCCCACGTTCATATAGTATTCCCGATGGCGAAGATGGTATTTTCATTGGTGACCAATGTGAGTACAACCGTGCGCTCGATTGGGTATCGGACGATGACTGCGGCTGGGGTATGTGTTACCGCGACCAATTAGGCTTGAGACAGATAGGTAACACGCACGATTATCCTGCTCGTCATGGCGTCGTCCTTGCGAATATGGGTATTTCCTATGTCAGTGCCAATATACATGCTTTGGACACAATTGATTCCGTCTACACATTGGTCGATGTGGTGTGCGGCAAAGAGCAGCGTCCGCTGCCCTCTTTTGTGCAGCATTACCAATCTATTGGCGGACGTCTTCTCGTTTCTGGTGCATACATAGGCACTGTTCCCAATGCTTCTGCCAATGGACTTGTTCAAACGCCTGCCATGGAAACCACGTTGCAGGTCTTTTCCAATCGTCCTAATGATACTCGTCTCTGCGCCGAAGACTGTCACGCCTTTGCGCCTAAGAAAGAACAAACCGTCTTAGCTCGTTTTGCCGATAGTGGATTGCCCGCATGCGTGCGCCTACACAACACCCTTCTTTGGGCGGTGCCTATTGACTGTTTTGAATCTTTTGAATCGATATTACATTATTCGTATGAAGAAATTACCCATCCTTGAGCATATTCAGATTACCGACATCGCTGCAGAAGGCAAAGCCTTAGCGCGTGTTGATGACATGGTTGTTTTTGTGCCCTATTGTGTTCCAGGCGACATCGTAGATTTGCAAGTCACACGCAAGAAGCACTCTTTCATGGAGGCGCGTGTGTTGCGTATTGTCGAACCCAGCCCCATGCGTTGCGAAGCGCGTTGCCGTCATTACGGCACATGCGGCGGCTGCAAGTGGCAAATCTTGCCCTACGAAGAGCAACTGCGCTGGAAGCAGCAACAGGTGTTGGATAACCTCACCCGTATCGGCAAAGTCGAACTACCCCCTATCTCACCCATCTTGGGTAGCCGACTCACGTACGAGTATCGCAATAAGTTAGAGTTCACTTTTGCCGACCATCAGTGGCTCACAACCGAGCAGATGAAGGCAAATGTGCCTTTCACGCCTGGATTGGGTTTCCACATGCCTAATTGTTTTGACAAAGTGCTGCAGGTTGATGAATGTCACCTCATGCCGGACATCAATAACCGTATTCGCAACGGTATATACGACTTCGCCTGCCAGCATCACCTCACTTTCTATAACGAGCACGCCCACGAAGGACAATTGCGTAACCTCATCATTCGCAACAACCACAAAGGCGAACTGATGGTCGTTGTCGTATGGGGCGCGGAGCCGGACTTATCGCTTATGGAGTATATCCACACCTCTTTCCCAGAGGTAGTGAGTCTGCTGTATGTCGTCAACACCAAGTGCAATGACACCATTGGTGACCTGCCCATCCACGTCTATGCAGGCGCAGACCATATCATGGAGCAGATGGAGGACTTGCAGTTCAAGGTAGGTGCTAAATCGTTCTATCAGACCAATACGGAGCAGGCGTACGAACTCTATAAAGTCGCACGTAACTTTGCGGGACTAACAGGAAAAGAATTAGTCTTTGACCTCTATACCGGCACGGGCACCATTGCCAATTTCGTTGCCCACCAATGCCGGCACGTCATCGGTATCGAGTACGTTCCCGAAGCCATTGAGGACGCCAAAGTCAACGCCCAACTCAATCACTTGGACAATACGGAGTTCTATGCGGGCGACATGAAAGATATTTTGACCGACGACTTCATTGCGCAGCATGGTCATCCTGATGTCATCATCACCGACCCACCACGTGCCGGAATGCACGAAGATGTGATTAACGTCATCCTTCACGCAGCACCGCAGCGCATTGTCTATGTCAGTTGTAACCCTGCCACGCAGGCGCGTGACTTGTCTCTCTTAGACGCGCATTACCGTGTCGTAACAGTACAGCCTGTCGATATGTTCCCGCATACGCAGCACGTAGAGAATGTGGTCTTATTGGAACAAAAAAAAGGGTAGCTTACTGCATCGCACCGCTACAACCTCCTACCCTTGCTTCGATCAAGACCTGGGGGAATTGAGAGGGAGCTGGTCGTACAGAACTACCCCACAATTATTATGCATTGAATAAATTCGCTGCAAAAGTACTACTTTTTTTTGAAACTACCAAATTTTAACGCAAAAAAATGCTAAAAAATTTCATTATATCGCAAATCCAAGCCCAATTACCCTTTGAACCGAACGAGGAAAAGGGTGCATTGTTGGATGTGTTAGGTGAGTTTTTAGTATCGCACGAGTCGCGCAAATGTTTTGTGTTAAAGGGTTATGCAGGTACTGGCAAGACCAGTGTCATCAGTGCTTTAGTGCGTGCGTTGGAGCATTTGCAGCAGCCTACGGTTTTGTTGGCGCCGACGGGGCGTGCTGCCAAGGTGCTGGCGCGCTATTCGGGCTTTCCTGCTTTTACTATCCATAAGTGGATTTACCGTCAAGACTCGTCGCTGAAAGAGACGTTTTCGTTAGCGGATAATAAGTTTGTTCGCACGCTCTTTATTGTCGATGAAGCGAGTATGATTGCAGCCAGCCGAGATAATGACACTTTTGGTACTGGCAGTTTATTGGACGATTTAGTGCATTATGTCTATTCGGGTGAAGGCTGTTCGCTGTTGTTGTTAGGTGATGATGCGCAGCTGCCTCCTGTGGGTAGTGAGGATAGCAAGGCTTTAGATGCGTCTTTTATGCAGGGCTATGAATTGCGCACGTGGTCGTTTTGTCTCACGCAAGTAGCACGTCAAGCGCTTGATTCGGGTATCTTACGCAATGCCACCGCGTTGCGGCAGCAGTTGAACGAACCGAACGACTTTACTGTCACCCCCGCGCAGGACATCTATTCCATTGATGGTAGCGAGGTGCAGGAGTTATTGGAGCATGCGTATCAGCAGGTGGGTTTGGAAGAGACGCTCATCGTCACCCGTAGCAATAAGCGCACCAATCTATATAATCAAGGAATACGCGCGCGTCTGCTGTGGCGCGAGGATATACTCAGTAGTGGCGACCGACTGATGATTAGTAAGAACAATTATTTTTGGGCAAAGGGCTATGATAATCTTCCTTTTATGGCGAACGGAGACATTGTCGAGGTGGTGAGGTTGCGTCATGAGCGTGAGATGTACGGTTATCGGTTTGTCAATGCGAGTGTTCGTTTTATAGATTACGATTGGGAGGTAGATACGTTGCTGTGGTTAGATACGTTACTCACCGATACGCCGGAGGCGAGTTATCGTATGCAGCGCACGCTCTATGACCGTATAGCGGAAGACTATCCGGAGGTGCGTAATCGGCGTGATTTGCACAAACTGATACAAGAAAATGAATATTTTAATGCGTTGCAGGTGCGTTATGCGTATGCTGTCACTTGTCATAAGGCGCAGGGTGGTCAGTGGAAGCGTGTTTTCATTGACCGCGGTTGGACTCCGCCAGACAAGGTCAAGACGGCTGCCGAACGAAAGGAAGATAAGCGGTGGTTATACACCGCCCTCACACGTGCAACAGAACAAGTCTATATGTTATGACAAAGATTGGTGTTTTCGACAGCGGCTATGGCGGCTTGACTATTCTGAATGCTATTCGTCGTCAGTTGCCTCAGTATGATTACCTCTATTTAGGGGACAATGCGCGTGCGCCGTATGGGACGCGTTCGTTTGAAGTCATTTACGAATATACCTTGCAGGCGGTGCAGTGGTTGTTTAGTCACGGCTGTCGCTTGGTTATCATCGCCTGCAATACGGCATCGGCAAAGGCGTTGCGTACTATTCAAATGCACGACATCGACCCTTCTATTCAGCGTGTCTTGGGTGTTATCCGTCCTACGGTGGAGGCGGTGCCGTCCATCACGCGCAATGGGCACGTCGGTATCGTGGCTACTCCTGGCACGGTGGCGTCCAATAGTTATCCGCTTGAGTTGGCTAAGTTAGCCACGTCCCTACCCTTGCATATCTCGCAGCAGGCTTGTCCTATGTGGGTTCCGTTGATTGAGTCGGGTGAGTTCAGAGAGGCGGGCGCGGACTATTTCGTGCATAAGTACATCGACGAACTCTTGTCGCAAGATGCACTTATTGACACGCTTATCTTAGGTTGCACACATTATCCGTTGTTGAAGGACAAGATTGACGCAGCGTTGTCGGGGCGTGCTGTTCGCACGATTGCGCAGGGGGATATTGTAGCGCATAGCTTGTCGGATTACTTACGCCGTCATGCAGACATCGCAGCGGCTTTATCTACTGAAGGCACATGCGAATACGTCACCACCGAGTCGCCCGATAAGTTCAATTCCTCTGCCACCCTCTTCCTACAAGAACCCATCGCCGCCCACCATATCGACTGGTGATAGATTATCAAAAATCCGAACAATAACTTATCAAAAGTACTGCTTTTTCCTGAATTATGCAAATTTTTTACGCCTTTTCCCCAATTTATTTGCACATGTGAATAAAATGTATTACCTTTGCACCGAAAAATGAAGAAAATATCATTACTTATTCTGATGTTTATTCCAGTGCTTGCCTTGGCACAGTTACCGGAATGGATAGACCCTAATTATAGAGGTCTCGTTTATTCTGTGGACGAATATTTCACGGGGTATGCTGTGCAATCTATACAGTCAGGAGACGAATTGTCAACGGTATTTAATCAAGTCAAGGATGCCGCTAAAGTTGAAGCAATACAATCTATACAGGTTCGTGTAGAAAACATCACAAAAGATATTCGACTCTCTGCTTCGACAGAAACAACGAAAGATTTTGATGAAAAAATCATAGAATTTTTTTCATCCGACACCAAACTCTCCACAGACTTAGAGTTAACGGGGCTACATGTCGAAGCATGCCGTCAAAACAATGAAGTCATTGGCTTTGCCTATATCAAACGGAGTGATGTCATACACCAATTTGATAAATCTATTTCTAATAAATTGAGCAAAATAGAAATCTACTTGGACAATATCAACGAACTAACTGCTAAAGGACAAAAGGTAGAAGCTCGAAATAAAATTGAACCGTTATCCTCTTTGTTTACAGAGATTGAAGCCGAACAAAAAGTATTACTTTCTATTGACAAAGAGGCAGATTTAGAACGCATTCAAATGCACCGATTTAATGCACTTTGGCAACGATACATTCAACTATCTACTCAATTAAAAAACGGATTAAATATATACATAGATTGTACAGCGAATTTATTAGGAATTGATTATCCTGCATTAGGAAACGCTATTAAGGGTAATCTAAGTCAACTCGGTTGCTCATTCTTTGACACAGCTGATGGAGCAGATTACACAATAATTATTGATGCTTCTGCTCGAAAACATAATGCTCAAGCATGGGGAAATGCTACTACGTATTTCGCCTACGTAGATGCTACAATACGTATCCAAAACGTTATTACGAACCAACTTATTTATGTAGGGAATGAATCTGTCAAAGGCAGTCATACAATCAGTTACAGCGATGCCGCTTGTACGGCTTATGAGAATCTAACAGATGCCCTAATAAAAATTATAAGCGAACATCTGCAATAGCCACTAATTATTCAATTGATAACAATGAAAACAAAAATTTTTACATTACTTCTATTATTAAGTGCAGCAATAGCTTCCGCAGAAACAATGCGCGTAGCTATTTTGGAGCCTGTAGATCGTGAAAATAAAGTCTCGTATGCTACCAAACTCATTTTGCGTTCTAATTTGGCAAAAGCGATTACAAATGCTACTGGTTATGAAGCATACGACCGTTCTGACATTGATGCCATTGTAGGAGAACAAAACTTCCAACGTACAGGTATGGTCAGCGAAGACCAAATCAAGCGATTAGGAGAGATGACTGGCGCAAAATATATTTTAGTAGCAGAGGCGGTCGTTATTGATGCCAAGAATATGTTTATTGCCGCCAAAGTGTTAGATGTGGAGACTGCACGTGTGGTAATGAGCGAAAATCAAATGATGGGCGTTGAAGCCATTAAAATTCAAGAAGGATGCGCAGCACTTGCATCAAACCTATTCCATGTCGCCACTCCGACTGCACAAGAAGCGCCAATTAAAGAAGATATTACTGTTGCACAAACTGATAACGAAATCAATAAAATTCTGCTTGTAAAACATACAAGAGAAGAGAGGAAAGTCTATGGTTATTCCGCATATTCTTATGGAAACACCCAAATGGATGTTAAAGCAATGGAAAAATTTATGCAAAATAACTGCCCTAAAGCATATCTCCAATATCGAAATGGAAAAATATTACAAAAAATAGGTTGGCCAATCCTTGCATTAAGTGGCGCTATGCTCATTACAGGTTGGACATTAGGAGGAATATCACACAATTATGATAAAGATACATATTGGGATTTACAACATGCATCAGTAGGTTGTGCCAGTGCTGGTGGAGCTCTTCTCGGTGGTGCAGCAGTTCCGCTATTGTGGGTTGGTTATCATCGCACTAATCATGCACATGAGATATTTAATAATCAATGCGCAACGAAAGAGAAGTTGACCTTAAATTTCCAAGCCTCTCAAAATGGTTTGGGTCTCGCACTCAGTTTTTAGTATTTCGGTGGCTCGTTGAAAATAATTTTTACGAATTAACTTATCCGATAATCGTTCTGCTTGCTCCACAGAGATAGAGCGATGGGGGTGTTTTTCTTGGAGATTAACTCCTAATCCTTTCCAGAAATAATTCTCCTGTCCTATTATGGAAAGAATAGTTGGAAAAATATCCATCTGATAACCTGAAGGCACATAGATTGACCGTTCAATCTTAGGAGAACGCATAATCAGTGGACAATAACCTTTCCCACCCTTGCGTGGAAAATGATTATGATCTGCCGAAATAACAATCGTTGCATCTCTCATAGTAGCAGCCGTATCTGCCCACGCTAAAAATTGTCCCAAATGTTTATCCATATAATGGACGCATTGTAGATAATCCGCCTCCGTAGCAGAATATACCTCACCAAACATCAACGTTTTAGGAACGGAATTAAATGGAGCATGAGTATTGATAGTTAGAGCTAACACACATGTCGGTTCTTGCGCCTGAGATAACACTTCTCGGGCTTGCTTAAAGATAATACTATCTGTTTCATGAATAAGTACACGACCCTCCTTTAGATGCTTGTAGCCGTAGGCATAGGTAGTGACTTTTTGATTCCACACTCCTTTATACGGATTCAATATCACACTATTGGGATAAAAATGCGCATAATTGGGATAGACATTATCACCATATTGCATACATGTCACCCCATGAGACAGAGGTAACAACCCCGTTTGGGTAATCAGCTGCCCATCGCCACTACGACCATATTGCTGCTGAGTAATGATTTTCGGGGAAAATAAGACAGGATGCGAAGCTATGTAACGATTGAGATGCTCACACACCGCAACCCCATTTATATCTCGAGCCTGCAATGCCCAGGACTCTAAACTCTCGACTAAAACAAATACCAAATGTGATTGGGGAATATCGGAAGAGACTGTATCTGTTATAATTGTATTTAGCAATTGCTGTTCTTTTTCAGAAAAAGGCATCTGAGCTTCTCGATTTAATTTTTTTTCAAAAATAGTATGGGCACCAACATATCCCAAATGTCCCAAAGGTGTGTGAGTCGCTAAGAACATCTTTTCTTTTTCTCGAAAGACCCAATGTGGTTCATCGTGTACATCAAACAACCGCGTCCCTACACAGCCTGCAACGTATAGAAACAAAGAAATGGCGAATCCCACTACCCACAACTTTCCATCGCGATGTGCTACTGCATTGCTTGTACCGACCAATACAAAAATCAATCCAATCGTCAAAAGTGGAAACACTAAATGACTCCAATGCATATACGCAAAGACCGCGTCCTCAAATCCGTGAAGCTCAGTAGCCGTTTTTACTACACCCCAATCTATCAAATTGTGATTAGCCGCAAAATACCATATATTGACCAACATCCATATATCAAGGGCAACTAATAAAGCAATACTTACAATCCGCCTTCGGTCAATAAATACAATACTAGCGGCAGCAACAGCCACCGCTATATTGATTACATACGCGCTACATATCAGGCCTATATTGAGGTTGTCATCTAATCCAACTAAAATACGGAATAGAATAAACTTTAAAAGATAGGTAGATGTAACTGCTAAAAATGTTAGCTTATTGACGTTTGAATGGTCCCAACTCGAAGTAGTCATAATAATCATCTTCACTTGCAAAGACGGTGTTGTTATTTACCCACTTCAGTTTATATGTGATGCTATATTTGTAGTCATAGTCATCGTCGTAAGAGAGTATTAATTCTATGCGCGACTCTTTGTCATCATAGATATAGTAGCCATTTGACACAATTGGTTCCTCATACCAATGGGATGTATTGGTAATCGTGCAAGAACCATCTCGCTTAAACACCGCCACATATTTCTCATAATACTCACCCGTCATTTCATACACCCACGTGCCTACAACCGACCGTGTGCTTGACTCCTCATGGGTAGTGTCTGGAGTTACTGCTGGCACATTCGTCTGCGATTTACCCTCACAGGCAACAATCACTATCGCTGTCACAGATAGTACAACACATACGCTAAAAGCAAAAAATAGTTTCTTCATAGTTATGTTTTTTTATAATTACTTACTTATCTTCTTACCTTGGATGTCATAATAAACATTATCCTTGACGATGATAATCTGTCCACGATAGAGATACTTACCTACTTTATTGTCATTTTTAGCAGGGTCTATGACAAAGATTTCATCTATGCCGGTATCCTCTTGATAGGCACCTAAGCGTATATTCACGTCCGGTCCAAGGGGAAGAGTCAGTTCGCATACACCATTCACAAAGACACTTACCTCATCCATACTATACGTTACCGTAGGTTTAACCGTAAAGCGGAAGCATTGTTCCGTATCAGCATTCTTGACATAGATAGCATCTGCCACAAAATCGGCAGCACAAACGTGGGCACTACTAAGCAGTGTAGTGGCTACTAATACCACGAATAAGATTAGAGATTTTTTCATAATGTTTTACGTTTGATGTAAGACGTAACATCTAGCACTTGTTTTAAGGTTCCAATAATCCGGTGAGGAACTTAGAGTAGTGGAACGTAGGACTAAGTCTCATCATCTTTTCCAAGAGTTCGGAACGTTCTTTGCGGTAATTATCTTTGATATACGGATTGCGGGTGATGACAACCACCTTGCGTGAAGCGGCATCGTATTGCGGCCAGTTGACCGTTGTTTGTGTGCTATCACCTGACATATACTCAAAGTCCGGTTTACCATTACGGGCGAAATTAGCCCAAATCGTTTGCATGATATCGCTCACCTCTAATTCTTCTGCCGTTTGGTACCAGAAACTGCTTTTGTTTCTAAACACGTAGGGCACTTCCGCTGCATGTCCTACGCGCATTCCTTGAGCCGTGAGGGCAGGTGAACAATAATCAAAGAGGTAGAAATAACTGTTTCCACCGGCTTGAGCATGTCCCGCTGCTTCAATGGAGTGTGCCGCAAGGAACAACCAGTCATCTGCCACTTCCTCCTGAAAGTGCAAACTATCCTCTGCAGGAACACCATCTTTCCATTCCGGGAACTCCGAACGAATAGCAGCATAGTATTTCTCGCGCAGATTCTTGTAATCGGGCAAATCTTTGGGAGCCACTGACTTCTCCAAATAACGTTCCACATTCTTGGCGAGACGCAGATACAGTTCTTCCGGGAAACAAGTCTTGAAATAGGTAAACTCACCCGAGTTGTAGCCTTGCAGTACATTAATGCCTTTAGCCGCATTGGTTTCCCAAGAGAAGACAGGGTCAACAGGTATAATGGTGCCGTCGGCATTAGGGTTAGCCGTTGTATTTTTAGCGACTAATTGAAGCCACACTTCATTGAGTTCCTCAAAGGACAAGTTCTCAAGGTCTGCCATTTTGCTAATGCCCATAGAATCGCGCAAGTTCCGCTCCATGCCTCCTAAACTATCGGGATTTTGAATAACATTCATACCTCCTGACTGCATGATAATGTTCTTCACAATCGAATTGCCATCTTTATCTTTAGCCAACGGTGAAACAGCCACAATGCCGGCAGAGACACAACCTGCCGACTCGCCAAAGACGGTGATATTGGTTGAGTCACCACCAAAAGCGCCTATATTATGACGCACCCACCAGATGGCATCTATTTGGTCCAAATGGGCTAAGTTAGCATTGACACCCTCGTACTTTGCTTGATTGCCATCATCCATTTTCTTGGCATTGAGGTAACCACAGAGATTGATACGGTAGTTAATCGTTACCATGATAATGTCAGGGTTTTTCTTCACGAAATTACGACCATTATAAAGGGGATCAGCTGAGCCTCCTAATGTATAACCACCACCATGAATATAAACCATGACAGGCTTTTTGTCATTAGGTTTGATTTCGCTTGCCCATATATTAAGGGCGAGCATATCGTCCCCCTGCTCATACATAGAAGCGGGCTCGGATTTTTCCTTTTCTTGACATGCCGAATGGGCGAAGTGAAATGCCTCGTACACTTTATCAGATGCAGGTAAGGCTTTAGAACGTTGGAAACGCAGAGCGCCTACAGGTTGCTGACCATACGGGATACCGTAGAATTGAAGCACACCGTCTTTCTCAAAACCTACGTAAGTACCTTGGTTTAGTTTAACAGCTTTCGTTTGGTCATAGCTCCGCCCTGTGATATTACGGTTAGGAGCATAAACATACTCATCAGCCGTGGCAGGGTCTTCGTTCTCCACAAAGGTGATGCTGTCCGCATTCATCAGGGTGGTTCTGACTTGCCCACCGCGCCATACTTGCACGGTCTGAGCATTAACAGCGATGGCGGCTACAGCAGCGATAGCGATCAGTGCAAAAAACAACTTCTTCATAGTCCTATTTTTTTATAAATATTACAAATTTCGCGCAAAAGTACTGCTTTTTTTTGATATATGCAAAAAAAAGAGTTGAAAAAGTTAAAAAAACAGCGTCGCTCGTTATGAGCGGCGCTGCATTTTTACGCGGTTCAGGCGTCCTGTACTCAATCTTCGAGTGAAGCGAGGTACTCGGCAACTTAATGTTGAGCGAGGTACTCGGCTTCTGCTTCGTGCCAAGCGTATTGACGGAACGTTTTCCAACCTTTGGAGTTGGTGCGGAAAGCAGCGCGGAGAGCAACTACTTTTGTTTCGTTCTTCATCATCGAATGGTACTGAGCGCAGATAGCACCAAACTTGGTGGTTTGAGCGGTCTCGGTAGTTGAGTACGGTTTGTCGGTGAGGTTGCGTTTACCATTTCTGCGTGTGAATTTCACACGTTCGCCCTCTGCGTTAGGGAATTGGCGTGCAGCATAACCGTATTTGTCGCCTTTTGCGAGGTTACCGTGAACGGCTTCAACTGGGCTAACATAATCTACTTTTGCCATGTTGTTAAGGTTTTTTAGGTTTATTACTAGGTTAAGGGGTTTCTTTATCGAGGTTACCCCCTTTCCTCATTTGCTCTTGTTTTTTCAACACTACCGTGCGATGACGTCTCTTGTACGACTTCACAACTCCGTTGTTCGTAAAGTACTCGATACGTCTAATCGCCCGTACACTAATTGAACAACTCGCTATCGCTCGACACTATTTTTTATTGTGTTCACACAAAGTGTGTTGTTCGGCTGCTTGCAGCCGTTGTGCTGTGCCTATGCCGTCAGTCCGAAATACTTTACGAGCGACTGTGTCGCGATGTCGTATAAGGACGGACAATAGGCACTTGTGTTAAGAAACTGGTTACTCACCATCTTCGGGAGTTTCCTCTTCCGCAACAAGTTTTGCGTACTCTGCCTTGAACATGTAGCCGTTGAGTGACTTGCACTTGCCAGGGTACTTTTTGAAGGCAGCAGCGTACTCTGCTTTTTGCTCGGTAGTCAACGCCTTGACGTTGGCTATGGTCTGCTTGAACAGGTTACGCACAGCGACTTGGTTGTCGGTTGGTTCACCCTTGAATGGGTTGCATATCTTACCGGTGTAGAGCGTGCCGTTTTTCTCTGCGAAGTAGGTGTCGGAGTGACTGCAAACTTTGCCGTGGTAGGACTTCACCAGTTCGATAGGTTTGTACTTTGCCATGGTGGTTTAGGTTTAGGGTTAGTGTGTGGTTACAGGGCATTTCTTTAATCGTCGCTTGCCCATTTCCGACGGAATTTTTTAATAGACCGCTTCGCTGAAGGAGTATAGACCGCTCACTTCGTTCGCTGAAGGAGTATGGAATACAGACCGCTTCGCTGAAAGAGTATGGACTTTTACACATTCCCCTTTATGGGGTCCCCGACGCAATCTGTAAGATTGTGGTGTGGAGAGCGGAGGCACAAATCGCCCATCGATTTAACGGAGTGGTATCGATTCATGCGACTTTGTTGCCGAACGCGAAGGGGTGTGTCAGCCCATGCTTTGTCGAGTTGGTCGAGGAAGTCAGTTATGCCGTTACCGGATTCTATGACCGCCATTTGCGCGATGATCGTTTTGAGGCGCGTGTCGTTCGGTTGGATGTTCTCGTTTCCTCCGACATTACTGCGAAAAGCGACAGTGCGGATGTAGTTGTCTGTGTTGTTTTCCGTTGGCGGTGCCCATCGTGCAATGATTTTGGCGAGGGTGTTGCAGTTGTGGTGCAGGATGTAGTTTTGGATTGTGCGAATAGCCGCACGAAAGCCGTAGTACATTGATTGAAATTCCTCGAAGTCATTGTCTTTTTTGAGCAGAACTCTGCCTTGCCAGTTGTTGCGCACATTGTAGCGAAGATTAAGAGGATTGTTGTTGCGGATGCCACGTGTCATAAGCGTTCGGCAACAAGGTCGCAAGAATCGATACCACTCCGTTAAATCGATGGGCGACTTGTGCCTCCGCTTTCCGATTTCGAAACGCTACGCTGGTTTCTCATCGGGGGTATTCGATTTATGCTTCCCGTCACCATTTTTTATTGGTTAATATTCTCGTTAACTTCGGCTTTGCGGGCTTTGGACTCTTGGACGGCTTGGGCGATGAGCTTGATAATCCACGTGATAAGTCCGATGACTTTAACTGTTTTGTCTTGGTTGCGTGGTCGTCTTGGACGATTGGCTGGTTGTGTTGGTGTTTCCATAGTTGTTAAGGTTTAAGTTGTTAGTATTTTGATTGTCTGATGCTCGGTATTTGTAATCTATTCCGATGACAGCGCCCGCGAAGGTGAGCGTTTCCCCATAGGCGACGAGTGCGGTTGGGTCTATCTCTCCTTCGGGCGGTGTTTCCATTGCGACGTAGCACAATGCGAGTCCGAGAAAGACGGTTACAAATGCGAGTATGAGTTGTAGTTTTTTCATGGTTGTTTTCAAAAATCGCTGCAAAGATACAACATTAAAAACGCAAAGTCAAGAGGGAGTTGCATTTTTCTTCATTTTTCGCCCCCTTGACCTGCATTTTTCTTCATTTTTATGTAGTTAGACCGCTTCGCTGAATGAGTATGGACCGCTTCGCTGAAAGAGTATGGACTTTTACACATTCCCCTTTATGGGGTCCCCGACGCAATCTGTAAGATTGTGGTGGGGAGAGCGGAGGCACAAGTCGCCCATTGATTTAGCAGAGCGGTATCAATAATAGCGACCTTGTTGCCGAACGCGAGGTTTGTCTTTGTTTTGCAAGTCCCAGTACATGAGTGCTGCTTTCCAGTTTTTGA
>JAKSNG010000006.1 GCA_024400125.1 Paludibacteraceae bacterium
CTGCAAAAGTACAAAAAAAAAACGAAACTGCCAAATATTTTTAACTTTTTAGGAACAGAATCTGCAAAAGTTATAACTTTTTAGGAATTGGATCCGTTTTTATCCTAAATAATAAATATATCGGAGTACTTTTAGCCTTGACTTTTCCTAAAAAAGTAGACAGTTTTCCTAAATAAGTTGACACTTTCCCTAAAAAAGTAGACATTGTCCTGAATATGTAGACAGTTTTGGGTGGCGGATTGGCGGGGATGTCTACGTCCGCAGGTGCTCCGTTGGTGCTGCGAGACTACGTCCGATGAAGGCTGCCACTTTACGAGAGGATACCCGATGAAGGCTGCCGTTTCCCTATTTGTTACTCTTTCTCCTGTTACACTCTTGACAAAGCATTTGGCAGTTGGCAGCAATTGTGCGTCCACCTTTGCTCCAAGGTGTGATATGGTCGGCTTCCATCTGCTCTATCTCAAAATGTTTGCCACAAATAGGACAGATGCCGTGTTGTTTTTCATAGACCTCTCGTTTGGTATTGTCATCAAACGTGCGGATGCCTAAATGATGTTCGTCATGGTCGAAGACATACTCAAAAATACCCGATTTCTTTTGTACATCAGAGTCCTGCATCAGTCGAGCAACTTCCTCTCCGATGGCTGTTGCTGTAAGTTGCGTGTCTTTGTAGCGATTGTAGAGCAATCCCCACTCAACACCTTTCATTTCTTTTTTGTATGTTTTGATGAAATGTACATTTATCCAATGTATGACATTTTGGAAATACTGCCATAACTCGTCTGCGTCTGTGTCTTGTTGATGGGCGCCCATATATTTTTTAATGGTAGTAGATTGTGCGTCACAAATCCATCGCAAGGCAGTTTCAAAATAGTCTTGACGAATGGGAGAGCCGTTCATATAGTCAGAACCGATTTTGTAAGCTACACAGCCTGTTTTAGAGAAACGACGCTTGGCTTGTGTCACCCAAGGGCCAGAATAGATAGCATTCAAAATCTCTTGGTTAGTCAATTTTTCACCAGCGATATTGATTCTTTGAAACCATTTTATTTTCTCGTCATCGTCGCCTTCGCAAATATATACTTGCAATTGATAATCAAGAATACGGTTCTTTTGTGTCTCTGTCATATTCTCAAAACCGAGCAAATTGCCATCGAACTCCATCATGTATTCTCCTGCAATAAACGAGCAAATGGAGATGGTGCGTTGTTGCCCATCAAGCAGTTCGTATTGGTCATCTCCTACACGCACCCAATACATCACATTGAGAGGAAATCCTTGCCACACAGTATCCATGACTGCATTGCGTTTCTTGTCGTCATAGACAAATTCGCGTTGGTACTTAGGACGGATATTTAACCTGCCACTATAGCCGGTTATACCTTCCTCACTAATGGACAAATCTTCGTAACTCGCACAGAGTTCACGTACGGTAATTGGTACTAATTCTATTGTCATGATATTATTGTTTTTTGCGTATTAACAATCTATGATATGTTTTTTGACAAAGCACTCCATTATGAGTTATTTGCCGAGATTTATATTCCTTAAAATATGAACATTTTCTATATTGTTCTAGCGGAATTGCTGGTTCGCAACATTCCAATATCTCAAATTGGTTTGGGTTATATTTATGCAAAAATGTAATAGGAACTCCCATAACTCCTTCAAAATTGCAAGGAATCTCCGTCGCTTTATTTACATTAACTGCGTTGTAATTTTTGTATTGTGGATTTTCAATTTTATCGTAATATTTATAAAGATCTATTTCTTCATTCCGGACATTGTGTTCCAAATTTGTAAACCATACAACTTGAGCGACAAAAGCATATTTCTTGCCATTCTCTATCTTATGGTATGTCTCATAAGAGTCCGGAACCTGGAACCAACGATTACTGCCATTCATTGTCAAGCCAAGCCATAATTTATTATCTCTTATCAAGGGAAAGATTTCTTTAAAGGTTATGGCGTTTTGGTTGCCAATTATTAGGAATTTCTTTTCATATTTCATTAGTTGTGCGACATATTCACGAAACAACGAAAACGGAGGATTGGTAACGACAATATCTGCTTGTTTCAGTAATTCTATACTCTCTTGACTACGAAAATCGCCATTCCCTTTAAGAATAGAAATAACGTTTTTATCGTTCTGCATTAGATATTGCACATCTGTCAAATTGATTGCCCCATCACCATTGACATCGGGCACTTCGGTTATTTCTACTTTGTAGGCGACTTTCTTTGGATCATCTACGGTATCGCCAAAGTCAAGCAATAACTCGTTGCCCGAAACTGGAGAACCATTATAGCAAGTTGCAATCAGTTTTTTAAGACCAAGTGCATTGAAATTAAGGGCAAAATACTTGAAGAAATTGCTCTCGTATGGGTCATCACAATTACAAAAGACTACTTTGTCTTTGAAATACGATTTGTAGAATTTGAGTTCTTTAGCTATGTCTCCTAATTGAGTATAGAACTCATCCTTTTTGGAGACACGAGCTGCATTTAAATCTCTTCCAGCCATGATTGATAGTTGTTTTATGCATAACTATCATTTTCTAAGAAGAAAAAATGAAAGGGCGCAAACCTCTGATTCACGTTCATGGGAAGTCCGGACAGGAAACCCAACCAATGCGACAAAAGTTCACACCCTAAATGTGAAGCTATTTGCATTGGATTGGCTATCTAAAACGAGCCATGAACTATTCTTTTTCGATTTCAGAAAATCGTTGTCCGGACTTTTTCTTGAACGCGAAATAATAGCTAATGCTTAATTTATATTTTCCGCTATTTTACGTCCAGCGGTCTAAGACGATATCTTTTTATCCCTTTGAGGAGCACACCTTACGGGGGATAAGTTTCTGCTTGTTTTTTAAGTTGCCGTTTTGATTGTTCATTCTTTGTTGACTTTTTCTACTTCTATATAACTAACTTGTGGTTGTTATTTTTTCATTTTGTTTTCGACATCTTGAGAAATTGCCTGCAAAAGTACGATTTATTTTGCAAGTATGCAAATAAATGTGCTGAAATAGCTAAAAAAGTTCTAAAAGTTCCAAAAGTAGTAAAAGTTTTGGTGCAATATTTGCATATATGCAAAAAAAGTATTACCTTTGCAGCCCGATTTAATGTGTGCACACGCGAGCGCACACTGCGGACACGCGAAACATAACGATACAAGCACGCGAACATAACATAACAAACACGCGAATATATGAAAATACTTCAACACATAGGGGAATATGTCTTGCTGATGGGCAAGGTGTTTCACTTGCCAGACCGACAACGGATGTTCTGGAGACAATACTCGTTTGAACTGGAAAAGCAGGGACTTATGTCTCTACCCATTGTTGTGATTATCTCGGTGTTTATAGGCGCCATATTGACTGTACAAACCAAACTCAATACCGAAAATCCACTCCTGCCTGTCTATACCACAGGACTACTCACTCGCGATACGCTGCTCTTGGAGTTCTCTTCTACTATCCTATGTCTAATCTTAGCGGGCAAAGTGGGCTCGAACATCGCATCCGAGATTGGCTCCATGCGTATCACGGAACAGATTGATGCTATGGAGATAATGGGCGTCAATTCTGCCAACTACCTTATCTTGCCCAAGATTGTGGCATTTATGACTATCATGCCGCTATTGGTTATTATCTCCATTGCCGTCGGTTTGGTCGGGGGCTACTTAGTGGGCGTGACCTCGGATATCATCACCGTCGCAGATTACTTGGTGGGTATTCAGTATGCGTTTATACCATATTATGTGGCGTATGCCATCATCAAATCTGTTGTCTTCGCTTTTATCATCACCAGCCTCAGTAGTTACTACGGCTACTTCGTCAAGGGCGGAGCACTCGATGTCGGACGTGCAAGCACCAATGCGGTCGTCAACTCCAATATTATCATCCTCATGACGGACTTACTACTAACGAACTTACTGCTATGATTGAAGTACAAGATATAATCAAACGTTTTGAAAACAACGTCGTACTCAATCACGTGAGTTGCGACATGCACGATGGACAAGTCAACATGATTATTGGTCAGTCTGGCTCCGGCAAAACCGTGCTCATGAAATGCCTTATCGGACTGCATAAGATTGACGGAGGACAAATCTTGATTAGTCATGCCAATGGTCAAGACAAACGAAGTATATCCGCTATGAGCGAAAGTACCTTGCGCGCTTTCCATCGCGAAGTAGGCATGCTCTTTCAGGGAGCGGCGTTGTTCGACTCTATGAGCGTGCTGGATAACGTGATGTTCCCTATGCGCATGTTTGGAAATGAAGTCGAAAGTCAAAAGTCGAAAGATAAATTTGACGAGGTGCGTATGGAAGAGCGCGCACGATTCTGTTTGCAGCGAGTGAACATACCCGAACATGTGTTCCATCTCATGCCAAGCGAGATAAGCGGAGGACAGCAAAAACGTGTTGCTATCGCACGCGCTATCGTGCTTAATCCACACTATCTCTTCTGTGACGAACCTAACTCCGGACTTGACCCTAAGACGAGTATAGTCATTGACCAACTCATACACGACATTACGGAGGAATATAATATGTGTACAATCATCAATTCACACGATATGAACTCCATCATGGAAATTGGTGATAACATCGTCTTCCTCAAAAACGGCAACAAAGAGTGGCAAGGGTCAAGGCACGACATCATGCACTCTAATAACGAGGCATTGGACGATTTTGTATTTGCAAGCGAACTGTTTAAAAAAGTCAAAAGTCAAAAGTAGAAAGTAGAAAGTTATGAAGAATAAGAGTTTAGTATTCGGTTTACTATTTATCAGCGCGATGCTGATGGCGCAAGCTCCACAACGCGTACCTGCTCGACGTGGCACATTCCCTGTTGTACAACCCAATGGCGATACACTCCACATCCAGTTAGTGGGTGACGAATGGTGGCATGTGAACATGACCGCAGACGGATACGTGATTAAGCAAAACAAGCACGACTACTGGTGCTATGCGCGCTGGGGACGTACCTACACCGACCAACGAGGCAATAGCCATCGCCGTGTTATTGCGACTTGCCGTATTGCACAAGATGCGAATCGTCGTAGCCAATGTACACAACGTTGGTTGGAACGGCATGGCGCTAAACTGCATAACGAGACCGCACAACGCTGTCCGCGACGGATTGTGCCAGGTGATCCCCGTACACCAAACATCGATTTCCTCATCGCACTCGACCGCGAAGAACGTCAGACACAGATGAGACGCACCTCTATGAGTTCACCTGGCATTGGGTGTCTGACACTCACACCACGTGTACTCGTTATCATGGCGAACTTTGCCGACTATACGTTCACTTCTACTAAAGCACAAGTCGATTCGCTCTTCAATGCAGTCAATCCGTTGCAAACGAAAGTGGATGCTACTACCTCCTATACACATGGCTCAGTAGCTACATACTTTCACGACCAGTCGCTCGGTCAATACCGCCCACGATTTGACATTGTAGGTCCAGTCAACTTGAGCAAGAGTTATAGTTACTACGGCGCAGGAGGTGGTTCAGGCACACATGCTACAGAAATGATTAACGAAGCCTGCTCGTTAGCGAATAACGATGTCAATTTTACGCAATATGACAACGACGGGGACAACTATATCGACTTGGTTTTTGTGCTGTATGCAGGATTTGGGCAAAATGATAAGGACTATATTGACGACGACTTTGAACTTAATGTCGCCAGTTTAGTGTGGCCACATTATAGCACGGGCGGATACGGTACATTTGATGGCAAGAAACTGCGTGCGTACGAATGCAGCAATGAGTTAGACGGTTACTTCAGTCACCCCAACTCACTTATTCCTGCTGGCACAGGAGTTTTGGTTCACGAGTTCTCGCACGGCATGGGACTCCCAGATGTCTATTTAGGAAATACACAGTATATGGGATCTTGGGACTTGATGGACTATGGATGCTACAATGGCGACACCTATATTCCCTCTGCCTACAATGGCTTTCAACGCTGGTTTTGTGGATGGTCTCGTCCTATTCTCATGAATAGTCAAGACGATATAACGCTACGTCCTATCAGCCAAAGTGGAGACTTTGGACTCATCACGTCCGATGGACAACCATACGACTCGCTCTCTACGAGTTGGCATTGGATTATTGAAAATCGTCAACGACAAGGTTGGGACGAGTATGCCTATGGACAAGGACTTATTCTCTATCAAATGAAATATCACAACGGTTGGAGTTCGAGCACGAATTATAATACAGAAGGTTGTCGTCTTTTACCTGCAGACGGAGTGTTGCGTTCAGGAGGCTATGTGGGGAAACAAGGTGACTGTTATCCTTACGGCGACTTAGACAGCATCCTTATTGCGCCTAACTATCCCATTACGGCTATTACACAGGAAGCCAATGGCGACATATCACTCAAAGTGTGTGGAGGAAAACAAACACCGACAGAGAATGTGGAAATGAACCAAAACACGCAATCGACATCTTGGCACAAAGTGTTACGAGATGGTGTGCTATACATCGAACGAAATGGGCAAGTCTATTCCGTGATAGGAAAATAACAAAAGAGTATGAAAATTATATCGTATAATCTTAATGGCATACGCAGCGCAGCAAGCAAAGGCTTGTTCGAGTGGCTGGAAACAGAGCAACCAGATGTGTTCTGTATTCAAGAAAGTAAAGCGCAGCCCGAACAGATAGACACTCTCCGCATGCAAGAGTTAGGATACCGTAGTTTTATTCACTCGGCAGAGAAAAAAGGCTACTCAGGTGTCGCTATTTTTACACGTGTCGAACCCGACCGTGTGGTAGTGGGAATGCAAAATCCCAAATACGATTGCGAAGGACGCGTCATTCGTGCAGACTTTGGAGACATCACGGTGGTCTGTGTTTATATCCCCAGCGGTACAACAGGCGGCATACGGCAGGAGTTCAAAATGGAGTTTTTGGAAGACTTCCTCGTTTGGATAAAGCGCCTGCGTGAAGAACGACCGAACGTCATCATCTGTGGCGACTATAACATCTGTCACCATCCTATCGACATCAATCATCCTGAACGGCAAGTCGGTGTCAGCGGTTTCCTGCCCGAAGAACGCGAATGGATGGATCGTTGGCAAGCCAGCGGTTTAGTGGACTCCTTCCGACTCTTTAATCAACAACCCGAGCAATATAGTTGGTGGAGTTACCGCTTTGGCGCCCGCGAACGCAACGCCGGTTGGCGAATCGACTATCATTGGGTCAGTGATACTATCAAAGACCGCATCCAAGATGCAACGATATTGTCCGATGTGATACACTCTGACCACTGCCCAGTCTCACTCATTATCAACTCTTAACCCGCAACTCTTAATCCTCAACTAAGAATGGATACATTACGAACAGAACATTTAATTAAGAAATACGGCAAACGCACAGTCGTAAACGATGTCTGCATATCCCTCAATCAAGGCGAGATAGTGGGACTGTTAGGACCTAACGGGGCAGGAAAAACAACCACTTTCTATATGACTACTGGACTGATTACTGCCAACGAAGGAAAAATCTATCTCAATGACATGGATATCACCGAATATCCAATGTATCGACGTGCACAGTTAGGTATCGGTTACTTGCCCCAAGAAGCTAGTGTGTTCCGCAAGATGAGTGTCGAAGATAATCTGCGTGCAGTCTTAGAAATGACTACATTCAGCAAGGAATATCAAGAGCAGAAATTAGAAGAACTGATTCGTGAGTTTAACCTCAACCACGTACGCCATAACTTAGGAGACCGACTCAGTGGTGGCGAACGCCGACGTACTGAGATAGCACGCTGCCTCGCTATCGAACCGAAGTTTGTGATGCTGGACGAACCTTTTGCGGGTGTTGACCCCATTGCCGTACAAGAAATACAAGATGTGGTATGGCGACTCAAAGATAAGAACATCGGAATCCTCATTACGGACCACAATGTAGATGAGACGTTGATGATTACTGACCGCGCATACTTGCTATTCGAAGGCAAAATCCTTTTCCATGGAACACCCGAAGAATTAGCAGCCAATCCCGTAGTTCGCAAAAACTATCTCGGACGAGACTTTGAACTGAAAAGAAAAACCCGCGAAGACGAGCATGCGTAGTTGTCGCTTCCATATTATCGTTTTAGGACTACTATTGTTAATGACCGCTTGTCATCACTCAGTTGAGGAAGTACAAGTGCATTATGTTCCTTGTGCAGACATGCCCTCTCCACGCGCAAGCGCTTGCGCATGCACATTAGGTGACAAAGCCTATATCTTTGGAGGAAGAGACTCCGCAGGAAACTACCTAAAAGATGTGTGGGAATATAATAGTAAAACCGACTCGTGGACGTCTGTAAGTATCATGCCAGGACTCGGTCGTGTCAATCCAACGGCTGTTGTAGTTGATGGATTAATCTATGTGGGAATGGGATTTGTAGGAGGGTCTCCGTATGACGCGGATAATTTCTATACAGATTGGTGGAGATTTGACCCCACTACTAACCAGTGGAAAATGTTATCTGACCACATTAGCCAAAATACGAATGCGGCTACCACATATTACGAAAACGACACAATCTATGTGATTTATGGAGGGTGGGGAATGGCTACTCGCGAACTCTATACTTACACCATCTCTTCTGATAAATGGAAAAAAATACCGTATAGTACAAATCGACCAACCAAGGTGTTCAAAGGAGTGGGAACAACATGTCAACATCGGCACTTCTTCGGCACAGGATTTACGAATACTGACAACATAAGTAGTTGGTACGAAGTGCACCTTTCGCAAGCTGAATTTACTCAGAAAACACCCATACCAGGGAAAGGACGTAGTATGGCTGCTGTCACAGCTACGAATGACTACATCTACTTATTTGGAGGAAGATATTTTGCTGGAGACTTAACTGGCGGTGAAGTTTTTGATACATATATGCGTTACCTTCCTAATAAAGATGTCTGGGAATGGTGTGGACAAATGCCTCAACGCGCAGAAAACTTAATTGCGTTCACTATCCAAGGTCATGCTTACTTTGGATTGGGTGAGGATGAAAATGGTAAACTGATAAACAAACTCTATCGCATTGAATAAACGATACATCATAGTATTACTTCTGAGCAGTATAGCGTTTCCCGCTTTTGCGTGGGACTGGTGGCCATTGCCGATGGCTAATCCTGACACGTGTCAAGACTATTTATATGGTGTAGGGGAAATCAGTTCCGTCTTCTCTTCGGGAAACACATCTCCATATTTCATCCGCGCAAATCAATACGGAAACATCTCTGCCGAACCGATGAGCGGTAACATCAGTTTAGGTGTTATTAAACCTGCCACTCGTCCAAACCGTTGGTTTGATTATGACTTTGGATTAGTGTTGACAGGACGCGTACAAGGAAACCCACAACTACATACAGTATTTGGAACGGGGTATTTCCGTGAGTTTTATGCACATGTGCGGTTGTACATCATAGACATCACAGCAGGAATCCACCCAGTCCATTACGGTGTTGGAGATGAGCAACTCAGTTCCGGTAGTTGGATTGTCTCATCCAATGCGCATCCAATTCCACGTATCACAGTTGGCATAGATAATTGGACTGCTTTTCCTGGTCTATTTGGATATGCAGAAATCAAAGGTGGAGTGTCTGTCGGTATTCTCAGCGACCATAACCCGTACGTGACACATACGAAATGGCATCATTTATTTGCAGGACTGCAATTGGGCGGCAAATTACCCATAAATGTTTCCTATGAACTTCATCATGCTGCACAGTGGGGGGGGTATTCTGCAAAATATGGTGATTTGGAGAACAACTTTTCCTCGCTATACAATGTGGTATTAGGACGTTCTGGCGGAACAGCTGCCAATGAATTTCTTAATATGCAAGGAAATCATATCATTGGTCAAACGCTTTGTTTAACTGCCAAAGGAAAGCAATGGTGTGTTGATGCCTATTGGCAAAGTATCAATGACGATGGACAACTAACGTTTATGGGGTGTACACAAAATAAAAAAGATGGTTTGTGGGGAATTCACGCTCAGCAAACAGCGTGGCCGTACATCAGCGGTCTCACATACGAATTTATTCACACAACCGATCAATCGGGCACTTTCCATGACCGTGATGGCATGATTTTTGGTGGCAACGACAACTATTATAACAACATCATCTATCAGCAGGGATGGACTTACCACGGCTTGACTATTGGAATGTCTTTGCTGACTCCTGATAACAACCGCGTCTGTGCACACTTCGTAGGAATAAAAGGAGATATATTTGGCTTCCAATATCGTGCGCTATACAATCATGTAGAGAACTATGGCACTTATACCGCTCCTTGTCGTAGTCATAACAATGGTATGTTGGTAGAAGTGTTCAAGCAAGTCCCCAAATGTTGGAATATGGAGTTTGGACTATCTTTGGCAGGAGACTGGGGAACACAATATGGAAATCATTTTGGCGCACAAATCACTATTCGTAAAAAAGGACTAATTTTAACGTATTAAATATGAATTTTGTAGAATTAAGTAATCGTATTTTCAATCAAGCGGTGGCAGATTATCATGTCACAGATTATGTGGATGCTCCAATTCACAACCCGTATTCTGTAGGTACTATTGAGAATGATCTTTATCAGAAGTGTTGGATTGATGTCGTGCAATGGCATTTGGAAGATATCATTCGTGACCCACAAATCGACCCCGTAGAGGCATTGGCTTTGAAACGCCGCATTGACGCATCCAATCAAGAACGCACAGATTTAGTAGAGCGCATAGACTCCTATTTTTGGGAGAAGTATCGTCAAGTAACTCCTTCAAAGGACGCCAAATTAAACACCGAGTCCCCTGCTTGGGCAATGGATCGGCTAAGTATCTTACATGTGAAACTATGGCACATGCAAGAGCAAGTTCAGCGTACAGATGTGTCTGCTGAACAACACCAGAAATGTGTGGATAAACTATCTGTTCTCAAAGAGCAACTGAGTGACATGACTACTTCGATTTCGCAACTTTTGGCAGATTACGAGGCAGGAGTACGTGTGATGAAAGTGTATCGTCAAATGAAAATGTACAACGACCCCAGCCTCAACCCTATTTTGTATAATAAAAATAACCAATCACCAATCACAAATAACAAATAACCAATCCCCAATCATGTCTCACTTTCTCGTCATACGGCTATCTGCTTTAGGCGACGTAGCTATGCTGTGCGCGGTATTGCGAGAAGCGGCTAACGCTTTTCCAGACAACCACTATACGCTTCTAAGTCGCCCGAAGATGCAGTCCATGTTGCAAGACATGCCAGATAATGTGCATTTCCTTGCGTATGGCGAAAAAATAGATTGGCAAGCTTTTGACGGTGTGATTGACGCCCATAGTGTGTGGCGTAGTTGGCGGATTGATTTACAAGCGTTATTACATGGCAAACGAATAAAAAAACTCCACAAACCTCGTTTCCGCCGTTGGCTATTGACTAAAGGAAAGTCCGTCTCCGTTCCTTCGATGTTAGACTGCTATCGTCCCCTGTTCAGCCTCGGGCTTGCCTGCGACTTGCATTGGAACCTCATCGGAACCTCATCGGGACCTCATCGGCACCTCATCGGAACCTCAAGCTTAGGTAACGCAACCAAAATGCGTATCGGAATAGCCCCCTTCGCTGCTCACAAAGGCAAAGTGTATCCGCTTGATAAAATGGAACAAGTGGTAAAAGCATTGAGCGAACAAGGACTTGAAATTGTGCTCTTTGGGGCAGGAAAAACAGAGCAAGAAATCTTAGAAAACTGGGAAAAACAGTACCCCAATATCCGTTCGTTAGCCAATAAACAAACCTTAGCCGATGACTTACAAGTTATGCGTTCGTTGCAATTTATGATTACAATGGATTCCGGAAATATGCACCTTGCCTCGTTGGTTGGAACACGCGTCGTTAGTATTTGGGGAGCCACACATCCTGCGATGGGATTCTTGGGGTACGGACAAAGTGAAATAGACTGCATACAGTCCCAACTTTCGTGCCGTCCTTGTTCTGCGTATGGCAACAAACCTTGCCGATATGGTGATTATCGTTGTTGGGATATTGCGCCAGAAGAGATTATCAATTACGTCATGAATACAATATGCAAATAGTAATAAATCCAAAATATGAGTCTTTGCGTCCTTGGATAGAGCAATTGCCCAATACCTTTGCTCATTCAGGAGAGGTTATCTATGACGCGCGTAATCAGATTCGTGTTATAAAAGGTGCAGACGGCATTTTGTACAACGTGAAACGTTATCATCAACCGCGTTTCCTCAATCGAATAATCTACACCCTTTTCCGCGCACCTAAAGCACAACGTGCCTATGACAATGCTTGTCGATTATTGTCTTTGGGTATTGACACACCAACACCAATCGCATATATTCTAACAGGGAACTTGCTGAAGGACTCTTATTTAGTTACAATACATAGTTCTCTGTCTCGTACTTTTTACGACTTTAGAGACGGAAATATTGAAGGGAAACAGACACTCATAGAAGCTTTTGCTCATTTTTCAGCCTCTTTACATCGTGCAGGAGTATTACATTTAGATTATTCACCAGGAAATATCTTATATGATATGGTGGATAATCAATGGAAATTCCAATTAGTGGATATCAACCGCATGCGCTTTGGATATGTCAAACCTAAACAAGGTTGTGAAAATCTATGCCGTTTGTGGGGAAAACATGATTTCTTCGAGACGTTGTCACCTATCTATGCGCAAGATCGTGGTATTTCGCAAGAACAATGTCTGCGATGGATAGAGCATGCAAGAGCTCGTTTTTGGAAACACCATGCTCACGAACATTTTGTGACAGATGACACTTTTACTGTGGGGGTTGTTATTTCCACATACAATAATCCTCAGTGGTTAGAGAAAGTGCTATGGGGATTGCAGTGTCAAACGCATCTCGCGAATGAAATCATTATTGCTGATGATGGTAGCGATGAACGAACAAAGCAGATGTTACAATGTTACCAATCAGTTCTGCCAATTAAGCATGTGTGGCACCCTGATAATGGCTTCCGTAAGACGACCATTCTTAATCAAGCTATTGCAGCTGCAACTACCGATTATTTGATTTTCATGGATCAAGACCTTATTCCTCGTCGAGATTTTATTAGTCAACATTATCGTCATGCTCGTGTAAATAGATTCATTTCGGGTGGGGCTATTAAACTCCCACAAACAACGAGTAATGCTTGTACAAAAGAGGAAGTTGTCTCACAACGAGTTTTCCAGATTTCATGGCTTATGCAACATGGAATGTCATGCTCATGGAAATTATCTAAGTTGTGTCCTATTCCATGGATCTGCTGGATTTTGAATAAACTAACCCCAACTAAAGCCACATGGAATGGCGGAAATGCATCCACATGGAGACAATACCTGCTGCAAGTTAATGGCTTCGATTCACGAATGCGCTATGGCGCTGAAGACAGAGAATTAGGAGAACGACTGCGGCATATCGGCGTTCGTGGCTACCAACTACGATACAACATCCCGTTGTTACACTTATGGCATACACGCCCGTATGTCAATAATGTTGATTGGAAAATGAATCGACAAATATGGAATGAAACAATAAAACATAAACTAACTCGTACATCTTATGGCATACAACAATCCTAATCAATTACCACTATTAACCGTTATCATCCCTGCTTATAACGTAGCAGACTATGTAGTTAAATGTGTGCATTCTGTTATGGCACAAACCTACACGAATTTAGAAATCCTTCTTGTTGATGATGGCTCAACTGACCAAACAGGAGTTTTATGTGATCAATTAGCACAAGAAGATGCTCGAATTCAAGTTTTCCATACCGAAAATCACGGTCTAAGCGCTGCTCGTAATGAGGGTTTAGACCATGCACATGGCGTCTTAGTGGGCTTTGTGGATAGTGACGACTGGATTGAATCGGATATGTATGAATTCTTGTACCAGCAACTCGTTAAGTACGATGCCGATGTCAGTGTGTGTGCTCACTATATAGATAAAGGTAACAAGATTCGCTGCAAACGTCAGGTGAATCATCCAATTGTCTGTGATAAGGACAAGACAATGGACATGCTTATGACGGATAAAATCTTGCATAACTATGCATGGGACAAACTCTATAAATTGTCTTTGTTTGAAGGATTACGTTATCCTGAAAAAGTGTTGTACGAAGACATCGCTTTCACATATAAGATATTTAATCGTTGTTCTAAAGTGGTTATTTATGCTTTGCCTAAATATCATTATACGGTTCGTCCGGGTAGCATCGTTTCTGCGCGTTATACTGTACAACGTAACTATTCCTATTTCTGTGCAGAGGAACAATTAATGACTTTTATGGTAGAAAACGGCTATCAGGACGGTGCACGCCATTTAGTTCGTCGTGGCATTCATACGTTGAAACGCCTCATCCTGTCCAATGCTACGGACGAGATGTTGCAAGATATCTTGAAAAGGCTACAACCGTATCATTACATAGGAATACGCCAAATAGGTGTGGCTAACACATGGAGACGGTATATGATGGAGAATCACTTAGATTGTTATAAGAAACTCTACAAATGGTCAAAACGGATGCTTCGCGTCAATACCAATAGTGATAGCAAGAATAAACAAGGCTGAATACTCGAGCCCATCTTCTCAAACATCGCTTGACTGAGGAATATCAATATAAGCATCCATATCTCTAAAGGACACTTCTTGATGAGCAAGAGAGGAGACGTGCACGCGAAGAGAAGAACGATTAACCCGACTATACCGAAGGCAGTCGTTTGTTCCAAAAATGCGTTATGAGGATGGATGTCGTCAATCTTATCTTCTCCATATTCTTTAATATAGTAAGATAAATAAGCGGCTTGCACATCTTTGTCGTTAACACAATGCTGCACGAATATTTCATGCCCTGTTCGTGAACCATATCCCAAGATAGGGCGTTCTTTAATTAAATCCATAGAGACATTCCATATTGCAATACGCGGATTGTGTTGCAAAGATGTTTTGCGATGTTGCACCATTCCAATCAAGCAAACAGCTGCTGCCACTACAATGAGTGGCACTATTAATGCCATCCATTTGCGACAGAACGGACGGAGAAAATAAATAATCATGATAGTTACCATCAAGAGCATAGTGAAAAAACCTACGCGTCCATCTGTCAACCACAAACACGGAATGACAGCAAGCATTTCGCTTCCGATTAAGTATTTTAACCACTTATGTGCATTCGATTTTAATACGGAAAATCCGAACACTAATGCGGTGTTTACGTAGATGGCGTATGCCATGTGGGAATTTATATGAATATCACGATATGCGTTGAAAACATTAGTCGATAAATGGATATTGTCAAACAAATGTGTGGTATCGATATGCACTAATGCCCATATATCAAATATAATCGTAGTGGAAAGCATAACTACTGCTAACCACTCCTTTTTTAGCGTTTTTCCCCATCCAATTAAACCAATGAATCCAATTAGTATAAAGGACAAGAACACTTCCATGTCATGTCCAATGCGATGAGACGTTTCAATACCTAAAACCCACCATAAAGGTATCAATAGAAAAACGGATATCATACTTATCCAAATCCATTTGTCTGTACTCCATTTCCATTGTTTCCAATATGCGTGAACAACTATATCTGCGATAAGTCCTACGTATGCGACAATCATTGCGATACGTTGAAACATCGAAAAAGAATGAATCATTGATGCCGCCATAGCTAATATACCTACGACGGGAAGATATGTGATAAAAATGTCTAATTTGTGTTGTAATGATTCTTTCATGAGCGTGACCATTTCCAACGATTATGTGTCCATAACCACTGTTCGGGTTGTTCTAATATGTTTTGTTCTAATAGACGAGCAAATGTTTCTGTAATCTCATTAGGTGCAGTCTGCTGCGGCGTGTCCGTGATTAGTTTGACAGTGGCTACATAATGACCGCGAGACGGACAACTAATATGAACATACGTCACCGCATAATCAAAGCGTTTGGATAAAACTTCACCTCCTTGTAAAAATGCTGTCTCATGGTTGAGAAAGTTGGTCCAATAGTGTGCATTTTTAGGAGAGGGCTTTTGGTCTGCCACTAATCCTAACGTGAATTGCTCGCTATTCTGTTTCATAGTCACCAACTCTCTTAATAGTTTGTTCTTCTCGATATTGCTACCTTCACCGCTACGTTTTTCACGAATCGCTAATATCGCACGATCAACCCTTGGATTCTTCTGTTGCCGATACACATTGTATTGATGAATGGCGGAGTTAGAGTAACGATGTTGAATATCAGGAGTCCATTCCCAGTTACCTAAGTGACCTAACATGAAGAATACGCCTTTTTTTTGTTCTACCCAATGTTCAATTTCTTCTAAATTGGTATATTCGATGTGCGCAGCCATCTCTTTATCAGAAGCACGATAACTCCAGATGCTCTCTTGCATAACATCAACTAAGTGATGATAGAACTTCTTTTGTATAACACATAATTCAGCATGAGACTTGTCCGGAAAACTGGTAGTGAGATTTTGCCAAACTAATTGTCGACGATACCGAACCACATAAAAGAGGATAGGGTAGATTAGCACATCACCTAACCAATACAACGCGCGAAGCGGCAATAGACTGAAAATAGTGATAGTTAGCAGAATAATCATGGATTTACCTCCTTTTTCTTGAGTATGTCAAAATGGCAGGCTAAGCCCACACGTACTTGATGGTATGGATAATCCCGTATTCCATATTGGTATTGCACAAAGGGCTCAAATCGTTGTATGTGTCCACTTAGTTTTACTTGAATAGTCATAGGACGGTCACCATAATACTCCCAACCTGAATAACCGCTCCAAGAGGCGTGTGCGGACACGTATTCACTGGCAATCAAAAGTTGGACACCATAGTAGAACGCATCGTTTTGACGTCCGTTATCCGTTTGCCAACATAGAAAACCTATATCTCCTGCCAACCGCAACTCAACAGCATGCGACATTGATAAACCGCTAACTCCATCTCGATGGATATATAAACTTTTACCTGCCGATAAATCAATCCAATAACCAGGACTATCAAAATGCCGTGCTCGCTCAAATTGACCTCCGCTTGCTGTCTTGAGTGCTACGCGAAAAGCTATGTCTGGTGTGAATCGACGCGCTTTTAGCACATGAATATCTGTGCTCACATAGACATCACCTGCACCATGTCCTTGATATTTCGGTGTACGATACCACTCCATAATAGGCATCCAAACGGTTAAATTGACACGCGGCGTCCATAATGGTACAAACACGCGTGCGAATATATCTGCTGTTCGGTCTCCTTGAAAACCAAAATAGCCATCTCCAGCTACTTCGATACGTAGTTTCTCTTGTGTGCGCCCATCTAACATGTTTGGCACAGGAAACGCATTAGGACCAAAAAATGCTGGTGAAATACCGGTCACTCCTCGTTGCGAATTGACTAATGCAACCTCTGACTGAACATTAACTGACCAGACAAGAAGGAGAATGATATAGAGAAACCGTTTATGCATTATTTATCAAATAGTCCTCGTAACAAGTGGTCTTTATGATAGATCCCGTCTAAACTGAAGCAGGCAATTAACTGTTGTTGGTGTTGCAAACGATTTCCGTCATAGTGCATGTTCCAAGAAAAATAGACATTAACGAAACTATTTCGGTAGAGATAAGCGAAAATGTCTGTTCGATTATAGATAGGCGATTGATAGAATGGATCCCCCAATGCTACGAACGCATTGCGAGTACGAAGAGGTTGTAAGTTGCCTCCGTAGTAAAATGTGTTTTTAAGTCCCAAAAACCACCAGTTAGCATACAATTCGATGAGTAATCCATGATTATAGAAACTCTCATCGCATTCGCGGTCTCGTTCCCAACCAAAGATGTATCCTGCGCGAATAGTCAATGAGTCCAAAGGTGTGTATGAACTGAGATTAACACCTAAATCGGCATTTAAGTGAATGTCGTCCATCACTGCTTCGTAATTGGGTTCAGCAAAACCTGCTTTGTGATTTAAGTGGGCTAAACCGCCAATCATTAACCACTTATATCGGAATTGCCCATCTACTAATAAACGGAACATTTCTCTGCGTTCTGTCGTTTGGCTACCACGCCAATCACACATAAACTCCACATATCCCCAACGTCCTTGGTGCATCATAAGTGCGCCTTGTATATTGGGGTGCATATAGACGAGTGAGTCATACATTAACCATTCTGGCATTGGAGCAATTCGACGAGTATAGGGAATTGCACCTAAACCGACATCAAACCCGTTGTATCTAAAATGATAGAACGCAATGGGATCAAACTGAACGTCTTTCCAATTGCCTCCAAGTTTTTGAGTATAACTGACTCCTGCAATCAATTCATGACGACCTCCGATATTATCTCTTATGCCGATACCGACAGTAGGCGACAGACGGAAATTGAAAAATGTTTGTGGAATCTGATAAGGAGCATGATATTCGCGATTATCAAAGTAAGTCGCAAAATCGACGTTATAGAGAAATCGCACTTTCTTGGCTTCCAATTGCGCTTGTTTCGCTTCAAAAAGCGTGTCTGTCTCTGTGGGACGTGGATTCTTGTTATAGCGCGTCCAGAAGCCCTCTTCTGCGAATAGCCAAGAAGTCCATATCAAACTGAATATAATCAAATAATGTCGTTTCATACAATGCCTCTAAATGTAATCCAATAATTCATTCCAAAATTCCACAATGTCACACACCCGATAGCAATGAGTTTGGACAAGTAGAAATGGAGGTGCAGTTTGTCGTGTAATAGATAAATGATAAGATTATTAAGTCCTAATCCAATAATCGAAATAATCAGGAAACTGCTATATTCGCGCACAACCTGACTGTCTTGGCTTTGAAAAGTCCACAATCGATTCCAAATATAGTTGTTGGTTGCCGCCAACACAAATCCTAATGAATTGGAAAGATACTTATTCCATTTCAATTTCTCTTTGCACAACCATGTCACTCCGAAATCAATGATCATTCCAGAGCAACCGACTACACCGAACTTAATCAGTCGTATGATTATTGTCCACCAACTATTCATTGTAAATCGTCTTCCGTTAATGCTTCTACAAATCGTGTTTTTCCACGCATGATGCATGCGGGTTTGCCCATCCACTGCTGCTCTAAATGTAGCAAGTCAAATTGCGTGTATCGGTCTGTTGCTTGTCGAACTAAGATAGCTTCATCTGGATAATAGAATCGATATAATGACGCGCGTTGGAAGGAGCCGTCAAAGATGATGGGGTATCCTTTGGCTTGCTCATGTAATTCTTGATAGTAAGGTTGCTTGTTGGCTAAACCTGTGCGTGCGGGTAAAACGTTCATACACAAAATAATGCGTGTAATAATGACTAACGCACACATAGCAATCATCGTCTTTTTTATCCAAGGACGAGACATAAGTGAGGACGTCGCGGAATTATTCCACTCGTTGCAAATGAGGATAATAGTAGGAATAGATGTGACCATTGTCCAATGTGGTTCGACATGTCCTCGAATTGTCATTAACATAAAGAACAACTGAAATCCGATAATCTCATAAGTCATAGCACGATTAAACGCATCCGTGCTGCGGCAGAAACGAATGGCTAAAATCCACATTAGCACGTAGGCTAAAGGATTAAAAACAAGTAATTGATTGGGAATGTATTCCAATACATATAACCAACTTCCTGTTGAAGCGCGATCAACTAAGTGATAAGTCATCGAAGGGAAATGATGACTATATTGCCAATAGAAATGAGGTGAGAGAAGGAGAAAAGCCAATAATACGGCTATCCATAGTCGCCCATCTTTCATCAGTCGCCAATTACTGATAATAACAAATCCAATTACCAACACCGCCATATACTTGCTATACACCATCCCCGCCATAGCAATTCCTAATAATAGGGACAAACTCCAAGAAGGAGTCTGTAGGTATCGTTTATAACTATAGAAGAATAGGGCAGCAAAGAAAAGCAATGGTGCGTCTGGCGCTGTAATAAATCCGTACGCAGAAAACATCACCATTGAGCCACAGATTATAAAGAACCCTTCTACATTTTTGGTAATCTTGGATGTGTCTATCGTTTTCCATATCAGCACCATAGTCGCTATGTGCAGAAGCACAGTCATTAGTCGTACGCTGAGATTCTTAGCAATGAGTGAACTTCCGCATACGAGCGCATCGCTCGCGCGCGTAAGCAAAGCCACCATTGGCGGGTGATCAAAATATCCCCAATCTAAAAACTGACCATACAAACGATAGTATGCTTCGTCTGCATGTATCTCGCACAACATTGCACAAACCAAATCAACGATTCCCCATGCTATTAGCAGCAAGAGGAATCGTCGGTCGATATGTGTAGAGCGAATAGGCATCATCCGAACAAGTTTCTGAAGAAATTCTTTTTGTCGGCACTGCCTGGCGCGATATTCGGAGAGTCTTGCAGTTTTTCAATCAATGCTTTCTCGTCCTTACTGAGTCGCTCAGGAATATATACGCCCACATTGATTAGCAAGTCGCCTGTGCCATATTGGCGTGCGTATTGGTCAATGATGGGTAATCCTTTTCCTCGCATACGTAATACTTTGCCCGGTTGTGTACCTGGAGTAATCGTGATTTTGACATCACCAGATAGGGTAGGTATTTGTACTTGACCACCTAAAATTGCGGTAGGCATATCGAGTAACAGGTTGTAAACGAGGTCATTGTCTTGACGAATCAAATCCTTATGTGGTTCTTCTTCGATGAGAACAAGTAAATCACCATTGATGCCTCCGTGTGGAGCCGCATTTCCTTTCCCTTGAACAGGAATTTGCATGCCTCCGGTGACACCAGCAGGAATCTTAATAGTGATAATCTCTTCATCACGTACCACTCCTTCACCACCACATTTAGGGCATCTGTTACGAATTATTTTGCCTTCACCGTGACACTCTGGACATTCAGACTGCGTCTGCATCATGCCAAAGATACCTCGCTGACTACGGATGACACGTCCTGTACCATGACAAGTTGGACAAGTGTCGCCAGCTCTGCCATCTGCGCTTCCTGAACCATTGCAGTCTTTGCAGGGGACAAGTTTTTTGACCTTAATCTTTTTCTCGACGCCCGTACTAATCTCTTCAAGGGTTACTTTGACTTTGACGCGCAAATCTGTTCCGCGACGAACGCGTTGCCGATTTCCACCGCCACCAAAGAAGGATGAGAATCCTCCACCTCCCATATCAAATTCGAATCCAGCACCATTAAAAAGGTCTCCGAAACGTGAGAAGATATCTTCCATTGAGAAACCTTGTCCGCCGCTGAATCCGCCCATGCCATTCATACCAGCATGTCCAAATTGATCATAGCGTTGACGCTTCTGCGGGTCAGAGAGCACTTCGTAGGCTTCTGCTGCCTCTTTGAATTTCTCCTCAGCCGCTTTGTCACCTGGGTTTTTGTCGGGGTGATATTGTATCGCTTTTTTGCGATATGCTTTTTTTATTTCCTCGGGGGTAGCGGTCTTACTGACCTCTAACACCTCATAATAATCTCTTTTCTCTGCCATAGTCTTATTCTCCTACTACTACTTTGGCAAAACGAATGACTTTTTCGCCTAACTTATAGCCTTTTTGCGTGCAGTCAATCACTTTTCCTTGCTTGTCTTCACCAGCGGAAAAAGTGGTGATGGCTTCATGCTCATCGGTATTGAAGTCTGCGTTTTCTGTTGCAATAGCTTTGACGTTGTGCTGTTCTAAGAATGTGATGAACTTTTGATAAATCAGTTGTACACCTTCGGATAATGAGGCGTCTGCTTGAATAGCTCTCTCAAAATCATCAACCAAAGGTAGCATATCTTTGAAGATGCTTTCGCCAGCTGTTTCCATCAAATCGAGTTTCTCTTTGTTAGTGCGGCGGCGATAATTATCAAACTCTGCCATTTGGCGCAACTTGAGATCTTCTAATTCTGCAATCTTAGTCTCTTGCTCTGCCAATTTAGCCTCTAATTCGGCTACTTTGGCTGTTAAATCTTCTTTTTTTTCGTCTTTATTCTTTTTACTCATAGTTCAAACATTTTCAACTTTTGACTTTCTACTTTCGACTTTTAACTTTCAAATCCTGTGCCAATGACACAAAGACTGCCACTTTGTCAGTCTTACATTCTTTCTGGCACTTCAATACCCAGCAGTTCAAGTGCGCGACGGATAATTCGTGCCACTTGTTCGGATAGCATCAGTCGCATAGCGCGAATGTGCTCGTTGGGTTCATTCAAGATGGAATAGTCGTGATAGAACGAATTAAAGTCGCATGCCAACGCGTAGGCGTAGTTGCAGATTACTGCTGGAGAAAACTCGTCACCTGCTTGTTTAACTACTGCGGGAAATTCTGTCAAACGCTGTATAAGTCCTAATTCTTTCTCGTTCAATGCAATATCCTTAAATGCTTTGACTCCATCATCCGTACTCTTTCTTAGCACACTTTGAATACGTGCGTAAGTGTATTGGATGAAAGGTCCAGTATTGCCATTGAAGTCGATGGACTCTGCCGGATTGAACAGCATGTTCTTACGTGGATCAACTTTAAGAATAAAGTATTTGAGAGCACCCAATCCTACTTTGCGCGCAATCTCATTGGCTTCGTCTTTTGTGATGCCTGTCAATGTGTTCACTTTGTCTTTGCTGATTACTTTAGCATCGCTAATCATTGCTGCCATCAAATCATCGGCATCGACTACCGTTCCCTCACGGCTTTTCATTTTTCCGTTTGGCAACTCAACCATACCGTATGAGAAGTGTACTAACTCTTTGCCAAATGGGAAACCAAGACGGTCAAGTAAGATAGATAGCACTTTGAAGTGATACTCTTGCTCGTTACCCACCACATAAACCATTTTGTTGATAGGATAGTCTTGGAAACGCAGTTTGGCAGTGCCGATGTCTTGTGTCATATATACGCTGGTGCCGTCGGAACGGAGTAGCAGTTTTTCGTCTAAACCATCTTTGGTCAAGTCTGCCCATACGGAGTTATCGTCACGACGATAGAACTGACCCATTTGCAATCCCTTTTCTACTTCGGATTTGCCCTCGAGATACGTGTTTGATTCGTAATAGATCTTATCGAAGTTAACACCCATCTGCTTATAAGTTTCGTCGAATCCTGCATATACCCAGTTGTTCATCTTTTCCCACAGTCCGCGTATTTCAGGATCATTTTGTTCCCAACGAAGGAGCATGGATTGCGCTTCTTTCATGAGCGGTGCCTCTTTCTTGGCTGTTTCCTCGTCCATGCCATTTGCCATTAGCGCATTTACTTCGGCTTTGTACTCTTTATCAAAACGGACATAGTAATCACCTATCAAGTGATCTCCTTTTTTGCCACTCGTTTCTGGTGTTTCACCGTTGCCAAAACGCATCCACGCCAACATAGATTTCATGATGTGAATACCGCGGTCGTTGACGATGTTCGTCTTGACTACGTCCCAACCATTGGCTTCTTGAATCTGCGCAATTGAATAACCAAGTAGGTTATTGCGTACGTGACCTAAGTGCAGGGGTTTATTCGTGTTGGGCGATGAATATTCCACCATCATCAATTGATTGCGTTTAGCGCCGTCACCATAGTGTGCGTCTTGGGCGATTATCTCCAACTGCTCCAACCAAAACGTGTCAGCAATGGTCAGGTTAAGAAAACCTTGTACTGCATTGAATTTTGCCACTACGGGACTTGTGAGCAGTTGTTGCCCAATTTCTTCTGCCACTTGAGCGGGTGCTTTGCGAGCGGCTTTGACAAACGGAAATACCACTACCGTGATGTTTCCTTCAAACTCTGGACGGGTCTTTTGGAGCTGAACCATCTTATCTTCCGCGTCCACACCATAGAGGTTTTTGACTGCCTCTTTAACTTGCTTAATTAATATATTTTCTAATTCCATAATTCGTGTTTTTTTCCTTTTGCTAACCCATGCTTAACGTATGCTTAACGTATGCTATTTTTTGTGTCTTAAAAAAGTGCTTTGCAGCGGTCTGCTAAGAAGGCTTTTTCGTCGTCATTGAGTAGCGGACTAACTTCGCGGTAAACGCGAGCATGATAAGCATTGAGCCAATCTATTTCGTCTGCTGTCATCATAGACCTCTCAATGAGCCGTGTGTCATAGAAACACAAGGTCAGTACTTCGAATTCATAGTATTCTTCGCCTGTGGAGTGTGCCAATGATGCACTATCTACTTTCTTCGTTACCACTAAATTCTCCGTGCGAATACCATATTGTTCTGCGCGATAGATTCCTGGCTCATCGGAGAATACATTGCCCAAACGAATAGGATTGGTATTATTGTCCGTGCGGATGTTAGCTGGTCCTTCGTGGCAACCCATAAAATGTCCCACACCGTGTCCTGTGCCGTGTCCGTATGTCACGCCTTCTTGCCACATGTATTGGTGCGCGAGTATATCTAATTGGTTGCCGCGTGTGCCTTTCGGGAAACGAGCACGTGCTAAAGCTATGTGCCCTTTTAATACGAGTGTAAAGTCGCGTTTTACTTGAGCAGGAATAGCTTTTTCGTCTCCAATCCACACCGTACGTGTGATGTCGGTCGTTCCCTCTAAGTATTGACCTCCGCTATCGAGCAGCAACACACCATTGCCTTCTATCTTAGCACACGATTCGGGTTTGGCAGCATAGTGTACAATGGCGCCATTACCTCTCCAACCAGCTATCGTACCAAAACTCTCATCGGTGAAGTGTTCGCCCATTGCGCGGAATTGATGCAATTGGTCGGCTAAAGTGATTTCCGTTTCTGCCATTCCTGTAGCTTCTTTTTGGGCTAACCAATGGAAGAAACGCGTCAGTGCCACAGCATCTTTGAGCATTGCTTGGCGTTCACCAGCAATCTCCACTTCGTTCTTGATGGACATCATTACTTGCAGTGGACTGGGGGTCACAACTACTTTGCGTACTGTGATAGCTTCGTACAAAGCTTCGTTTACGCGGTTGCCGTCTAACATCACAGCACTGGCTTTCAACCCTTGTAAATAAGAACATACATTGCCGTATGGCTGTATAATAATCCCCTCACTTTTGAGTACTTGTGCGGCTTCTGCGGATACCTTCTTTGCATCTACAAAAAGGACGCAATTTGTCATCTCTACTACAACATACGCTATCACACATGGCGTAAAATCGACATCCGTTCCGCGGATGTTCAGCAACCAGCCTATTTCGTCCAGTTCGGCTATCACCATAGCATCGCAATGTTTGTCCGTCATCGCTTGACGCAAACGCTGCAATTTATTTGCCACGCTCTCACCCGCATATTGCTCTTCATAGATATAGAGCGGATTCATTGGTATGTCCGGACGATTCTCAGTCCAAATAGGGCGAATTAAATCCACAGAGTGGAGCACTATCCCCGTTTCGGCTAATTCGTCTCGCAATGCCTTATATCCATTGACCGAATACATTTCGGGGTTTACACCCACTGTCCATTGTCGATTAGTATCAGCAGTCTGTTTTATCCACTCTGTGATACTTGGACAATCCACATCGCTTTCACGCATTAACTCAAACGAACTACCGGCTAACTCTTTATTGGCTTGTAAATAGTAACGGCTGTCTGTCCATAACAACGCCCTATCCATTGTCACGACTGCTGTCCCTGATTCTCCTAAGAAACCAGTTATCCAACTCATCTCCATCCAATGCGGAGCCATATATTCAGATGCATGCGGGTCTGTGCCAGGCACGATATATACATCCACCTGATTTTCGCGCATTTGCGCGCGCAACAATTGCAATCGTTTTAATACGTCCATAATTACCCAAATTAAAAATCGCGCAAAAGTACAAAAAAAAAATGATATATGCAAATATTTCTGTAAAAAATCACAGTACTTTTGCAACGTGGAAACTACAAAAGTAATAAAAGTTTCCAAAAATGCCACTTTTTATTGATAAAATTTGCAAGCGTAATAAAAAAATAGTACTTTTGCGGCGAATTTAAATAAATACTATTTTTAACGATGGCAGATAATCAACGACAAGAACTTATTCAGACCGCCATGGCGAAAATGCGTCAGGTAGGGATTCGCTCTGTATCTATTGACGATGTGTGTCGTGAATTAGGTATAAGTAAGAAGACATTTTACGTGTATTTCGCGACAAAGGATGAGCTGGTTGAGGCGATGTTGTATCAGTTGGAGAATGATGTCAATGCCAACATCCGCAACATCTTGAAAGAGAAAACCGTAATGGAATTGCTTCTCAATTGTCAAAAAATCATTCACAATGCGCGTGATGTACGTAAAATACCTCCCTTGTTATTTGACTTGGAAAAGTATTATCCTCAATTATATAAGGCGCATAACGCACGCACACGCCAGTATGCGAAAGAGAATATGCATATTGTACTCTCGCGTGGTATAGAGGAGCATATTTTTAGAGAAGATTTAGATATTGATAAGGTTAGTAGTATCATTGTCATGATGCGCGAGACAGTAATGAACATGCCTCTTGAACGACGCGAAGACCGTAAAACAATGGAAATAGTGAGATACTCCATTGATATCGTGATGCGGGGCATTATGTCTGAGGAAGGCAGAAGGAAAATGGTAGAAATGAGTGAAAAAAAGTAGTCGAAAAGATAAAACAAAAAAGAAAATGAAAAAGTTTGTATTAGTAATGACATTGGTTGTTTCCGTATTAGTGAACGCACAGGATTCAACGATGATTCAATTGGAGCAATTGTTGCAGCCCCAATATAGCAGCACGTTGACGCTTAGCTTAGCAGAAGCGCAGAAGTTTGCTATTGAACAAAACCGTGATTTGCAGAATGCTTCTTTGGAAGTGAAAAAAGCGCACGCCAAACGTTGGCAAACGATAGCGGCTTTGTTACCACAAGGCGATGGAACTTTTGGAAGAAACTTAATGTATGACGATGACTGGAATGAGAAGACGATTCAGCTCAATCCGTTGCAGCCACCTATGTCGATGTCTCCATGGACACTTGGTCTAACCGTGTCTGAAGGCGTAAACGCGCAGGCTATCGTGGGAGCTATTCTTAACACATTAGCCATCGAAATGCAGGATTTGTCCTATCAGAAAACGGAGTCTCAACTGCGTGGGAACGTGCTCGTTAACTATACCTCTGTATTGGTTTTGGCGGATGTCGCCACTTTGTTGGATTCAAGTTTGGTGAATGTTTCCTATTTGGCTGAACAAACGAAGCAAATGGTGAAAGTTGGTGCAGCTGAACAAACGCAGTATGACCAAATCTATGTCAAAGTGAATGCTTTGCGTAATTCTGCTAATGCGGCTAAACGCAATTACCGTTTGGCATTGGACGCACTGAAAGTATTGCTTAATGTGGATGCTTCCACAGATTTGCAATTGACCGAAACAACCGACCAAGTTTTGGATGTGGAGCATATATTGGGTATCCTATTTGAGGATTATGACATACAACGCAACCTTGATTATCAGCTATTGGAAAAGAATGTGGAACTTGCGGAAAAGAATGTGATTATGGCAGGTATGGCTTATCTTCCAACTGTGGCTGCGTTCTACAAATATACTGGACAATATGGAAAAGACGTGTTTACTATGATGTCTTCCCCTCATACGGTGGGCGTGAGTCTGTCTATGCCTATTTGGTCAAGCGGCAAACGCGCATCTGCTATAACTGAGAATAAGATTGCGTTGCAGGAAGCAGAGAACACTTTCTCGCAAACAAAGGACAATCTCGATATCCAATATCAGAACTTGCGATACACGTTGGTTAACAATTACGAAACCTATGTCAACCAAAAGGAAAACAACGAAGTGACTATGCGCGTGATGAAGAACATCAGTGATAAGTATAAATGGGGTGCTGCTTCGGCTTTGGATTTGACCACGGCAAGCAATGACCTTATTACAGCGCAGTCGAGTTACGTGCAGGCTGTAATGAACCTTGTCCAGTCGGCAGTTGATCTGGAAATATTCTTGAATAATAAATAATGTCTAACAACTAAATAATCACTACAAATATGAAAAAATTATTTTATGTCATGGCAGCTGCGATGGTACTCGTAGGCTGCGGTCAACAAACCGCTCAACAAACAGAGCAGAAAGAAAAGGTCGAAAGCGTCAAAACAATGGTGCTTCAACCTCGTACTATTGAGCGTGTTATCAATGTCTCAACAAACTTGCAGGGGTATCAAACGGTAAATATCGCTTCTACTGTGCAGGGAAAAATTGAGCATATCTATGTAGAAGTGGGTGACAAGAAGAAAGAGGGAGATGACTTGGTGCTCTTGGATCAAACTCAATATAACACCAACTCTATTGTTTTAGCCAATCTTGAGGTAGAGATGGCGCGTATGACTGCTTTGCTCGAATCGGGAGCTGTCAGCCAACAGTCCTATGATCAACTCAAAGCGTCTTATGATCAAACTAAGGAATCTGTGGAATATCTTAAAACCAATACGTTTGTCAAAGCTCCTTTCAGTGGCGTAATATCGGCTAAGAACTATGAGGACGGCGAAATGAACATCGGTCAACCGATGCTTGTCATGACGCAAGTTGATAAACTCAAAGCCCTTGTCGCTGTACCAGAAATGTACATCCCTAAGGTGCGCGAAGGACTGAAACTGACTATCAAGAGTGAAATCTATCCTGACCGTGAGTTCCCTGCTACCATCGAAGTCGTTTATCCTACAGTGGATGCTGCTACGCATACTTTCTTGTGTAAAGTGGTTATCCCAAACAAAGAGAATCTTTTGCGCCCAGGTATGTATGTGACGACGACATTGGGTTTAGGTAAAGCACAATCAATTGTGGTGCCTTATCAATCGGTAGAAAAACTCATCGGTGCCAATGACCGCTACGTTTTCCTTAATAATAATGGGCGCGCGCAACGCGTGAGCGTTCAGTTAGGAGACCGTTTTGGAGAAGATGTGGAGATTTTTGCTCCAGAAATCAAGGCGGGTGCCGAGTACGTCTATCTTGGACAACACCGCCTCGTGGATGGCGTCAAACTGGATGTTAAAAATGATTAAATTATACTTCATAAACAGTAAATAACTATGAGTATCTATAAAACAGCCATACAAAAACCTGTCACTACGCTACTGATTTTCGTAGCTGTGATTGTGATAGGTGTCTTCTGCTATACGCAGTTGCCAATCGATCAATTCCCTGAGATGGACCCACCGTATATCACGGTGATGACCACCTATCCAGGCGCTTCTGCTTCTGAAATGGAGACGAATGTGAGTAAGGTGTTGGAAAATGCCTTGAACTCTACCGACCACTTGAAACACCTCTATTCAACTTCAAAAGATAACATGTCAATGGTCATGCTGGAATTGGAGTGGGGATGTAACATTGATGAAGCCGTCAATGATATTCGGTCATACGTGGATATGACCAAGACCAATTTGCCAGATAACTGTGGCACACCAATCATCTTCAAACTCTCTACATCTACCATGCCTATCGCCATGTATTCTATCACGGCGGACGAGACCTATGCGGGATTGGACAAAATCTTAGATGACGAGATTGTGCCCCAATTGAACCATATTGATGGTATCGGAAATATCTCCACTTCTGGTGCGCCCGATCGTCATGTCTATGTAGATATAGACCAGCAAAAACTGGATGCCTATGGATTAACTTTGGAGCAGGTCGGACAGGTAGTGCAGGCTAACAACCTCAACCTTTCGTCTGGTACTGTCAAGATGGATAAAGAGCAGTATCAGATGCAGGTGCGTTCCGAATATGTGGAGTCGCGTGAAATAGAGAACTTGATGGTCACTATGTTACCGACTGGTCAACAGGTCTTCATTCGCGACATCGCTACCGTTCGTGATACTATCAAAGACTTGACTTTGGACGAGAAAACCAATGGTCGCGAAGCTGTCCGTTTGATTATTGCTAAGCAGACTGGTGCCAATGCCGTGGAGATTTGTCGTGATGTGCGCAAGGAGTTAGATCGCATTCAGAAACAACTCCCTGCCGATGTCAAAATTGAGAAAATTTATGACTCATCAGAGAATATCCAAAACTCCATCAATTCGTTGGAGGAGTCGGTGTTGTACGCATTGCTCTTTGTTGTATTAGTAGTGCTCTTCTTCCTCGGCAAATGGCGCGCTACGGTCATCATCAGTGTCACTATCCCGATTGCCTTGATTGTGGCATTCGCTTACCTAAAATTAGTAGATTCGTCGCTGAACATTATTTCGCTCTGTTCTTTGACTATCGCTATCGGTATGGTGGTGGATGATGCCATTGTGGTTCTGGAAAATATTACGCGACACGTCGAACGTGGTGAAAATCCGCGTGAGGCGGCTATCTATGCGACCAACGAGGTCTGGGTATCTGTCATCGCTACCACATTGGTGCTCGTCGTTGTGTTTGTGCCTCTGACGATGCTGAATGGTATGGCAGGTATTATGTTCCATGAATTGGGATGGATTGTTACTATTGTCTGCTGTACTTCGACTATCGTGGCTATTACGTTGACACCAATGTTGTGTTCTAAGTTGCTCAAACCTCGCAAAGTGCACGTGGACGAGAATGGCGAGTTAGTGGATGACGATGCCAATAATAAAACTTGGTATGACAAAACAGTCGTTCGTGTACTCGATATTATTGATGCTGCTTATGCGCGTTCGCTGACATGGTGTCTGCATCATAAAACAATTACGTTGCTCATCCTCTTAGCCTTCTTCTTGGCTTCGTTGACACCTGTTCTTATGGGTAAGATTGGTACCGACTTCATGCAGCAGCAAGATAATGGTCGTGTCAATGTTACAGTCAAACTGCAGCGTGGTACGCGTATTGAACAGACTTTGAAGACTGCACGCAAACTGGAGGCTCGTTTTATTGAGTTAGTGCCGGAGATTGAACTTATCAATACCTCTGCTGGTTCTAATGACGATGCCACTATCGCTGCCATGTTCTCATCAACAATGAACAACAAGATTTCTATGACGGTTCGTTGTAACAAGAAATGGGAGCGTGACCGCTCAATCTTTGAGATTGCCGAAGTGCTCCGTCAGGAGATGGCTAACTATCCAGAGATTATTGAGTATCAAGCTACTATCTCGTCTGGTATGGGCGGAGGCGGTGGCAGCAATACCGTTGATGTTGAACTCTATGGATACGATTTTGCTACCACATCGCAGTTGGCTGAACAATGCCGTCAACTCTGTAAGGATCTGCCAGGCGCGCGTGACGTGAATATTTCCCGTGAAGACGACCGTCCCGAGATAAAGATTACAGTAGATAAAGAGAAAGCTGCTCGTTTGGGACTCAGCTCCGCGACTATCTCACAATACCTTCGTTATCGCATCAATGGTTACACTGCTGGTTATTTGAAGGAGGATGGCTCGGAGTATGATATCTTAGTCCGTTTGCAGGAAGAAGACCGTAACTCCATCTCTGACATCCAAGATCTCACTATTCCTACTGCTCGCGGTGGACAAGTCAAATTGTCTGAAGTGGCATCCATTGGTGAATATTGGGCACCGCCTACCATTGAGCGTAAAGCGCGTCAACGTTATGTCAAAGTCTCTGTTACTCCGTACAACGTATCATTGGGTGAATTGGCACAGTCTATTGAAGCCAATGTCATACCTGAACTTAGTTTGCCGCAGGGTTACACCTATCGAATTGGCGGTACGTATGAAGACCAAGCGGAGACTTTCTCTAAAATGGGCTTACTTGCGCTCCTCATTGTCCTGCTCGTTTATATCGTGATGGCTGCACAGTTTGAGTCGTTCTCTAAACCGTTCTATATCATGTTCTCTATCCCGTTTGCACTCTCTGGTGTGTTAATCGCGCTTTGGATTACGCATCGTTCGTTGGATATGATTGGTGCTTTAGGACTTGTCCTCTTAGTGGGTATCGTGGTGAAAAACGGTATTGTGCTCGTGGACTACATCAACCTCATGCGCGAACGTGGACATGGATTATATGAAGCCATCTCTCTATCTGGACAAAGCCGTATCCGACCTGTCCTTATGACAGCGTTCACTACGGTTCTGGGTATGGTGCCGATGGCTGTGTCCAACGGTGAAGGCGCTGAGATGTGGCAGCCATTAGGTATTGTCGTTATTGGAGGCTTGACCGTTTCAACGTTCTTGACGCTGTATATCGTTCCTGTTCTCTATGGCGCATTGACAAAGGACGATACCGCTACCAAGAAAGCCAAACTTCAAAAACGATTCATCTTTATGAATATCAAACTTAAAAACAAGGAGTAATTATGAAATGTGTAATGATTGTGTTCAATCAAGCGAACACGGAACGCGTAGAATATATGTTAGAACTATTATCCATTCGTGGATTTACGTTCTTTGAACAAGTGCAAGGGCAAGGCTCCGTAGATGGGGAGCCTCGCCGTGGCACGCACGCTTGGCCAGAAATGAACTCGGCAGTGATGACGGTTGTTCCTGATGACAAAGTGGAATCTTTATTGGAAGCCGTGCAAAAACTCGACCTCCGTAATAAAGAGGTCGGTGTCAAAGCATTTACCTGGAATATTGAACAAATGGTATAAGTCCTATACCGAAAATAGATAATCGACAGCTTCGCGAATCTGTTGCTCAGGAATAGCCTGATTGTAAACCGGTTCGCCTGGTTGACGAAGTAGTGTAAAGAGAATGCCATCATGTGTGGCATTCTTTTTGTCTGCTCGCATCTTGTCAATGAGAGTATCTATCTCTTTGCAGTTGCATATTGGTCTGCCGTATTCTTCCACCATAATATGTGTAACTTGAGTCAGTATCTCGCGCGGAAAATCCAATCGTACTACACTCAAATACAGCGCAGCCACCAGTCCGTAAATCACAGCATAACCATGTGCCATTTGTCCTCCAGCCACTTCTTCCAACGCGTGTCCAACGGTATGACCAAGATTGAGAACTTTACGTAATCCCTGTTCGGTTGGATCGTCCGCCACAATCGCTTTTTTATATGCTGCGCAAGCACGGATAATAGGCAAAATCGCTTCCCTTTGTTCGGATGGATTGTGTAGGATTGGATGACTTTCGGATAGCAGGGTTGTCTTTATTACCTCTCCCCAACCCGACAGCCATTCTGTTTCGGGCAAAGTCTCCAAGAATCGTGGCTCAATCACTACATCTATAGGCTGATGAAATGCGCCAATACGATTCTTTAACCCTGCATAGTTAACTCCTGTTTTTCCTCCTATAGACGCATCTACCATCGCTAACAACGTAGTGGGCACATTGACGTAGTCAATTCCTCTCAAATAAGTCGCTGCGGCAAAGCCGCCCATGTCCGTTAATGTCCCACCACCAATCAATACCAATAATGCGTGGCGTGTTGCATGGTGATTATTGAGAAAATCCCACATCTCTGTAACACGATCTAAACTCTTCGTTGCAGCACTTACAGATAACTGCAGAGTCGGGTAGGGAAGTGCCCCTAACACGTGCTCATAGTGCGCGTTTACATCGGCAATCACAAAAATCTGCTGGCTGTCGTATAAGGACAATATGCGTTCTAATTGACTATTGGTTTCCATAGTTGTGCGATAAAAATCGCTGCAAAAGTACAAAAAAATTTGCATATTCCAAAAAAAAGTAGTACTTTTGCGCGCTAAATGTGTATTATTATGTGTAAAAAATTAGTATTATTGGCTTTGGCATGCCTCGCATGCTTAGGTATTGAGGCACAAGTGTCTTACATCACAACACAACAATTCAAGGATTCTGTCTTTGATTATAAAACGAATAAGGAGTGGAACTATAAGGGCGACATACCTTGTGTCATTGATTTTTATACCACGTGGTGTGGACCTTGCAAGCGGCTTGCGCCTATCATGGAGGAGCTCTCTGAGCAATATGCCGGCAAGGTGCGTTTCTTCAAAGCAGACACCGAGCAGGAGCTTGAACTGACGTATGTATTCCAGATTTCATCTATTCCACAAGTCCTCTATATCCCTATGCAAGGACAGCCAATCTTGCTTAAAGGTCTATATCCAAAGGAAGAGATTATCAAAATTATTGACGAACACCTATTAGGCGTTAATAAAAAATAATGGTCATGGAAGTTGAATTTGTTCTCTTAATCCTCTCGCTGCTATTCTTTGCCAGCATCTTCACGGACAAGATTGGTTACAAATACGGCGTTCCTGCTTTGTTGCTTTTCTTAACGGTAGGTATGCTCTTTGGTGCGGACGGTATTGGCGCATGGTTCGGTTCGGACGATATTGGTTACATGATTGATATCAGTTCCGCGCAGGCTATTGGCACAATTGCGCTCTGTATCATTCTTTTCTCTGGTGGTATGGATACTAAGATTGCGGACATCCAGCCTGTCATTGCCCCAGGTATTACTTTGGCAACGGTAGGTGTATTTCTCACTTGTGTCATTACAGGAGTCCTTATTTGGGCTGTCTTCGGATGGTTACATTCGGTGGCTGCTGTCAGTATTTGGACAGCCCTCTTAATGGCTGCAACCATGTCTTCCACAGACTCGGCAAGCGTCTTTTCTATCCTTCGCACGAATGGCATAAAACTCAAGCATAACTTGCGCCCGCTGCTCGAATTGGAGTCTGGCGCCAATGACCCAATGGCTTATATCCTAACTATTACACTCATTGGTATAGTGACATCTAAAGTGGGTGAAATCAGTGCCTTAACCATTCTGCAAGATGTGCTTATTCAACTCATTATGGGTGCTGTCATGGGCTTTGTCTTTGCCAAAATCGTTGTCTGGCTTTTGGCTCGAGTGCAATTGAGTAACGAGAGTCTCTATCCCATTATGGTGCTCACAGCATGTATAGCCATCTTCTCTATGACTTATTACCTCAAGGGAAACCCTTATCTGGCGGTATATATTGGTGGTCTAATCATTGGCAATAGCCGTTTTACCAAGAAACGCCAAACCAAATCTTTCTTTGATGGTCTCACCTGGCTTAGCCAATTGGCGATGTTCCTCATGCTTGGTTTGATGGTGCGCCCTGCTGAATTACTGACATGGGAAGTGGGACTGCCTTGTCTCATCATCAGTTTTGTGATGATTTTTATTTCGCGTCCCATCGCTGTTTTCCTTTGTATGACATCGTTTAAGCAGTTCAAGCAGCATGACAAACTGCTACTCAGTACTGTCGGACTCAAGGGCGCTGTGCCTATTATCTTTGCCATCCTTTGTATGGCGAACGGAATTGAACATGCGTCGTTGTTATTTAATATCGTCTTTGCATGCACCCTTGTTAGTTTGGTTACGCAGGGAACAACTATTGGCGCCATCGCTAAAAAACTGGGACTCGCTTTGCCTAAAGACAAAGAGCATAAACTACGCTACTTTGATATTGATTTGCCAGAAGAAATAGAATCCTCTGCGCATGAGACCGAAGTGACAGAAGAACTCATGAAGCGTGGCAAATGCCTCAAAGATTTGGCTATTCCTAAAGGAACTCTCGTCATCATGGTTCGCCGCGAAGACTCGTTCTTCGTTCCGCAAGGCACAACGGAACTGCAACTCGGAGACCAACTGCTTGTCATTTCCGAGAATAACGCTGAAGTCGTCGTACAAGAAAAGAATAATGAGGATGAAGAAATCCTTTCCCATTGGTGGCGTAGAATGACGGTGCACACAGGCGCTTTCTTCCGCGAAAAATGGGAACTACTTCGTAAAAATGGTAAATAATATATGAAAACAGTCGTTTTTCTAACAGGAGCCACTGGCACCATGGGTTGGGCTGGTGTGCAAGAGATTTTGCGGTATCCAGACAATTACACCCTGCGTGTGTTGGCTCGACCAAGTCAAAAAAACAAGGATAAACTGACACCTCTCATGGCGCAGTTATCCGAAGATACGTTTCAGGTCATTTGGGGTGACCTTACGAATTATGACGATGTCCTTCGTGGCGTGACTGGAGCTGACATAGTCTTACACGTAGGCGGCATGGTTTCGCCGCAAGCGGATTATCGCCCCAATGCAACACGTAAAACCAACATCACTGCGGCAGAGAACATCCGCGACGCAGTCCTCGCACAAGGAGATAAACAGCCCAAAGTTGTCTATATCGGTTCCGTAGCACAAATGGGTGACCGCCGCGAACCTTTGCATTGGGGACGTGCAGGAGACCCAATCTGCGTTAGTGCTTACGATCATTATGGCATCACTAAAGCTTGGGCAGAACGCATCCTCACTAACTCTGGTATCAAGACTTGGGTCAGCCTGCGTCAGTCTGGAATACTGTATCCTGCTATCCTCAAAAACTATGACCCCATTATGTTCCATGTCCCTATTCGTGGCGTCTTGGAATGGGCTACGGTGGACGATAGTGGACGTTTATTGGAGCGTATTTGCCGTCCAGAAGTGCCAGCAGAGTTCTGGAAAAACTACTACAACATCGGTTCCGGAGAAGAATATCGTCTCTCTAACTATGAGTTCGAATGTCTTCTCTTGGATGCAATTGGTTGCCCTAAACCGGAAAAAATCTTCAATGCCCATTGGTTCACAACTCGTAATTTCCATGGTATGTGGTACCTCGATGGCGACAAATTGGAAGACTTCCTTCATTTCCGCGCCAATATCCCAGTTAAAGAGTATTTCCGCCAAATGGCTAAATCAGATACCCTACCAGCCGGACTTAAATACGCTGTTCGTAGCAAACTTGTCTATGCTTCTCACCTTGTTCCGCATATTGTCAAACTCGCTATGTACTGCATGGCTACGTCCAAGGAACACGGTACCCAATGGTGGATTAAGAATCGCGTAAACAAACGTATTAATGCTTATTACGGCAGTTTGGAAGCATATAAATCCATCAAACCTTGGTCACAAACTGACCTTAGTCATAATAGTCGTGAGGCGGTCATCTTGAATCACGGTTACGATGAATCCAAACCATTGTCAGAACTGACCATCGATGACTTGCAGAAAGCGGCAGCTTTCCGTGGAGGCAAACTGCTCTCTACTAAACCTGCAATCACCGAATCGCTGATGGACACTCCTTTGGAGTGGCAATGTGCCGAGGGACATACTTTCACCGCTACGCCGCGTCTTATCTTATTAGGCGGACATTGGTGTGACCAATGCTTCCCATGGCCGTATAAAGACAAAAACGAACGCCCATGGCAATGGGATCGCGAGGCTAAACGCAATCCTTTCTTTGCTCAATTATGGGCTCCGTTGCATGACGACAGCGAGGATAATGTGTTCGGCGCCGAAGTATTTGAGGGTTGGGATTAAGCCGAGTCTTGCTACATGTTTTTTGATGAATTAGCTTTATCGGATGGAGTGCTGGATGCCCTTTGGGACATGCACTTTGATACTTGTACGCCTGTTCAAGAACAGACTATTCCTGTCATCTTGGACGGTCACGATGTCATTTCTTGCGCCCAGACTGGCACCGGCAAAACGGCTGCATACATCTTGCCTTTACTCACCAATCTGGAGTTTGATGACCACGACCCATCCAAACTGAATGCTATCATCATGGCGCCTACGCGCGAACTGGCACAGCAGATTGACCAGCAGATGGAAGGATTCTCTTTCTATGTTCCATTCTCTTCTGTGGCAGTTTATGGGGGTAATGATACTGGCGCGTGGGGCACGCAAACCACAGGACTCACTAAAGGGGCAGACGTCGTCATTGCCACCCCCGGACGGCTCATCAGCATGATGAACATCTATGACATCGACTTCAGCGGTGTCAAATATTTCATCTTAGACGAAGCCGATCGTATGCTCGATATGGGTTTTTACGATGACATCATGTCTATCTATCATCGTTTACCTAAGACTTGTCAGAAAATTATGTTTTCTGCTACCATGCCAGTGGAGATACGCAAAATGGCAAAAGCCATTATGCACCAGCCAGTTGAAGTCCAAATTGCCGTTTCACGCCCACCAGAGACTATTCGTCAGCAGGCCGTCATCCTTTATGAGGGGCAAAAAACACCTTTCCTCGTACACCATCTGACTTCTTTTGAACACTTATCTAAAGTCATCGTCTTTGCGGGTAAGAAACAGCGAGTCAAAGACCTTACTTTGGCACTTCGTGCTAAACATATTGATGCGCGACCAATGCACTCCGATCTGGAGCAACAGGTGCGTGAAGACACCATGCTCGATTTCCGAAATGGCAAAGTGGCTGTATTGGTCGCCACCGACATTGTCGCACGCGGAATAGATGTGGACGATATCCCTTTAGTCATCAATTACGATGTTCCGCGCGATGCCGAAGATTATGTGCATCGTATCGGACGTACTGCTCGTGCCGAAAACTCGGGTATAGCCATTACGCTCGTTAGCCTGGAAGACCAACGGTTTTTCCAAAAAATAGAAAAGTTCTTGAAGAAATCAATTGACCGACTGCCATTGCCTACCGAAATAGGTGAAGCTCCTACAGCTGCCGAATTCGCCACTCCTTCGGGTAAAGGTTGTTCAAACGGTTCCCGACGTTTTTGCCGAAACCGAGGGCGACACCTTCATAGGTCAGCAAAATAATGCCCATCGGAGCCCCCTCTATATTGATGGCTTCCATTCTTAAGTAATTGAGTGCTTGCTCACGGCTCAGCGCTACTTCATGAAAGGCCTCCCGACGGAGGTCTTTTAGCATAGCCAAACTATGCTGTGGAGCGACGCCCTTGCCGCGTTCTTCACCAATGCCGAAGCCTAACAATACACAAGTCAACTGCTCCGCTAAGTATTCAATCAATGGCTTATAGGCGGCAGGGTAGGCAGTCATAAAACGGTCGCGTTGCTTAATCACCCATCGGTCTGGATGTTGCAGCCATGTCCGCATCGTTGCTTCGTAATTGGCGTCGCAATGAATAGGTGTCTTGGGATCTTTGACTTTGAATGGAGTAAACGGCTCTAAGTTCTTGCGTAGTGCGCATACATAGAATCCTTCGCCTTTCGTCAAGTGCGGGTAGAAATGATAACCAATCTCCCCTTCTGTGATTCCCCAACTCTCGTCATAATCCAACATCAACTCTTCTGCGCCTAAGCACTCCGCTATCCATTGCGCATTCTCTTCGTCTTCTTCGTTGTTGAAAGTGCAGGTCGAGTAAATCATGATACCGCCTGGTTTGAGCGCATCCCACACATCCATCAATATCTTGCGCTGACGTTCTGCACATTGATGTACATTATTTATACTCCATTCACTGATGGCGTTAGGGTCTTTGCGAAACATGCCCTCGCCCGAACAGGGCGCATCAACCAATATGCAGTCAAACAAATTTGGACACTTCGTCCCAAAATCGGCTGCGCTGTTATGAGTCACCACGGTGTTACCGTTGCCCCATTTTTGGATGTTCTCGGATAGCACAAACAATCGTTGTCGCACTACCTCATTGCTGAACAGCAGCCCCTCTTCGCCCAAGTGCTGACTGATGATAGTCGATTTGCCACCTGGAGCAGCACAGAGGTCTAATACAACACTTTTCGGCTCAACATATTGGTCTAAGGCCTGCTGAATAAACATACTGCTTGCTTCCTGTACATAGTAGCAACCTGCGTGAAAAAGTGGATCCAACGTAAATTGCGGACGCTCACTTAAGTAGTACCCATCAATATGCCATGGCACTTCATCAAAATCACAGGGAAAAGCAAGCTCGTCCATCTTGTCATTCAGACGGATGGAGGTCACGGCTTCGCCCGCTAAGGCTTGAAACAATTGCTCGGAACCCGAGTCCATTTGTTGCCGCATATTTTCTATGAATTCGATTGGCAGCATAAAAATCCGCTGCAAAATTACTATATTTTTTTGATATATCCAAATTTTTTAGTATTTTTGCACCGTTTTTGTGAAAATCAGGGGTACTCTCCTTATATATTATGATGGATTTATTATCGGATTTGAATGATTCTCAACGCGCGGCGGTTACTTACTTAGACGGCGCTTCGTTGGTCATTGCTGGCGCTGGTTCTGGCAAAACGCGTGTGCTTACATACAAGATTGCCTACCTTCTTTCGCAGGGCATCCGTGCCAATTCCATCCTTGCCCTCACTTTTACTAACAAGGCGGCGCGAGAGATGAAGGAGCGCATTTGTTCCCTCGTCCCACCCGAGGACGCACGCTATCTATGGATGGGCACTTTCCATTCTATTTGTGCGCGTATCTTGCGTACCGAGGCAGACAAATTGGGCTTCACGCGTGACTTCTCTATCTATGACACAGCCGACATGAAGTCCGTTGTCAAGCAAATCTGTAAGGAGCGCCAGCTCGATGAGAAAATATACAAACCTGCGGCTGTTATGGCACGTATCTCAACTGCAAAGAACGCACTCATTACCGCAGACGACTATGCGCACAATGACCACTTTGCTAAAGCTGACCGCAACGACCGACTCTATGAGATGGCAACTGTCTATCGCCTCTACGAATTGCGACTAAGGGCTGCCAATGCCATGGATTTTGATGACCTGCTCATGAATATGTGCCGCCTCCTCCAGACAGATGCTTCCGCGCGACAATATTACCAGTCTATTTTCCGTTATATCTTAGTCGATGAGTACCAGGATACCAACTATGTCCAGTACTTACTTGTCAAACTTCTTGCTGAGCCGGAGAATAATGTTTGTGTCGTGGGAGATGACGCACAATCTATTTATTCTTTCCGCGGTGCCGACATACGCAATATATTGACTTTCCAGCAGACATATCCCAATGCCAAACTGTTCAAATTGGAGCGCAATTATCGCTCTACACAGACCATCGTCAAGGCTGCCAATTCGCTCATCCATCATAACGAAAATCAGATTTACAAGGAAGTCTATTCCGAGAAAGAGGAAGGCGACCGACTTCAGCTCCTTGCATATATGTCAGACCGTGACGAAGCGGTTGGCATTGCGCAGCAGATTCGTGCCATACATCCTGCTTTCCAATGGGGTAGGGGAGTCTCTTACGACGATATCGCCATCCTTTATCGCACCAATGCTCAATCGCGTCCGCTGGAGAATGAACTGCGCAAACTCAATATCCCGTACCGTATCTACGGTGGCACTTCGTTCTATCAGCGCAAGGAAATCAAGGATGCCATCTCATATTTCCGTTTGGCAGCCAATCCCAAGGACAACGAAGCTTTGCTGCGTGTCATCAATTTTCCTGCGCGTGGGATAGGGGACACCACCCTAAAGAAAGTGTCAGAACAATCCATCGTCTCCAATCTCTCTATGTTCGACGTTGTCTCTGACCCTGTCTCTGCACAACTGCCCGTCTCGCCTGCTACGTCCAAGCGACTGATGGATTTTGCTGCGCATATCAATCGTTTTGCCGAACTCATGGATACCGTTGATGCGTATCATTTTGCAGAAACAGTCTTGCGCGAATCTGGTGTTATGTCTGCTGCCGCTGCGGACACCACCCAGGAAGGTATTGACCGCTTGCAGAACTTGCAGGAACTGCTCAATGGTATCAATGACTTTGTTCGCCAACGAGAAGAAGAGGGTGTCTCTTTTACACCCATACAAGATTTCTTAGCGGAAGTGTCTTTGCTTACTGACCAAGACGAGAATCTTCAAGACCATACCGAACGTGTCACACTCATGACAGTGCATGCTGCCAAAGGTCTGGAATTTCCCTATGTCTATATCGTAGGAATGGAGGAACAACTCTTCCCCTCGCAGTTCTGTAGTGCGCCGTCTGAGATTGAAGAGGAACGCCGTTTATTGTATGTCGCTATTACGCGTGCTATGTCGCGTTGTCACCTTAGTTACGCACGCCAACGTTTTAAGAACGGACAAGTCAATTTCTCCTCCCCTTCTCGTTTCCTCAAGGACATCGACCGCCAATACTTACAAGTAGTGGACACCCACGCACTCACCTCTCATTCAATCTATACTCCATCAGTGAGCGAAAACTCACGGTCCTTACTCCATCAACCATCAGGCAGTCCATCAGTGAGTGAACACTCACGGTCCTTACTCCATCAGCCGTCAGGCGGTCCATCAGTGAGCGAATGCTCACGGTCTAATTCCTCCTACCCTCCCCAAACACGTGTTTTACATCGTGTTTTTGGCTCTGGCACTGTCCTCCGCACATATCGTGACGAATCAACGGGCAATGATAAGATTGACATCTTGTTTGATCAAGTCGGCAAAAAAACTCTCCTCCTCACCTACGCCAAACTCTCCCCCCTCTAATACTTACACCTTTCGACTTTCTACTTTCGACTTTCTACTTTCGACATTCCCCTCCCACGGAGGGGGCTTGGGGGTGTCTTGTGTCCATGCGCAGCATGTTGTTCGGCTGCTTGCAGCCTTTGTGTGGCGGGCAATAAAGCATCTCTTGTACTTTACGAGCAACATAGTTGTGAAGTCGTACTAGAGACGGTATCGCCCGCTTGTGTTAATCACAATCCTTGCGACCTATTGCCGAACGCGAAACCCTCCATAAATCGCGACCACACCGCGACCACTCTATACTATTTCCGTACCGTTTTTCCCTCTCCTTACTCCATACTCCATACTCCACACTCCATACTCCAAAAAGAAATCGGCAACCTCATGGCTGCCGATTTTCTTGTTTCACTACTTGAACACCGCGTAGTACGTCTTATCCTCCGTCACGGTCTTATCCCCTGCCTCCGCGAACATATCACTTGGCGGCAGTGTCGGACTGAAGTAGTTGGTCATTCCCGTCCAACCTTGGAACGTCTTACTTCCGCAGTCCGCAGGCGTCGTACTTGGCAATTCCAATGCTGCACCATGCTCATAGTCTTGCTCCTCAATCACCTGACCATCCGATACCCAGATTACCGTGTGATGCTCATCCACAATAGGTGGTATCAACTCAAACACTGCCGTGTAGGTCTTATCAGCCGTAACAGTGATATTGATGGAGGCGGAAACGGAATAATCCACACCATTCTCCAACCATTTAACGAATCGATAATCCGTCTTTGGCGTAGCCGTCAAGTGCAGCGGAGTGCCTTCCGGATAACTACCTCCATCCGTCACGCTACCCATATTAGCATCGTTCACCGCAGTCGTAATCGTGTAGTTCACCACTGGGTCATCTTGCACTACTGACGTAATCTTAATCGGAGCCTTTACACCGCTTACTATCAATCGACCCGTTGTCGCATTATACGTAAATGTTGGGTCATTAGCCGCAGCCTTGCGCAAAGCACGTGGACTATTGGATGGACTCGTAGCCGTTACAGACACCTCGCTTGGGTGAGTAACTCCGTCGGCATTATATACGTATGTCACAAAACCGCTACTCAACGTGTACGTATAATTAGGAGTAATCGTGCAGTTATTCGTGGCATTCGTCACCGAGAACTCAGTCACACCAGCCTCATCTTTCAGTATCAGAATAGCCAATTCTGGATAGTCAATAAACGGATTTCGGTTGCCTTGGTACTCAGCTGCTCCATCGTTACGAACCATCTCTGTCAATGATGGTGGGTCTTGCATGTGCCATGCCAACAATACCGACAAGGATTCAAATACCGAGTTCGAATTGCTGCCAACCTGTGTAATCAGGTCTGCTTTCACTTTACTATCATAATACGAATTAACATGTCCACCCATCTCGCCATAAACGATATAGTCATACAATATGACACGCGCAGCATCTCCACGATAACTTCCCATATTATCCGCCTTATAATTCGCATTACTAATAGCAATATCATCCGGGTCATAATAACCATTGGATGCTCCATAAGCCGTATTATTACGACCGTTATTAACATTCGATTGGGCCGGACGAACAGACTGCATATCGTAACCCATTGGAATCTTAGAGCCGTCTGAATACGAACCTTTGAACTTGGATTGTGGCCAAGTGTGTTCACGGTTCCATGTGGTTCCTTGATCCCATGTGCCATTGAATGAACTACCATTATAATAACCGATGATATCCCCAGCTCTATTCAGGTCTTTATCCACATTCACATACGCATCCCTCAATGCATTATAACTCTTACCAGTGGTATTAAGCGTCTGTCCCATCTTGGTATTCAGCGTACCGAATAATCCCGAACCGCTCTGACTCATCATCGTGGCGTATGCAGCATCGCCTGTGTAATATGCATTTTGTTTTGCTACATAATCGGTATAAGCCGACCGTCCTTCAGGAGAAGCTACGTGAGCCTGCATATCAATACCCGACGCACCGGTTACCGTAATCACGTACGTCTCGCTGGCACCGTTATAATTAGTCGTTCCTGCTACAGTCGCAGTAATCGTTGCCGTTCCGGCTCCCTTCGCTGTAATCTTACCATCCGTTCCTACAATAGCCACACCGGCATTGCTTGAACTGTAACTAATCGTTCCGATATTCGTGCTTGCCCAACCGCCGGCAATGATACCACCTACTTGAACCGTATTAGTCAATGTATTCAGTGTAATCACTGCCTGACCTTTGTTGATGGTCAATGTATAAGTTGCCTCTCCTGCAGTGAAGTTTTCCGTTGCAGCCACATTAGCCGTAATCGTCACCGTTCCTACACTCTTAATCGTCACTTCACCGGTCTCTTCATCCACTGTAGCCACTTCCGTATCGGACGAGGTATACCTAATCGCACCATCCGAATTAGTCGTTACCTTTTGCTCAACGGCATCGCCATACTTAGCCGTCACGCTGCTTTCCGCAAAACTAACACTCGGTGCTACAGCCGCAGCCGTTACCGTCACGTTAATCACTTTTTGGGCAGCAGTATATTTATCTGTTTGAGCCACATCCAACGTAATCGTTGTGTTACCTTCTGCCACGCCGGTCACAACACCTGCATCACTAACAGTAGCCGTGCCTATTGCAGCAGAAGTATAACTAATCGTGGCGTCCGAATTGGTCGTTGCACCGATGCTCTTAGTCGAACCTACTGTCACGGTTACATCATTAGCCGTAATCGTACCTGCTGCGCGGTTCACCGTAATCGTACAATCTGCCGTCTTCTGATTATACTTAGCCGTAGCCGCTACCGTCGCACTTAAAGTGACTGTGCCTTGTTTAACGGCCGTTACCTCACCAGTGGAAAGATTCACCGTGGCTGCATCACCCGAAGTGATAGCATACGTAATCGCACCTGTCGAATTAGAAGTAGCCGCAACCACTTTCTTCTCACCCACCGTCATCGTCTCGCTGGCTGACTCAAACTCCAAATTCGGATCTACCGCTGCCGCTGCTGTACAGGTAGTCGAGAAGTCCGACTTAACCGCTGAACTTCCGCCAGAATAGGTCACCGATACACCGCCAACCTCTAAACGAGTATCTTTGCTCGTTCCCCTACACGTAAATTGAACAGTAGTAGCATCTAACTCATTAATCGTATAGCTGCTGGATGCACTGATGGACCGATCTGATACAGTTGGAGTGGCATCCACCGTTACATCCACTTTAGTTGAAGAATAGGTATCACTAGTCGTCAATGTAACGGAATGGATTTTCATACCGTTCTTAGCGCTGACACTAAATATACCACCTTTTTGGTACACACGAATACCATTATTATAAATGCCTGGAGCTGTTCCTGCTCCACCTTGTGCAGCACTATAACTGATATTCTCATCCAGCGAACCACTGACCGCACTAAATCCATTCTTATTCACCACTACCGGAGCAGATGCACCATTCTCTACCGTCGCATAAACGGCGTAATAAGTAGCATTAGCAGTTACAGCATTTCCTAACGTGATATACGTCGGAGCCACATCGCCCGAATAGGTGCTGTTGGATATCCAACCTTGGAAGATACGGTCTGCCGAGCAGTTAGCCGGTTGAGCAGGAGCCACCAAGGCTTCACCGTCTTCGTACTTAACTGTACTAACGGCATCATCGGCACTCCAATTTACATCATGCATTACTACGGCTTCTACTGTTACATTCACTACCTTCTGTGCAGCCGCATACTTATCCGTCTGAGCTGTACTCAATGTCACCGTCGTATTACCTGCTGCCACACCCGTAAATACTTTATCACTTCTTGACAACTTACTGCCGTCACCAATCGCATACTCAATCGCTGCATCCGAAGTCGTCGTCGCATCTAATGTGTACGTCTTTCCTACTTTCACCGTGAAATTATCCACCGACGTAATCGTAGCCGTCGCACGATTAACCGTTACTGTATAAGATGCACTGGCTGCCGTATAACGTTTATTTGCTGCCACATTAGCAGTAATAGTAGCCGTGCCTTGCTTAATAGCCGTTACCGCACCCGTCGTGGCATCTACTGTAGCAACATCCGCATTATTGGACGAATACGTTACCTCGCCATTGGAATTAGTATGCACTACTTGACCCTGTACATCACCTACCGTCAACGTTACATTACTGTTCTCAAAGCTGGCTGTTCCTTCTGTTTGAACAATGGCTGCTACGCGATGATAAAGTTGAATATCATTTTGTCCACTTCCATACGTCGTGAAACGTGGTGCATCACTGTTGTACTTCATCGTACCATAACTCGAAGTCGTACTCGTTACACTAGCCGTTCCTGAACTAATACTAATAGTCCACGTATTGGTGGCATTGCTTCCAAACGAAATGTTCTTCACCGCCGTCACACCTAATTTAGTACCATCTTCACGAGCAAAGGTCCAATTACCTGTCGAACCTCCTAAAGTATAGACTTGCACCTCACTATCATCCTCTAAGTCAATCTGATGATCCGTGATAGTCACATCTTCAGAACCTAAGAACGTCTTTTCATACACCAAGTTAGCGGCAGCTACTCCCTTGCCTTCGCATACAAAAATCACTTCATCTCCGGCACTCAAATCACTTGTGCTCTCTATCAGTTCAAACGTATTGCTGCCCTTAATCTTTGTACCAATAATCGTCACCACAATGTCACCCGTGATATTCGCTGCCGCAATCGTGATAGTCAATGTATTGCCTGTCAAACTGGCATAATTGCTGGTCTTATCTACTCCATTCACCGTCACTTCATACAAGCAGTTATCTGCTGTCAATGGTTCATACCTACCTTCTGTGGCTGTGAACGTAGCCGAATAACCGCCTGCCTTCTGGAACTCACCTGCCGCAGGACCAGTTACCTTCGTAATTCCTTCTAAATTATATTCTACATTCACATAACCTTCACGCTTATATACTGCCCACAATGTGCAGTTCACAGCACTCTTGAAGTTCTGCCCTGTCGTACCTGCATCCGGCGTAGTAGCCGTGCTGCTGGTGGCCCAACCTAAGAACGTGTATCCACTCGTCACCCCTGTCACATTAGGCAATGTCACACCAGCGCCGGCTGTAGTCTCAGTCAACGATGCCGAACCGGGCGTTCCTTTGCCATTACCATTGAAGGTAATAGTTACTGTCTCCGAACCTCCATTGTACTTAAAGGTCACAACCTCTGTAGTGGTATTGCGCGCAACTTCAGTTATTTTGTGGTTATTATCGTTGTACAACGACACACTGGTTCCACCCGCTGGGAAAGCATCAGTACTCGTTCCTATTTTGGTGGTCTTACCTGTTGCAGATACTACGGTATAACGCAATGTGCCGGCTGTGTTATTCAAGTTATTGTTATTCCATGCGGTTTGGTTAAATTGCACTTTCCATATCAACATACCTTTACCCGGCAAGGAGCGGTCAAATGAGTCATTCGCCGAACGATTCTCTACATAATACACCGTATTCGTATTGCTATATGGCACTAACGCATCCGTGGAAGTTATCTGACGAGCGTACTCCGAACCGATACCTAAAGTTACCGTCTCTTTTCCTTTCAAAATCTTAGGTGTTGCCCAACCCATGAAGTATTTATCAAAGATACTATACAAAGGAGGATTGTCATTATACGAACCACCATCCATCAAAGACCATTTACCAGGAGTAGCATCATTATCATAGTTCTTTCCGTAATCCGTATCGTAGTAGTCCGGCAGACCGATTACGTGACTGAACTCGTGGCAGAATGTACCTATTCCGTCAAAGTTGCCACTTCCGTCCAACTCAGATGAACAAGCATAGTGACCTATTCGCTTGCCATTGTACGACTGATTATATCCGGCAGATTTAACATCCCAACTGTGAGGCCAAATGGTGTTGTCTGCACCACCATCGGCTTCGCCCTTACCGGCGTAGATGATATATACGTTATCTACCGTACCATCTCCATCACTATCGTAATTGGCAAAGTTACACCCGGCTGCTGCTGCCTTCGCACAAGCATCAATGGCCATCCTGGCGGGATCTACATCATCACCATCTTTATCATTCGCACCATAGACCGATTCATTGTTATCCAATGTCAATGGACCAAAGATATCAAAGGTCGGAACATAATGTCCGTCCGATGATTCATTAAAGAAAGCCTTGGCAGAATTGCTACCCGTATTCAATGCGGACTCAAAATACGTTGCATTGTGAGCAGATTTCATCTTGATATCCTTGAAATTGACTACCAGCACCAATAACTTAGTCGGCAGAGACGATGGTTTAGTCGCCTTACGAGGCATAACGCTGTTAGGTCGTGCCGCACGGCGGGCTGCCATACGTTGAACCGCCTGTTCTCCCGTCGGAGCAGCACCTACTACTTGCCAATAACCATTGGCGTCTTGCTTAACTTGATTACCATTCTGGTCTTCCCAATAATGGTAGAACTCGTCACCCATGTGACGCACGGTAATGGTCGTTCCGTCAGGTTGCGTCTTGGTCTGCCAGCCACGTTTTGCCGGCACCGCCATCATTCCTACCGCAATGGCCAATGCCATCACTACACTTACTACCTTTTTCATTTTTTTTGATTAATGTTTATCTTTAGTCTTTAGTCTTTTTGCCTTAGTCTTTTGTCTTTGGTCTTTTTGCCTTAGTCTTTCGTCTTTCGTCCTTAGTCCTTTGTCGTTGTCGTTGTCGTTGTCGTTTGCGTTGTCGTTGTCGTTTTCGTCTCCTAGTATAGCGCAGCGTCCTAGATTCCTAGGCTACTAGTTCTCTACGTTCGTCCTCGAAAAATCGTGTCCATGCGCAGCATGTTGTTCGGCTGCTTGCAGCCGTTGTGTGGTGTCTATGTAGTCAGTCCGACATACTTTACAAGCAACAAAGTTGCATTGTCGTATAAGGACTGACAGAATAGACACTTGTGTTAAGTAATAGTTACTCCTCTCGCTCGCCGCGTCTGCAGCGCGTTTTGGGCGAGCGTTCTCCTACTTTCGACTTTCTACTTTTGACTTTCTACTCACCGCATACCCTCCTGCCAACGCCATCAACACCAGCACCCCTTCTCCTATTGGATCTTGGAATGGGTTACTTGGATCATCTGGACCACCTTCGGTACTTCCACCTCCACCTTCTCCACCAGGACGACTTACTTTGCGGACGCTGCTGGAATGGGTCGTTGCATAGTAGTCATCGGCACTTACAAAACCGCTGACAGCTGCCGATTGGTATTGAGAACCTGAACTTACCATGGATGACGTGGACTGGAAGCCAGCACTTGGCATTTCTGCCAAATACTGTGCTTTCATTTCCATTACACTTACACTTACAATCGCTAAAACGAGCATTATTTTCATTATTGTTTTCATAACTTTTCTCCTTTCAATAAATATTATTCTATAAACTTTAAACAATAAACTTAATTTTATTTATTTACTCGTTTACCGGTTGCATCGTAGATTCTACCATTAACGCGGATAAACATCTTATCGTTATAGATAAATTTCTCAGGATTATTGTTGTCATGGACGTTGTCCAATTCAGTGGTTACGCCGTGCTCATCCAGTACTAACTTCACATCGAATCGGTCATTCACTTCACCTGCTTCCAGATAAATCTCAGCATCTGTATGCTTCAAGTCGTACTCGGTGTTGGAGTATTTATCTCTCAGTATCACATGTGAAACGTGTTCGTTGTCAGCACCCGTCACGCTGAAGGTGTAACTACCTTCTTTTGCAACCATCAAACCGGCATTACTCCAGGTTTGACCGTCTGCATAACTCATACCGTTAGCGTACATCTTCGTTTCACCACCGTATGTGTAGAAGTTCAACGTACCTGCATTCTCTTGCTTGGTCATCTCATTCGGGAACTCTTTAGCATTGTCTCGTTGCAGACCATTGCTGAGGAACAGAACAGTCTCGTCTTTCTGACCTTGACCTGCCGCATGCAAGAAAATTTCCATCTCGCTTGGCAACTCGTCATCGTTCAACATACGAGCCGGAGCTGCATTTGTGCGACCACTAATGTCAAATACGATTGTACCCTCTTCAGCCATCTGAACGAAGAATCCAGTGAATGGAGCCAATTCAGCAGTGCTCATTGGTAACTGTGTATAGGTATCTGTACCGTTGTTGTACAAGGTCACATAACGAACAGTCATACTTCCTTCTTCCCACTCGTAGTGACCATCCCACTTTTCATTGACATTATGCTTTACCAAATTACCCGTTTGGATGGTGCCTGTTGTTCCATCTCCTAAGTCTTTCGTGAAGTTAGCCATGAATGGGTTAGCAATAAAGTTCCAACCGGCATTATTGTTGTATGTGCTTGGATAAGCATATACATCAACTGCAGCCTTCGTTGCCTCTGCGGTACTAGTTCTGTGACCATCGGCATTCTCCGTTGCGTCATATCCCATCGGATGACGGATAATGATGTAGTTCTGACCTGCGTAAGGTTGAGCAGCGAACATGTAACCGGTACCAATATTGATTGCCCATGGATCAGCATTCCAATTGTACCATACCCAACCGTTATTGCCGGCAGCACGAGTAGCACCATCATAAACCTTAGTCCAGAAGGTGAAGTCTTCACCGCCCTTATTGTCGGTTACTAACTCATACTTAGATGAGTATGGCAATGCAAAGTTGTAGTACTGTGCTGCATCCAGACGAACATCATATACCAAACCACTCGTGGTCTCATTGTGTACCAACTTGCCGTTCAGTACCAATTGTGGTACGCCGTACTTAGTCAGCGTGTACTCACTACCGTCATAGATTTCGTCTGTTCCGCCGAACAACGTCATCGTCGTAGTCGTCATCGTAATGTCCGTCGCTTTGTCACCAGCAGTTTGTGCTGGAACAACCACCTTAGATGTCGGATAGATAATTACATTGCCAAAGGTATTTGCTGCATCGGTAGCACCATCTACGGTTAATACACTACTATCACGAACTACCAAGTCTGCCGTATTATAAACAGCCTGTGTCCACGGGAACTTGTTTTCTGCCTTAGAACTGCTCAAGATATACGTCTTGTTACTTACGATAACAGGAATATCAAACTCATGACCATAAGTTGTTGCCTCCTTCGTGTACAAGATAGTCAGTTTATTAGCGGCATTATCTACCAATGTATTCAAACCGGTAATCTCATACAAGTGAGTTCCATACTTGGTATCACTGGCGGTAACATCGGCTACTTCTACATTATTTATTTTCGCACGCGCACCCATGAGATCATCTTCATCTACTTCTACCAATACCTTTGTTGGGAACCACTCAACCATCATCATCTCTTTCTCTACATATTCCTCTGCCTTCAATGGAATGAAGTAAACGATATTAGTACCGAATGAACTGTACATACCGAAGTCTGTGCCATTCATGGCCAAAGTACGGTTGTTGTTTGCGTTGCTCATCACGTAGGTATCTAATGCCTCATTTTGTGGTGTCGGCATCCATGAGTAAGCAGAATTCTCACCAGTAACAGTCTTAGCATCGTTCTTGATACCAGTGTAATCACCAGATGCTGCCCATAAGTGACCTTGGTTGAATTGACTCTGGAAGAGTACATGCGATTTATCGTTGTTGTACGTCTTCATGCTATAAACCATGTCTAAGGTCGCATTCGTTACTACGCGGTTCATGCCTTCTCCTTCAACCGTGATTTCCTTACCGGCGTAGGTGTCCGAACTATTCATGTCGGCAGGTAGTGCGTACCACTTACTATCACGATGCTCTGCAATCACAAAGTTCTCAGGCAATGCACGACCCTTCAGGTTGAGAGTGTAAACTGCACCATCCAAAGGCGTCATCGAAGTCTGCATCACTTGGATTTGGAGCACATAATTATCAATCTCATTGGCCGTCTTCGGTGTGTAAACCACATTGTAGTCGCTACTATGTGTATCTCCGGCAGCAGTACCTTCTATGCGAATTATATTATCATCTATGTATGTGTAACTTGTACTTGCCAAACGGAAGTCACTTTGTGTAACAGCAGTTTGACCGGTTGCGCTTCCATAAGTAACATCGTCACTCGGATCATCCGTTTCCTTTGTATCTACGAACGATACGCGCAATCCGTAGGCCTTATTGGTCGTACCTTCTACATGAATCGTTGTGCCTACTTGAACGCCTACTGCGGATGTAGTCAATACATTACCCGTAATAGCAATGTGCGTCCAAACGGCATTGTATTCATCGCCATCTGCGGCATCCACTTTCGTTGTGTTAGGTGCTACAATATCTTTGGGATCGCCGCCAACCTTTGTCCATCCTAACAGTACCCAGCCTTCGGGTTGTGTGAATCCTGTTTCAAGTAATGTCGGAGTGGTTATCTTACCATTATCTGTTGTAATAACAAACGTTTCTTCCGGTTCCGTGCCATTTTGTGCGTAGAATGTTACTGCATCGCCGCAATACGTACGATAGTTCTCGTATGCTGCCCATCGTGCAGTAATCGTCAACGCCTCATGAGGCATGGTGGAAGGTTGCTTAGTTCCCGTGGAATAAGTCCAACCCATGAAGCAATAACCATCTTTCTTAACCGTAGTCGGATAAGTAATTGGAGCATCATAGTAAACATCACCACCTTCGGTGATGTCGCCAACAGGAGTTCCACCATCTAATACCCAAGTCAATGCGTACTTCTTACGAGTATATTGATAGTTAACTACTGTTGAACCATCACCGGCAATCGTCACTTTTTGCCCGTCAGGAGCTGTGAAACCAACCCAATTACTCCGTCCTGGTGTTGTAGCTGTACCTGCTAATGCGGTTAAAACTTCGGTCTTGTCTGGTGTACTCAACAAATAAGTACCATCTAATTGTTGTTTGTAGTGCTTAACGGTATATTGAACCTCCAATGGCGTCCATTGTGCATACAAATCAGCCGTAGCCTCTTCCTTGTCCCAATTACGTACACTGGCACCCGCGTTATCATAATATTGTGTACCATTCTTAGCAGCATCGAAATAACCATTGAAGGTGTAACCTGCCATACTTGGAATCGTAATAGCAGGCATGGCTGCGTCGTAAGTTGCAACAACATTATTAGAACCGGTCGCTGAACCTTCATGATTCAAAGTGATGTTGGTTTGTTTAGCATTCCAAATGGCTACTATGGGCATATCACCAGTGCTTCCTTGTGGAATTGTGGTAATAGTAGCATCGTTGCATGTCCAATGGCTGAAGTTGTAACCTGTGCGAGCACCTGGATCTTGTAATGTAATTGTAGGTGTCTCAATCGTGTAACTCGTCGGGTTAGTGTTACTTGCACCTTCCAAGCCCTCGTATGTAATCGTATATTCGTCAGCCTGATAATGAGCCGTGAAGACTACATCATTGCAAGGCATGATGAATTCATAACCCGGTTCAAAGTCAGCAGCCGAACCGGTAATATCGTCGGTGTTCCAACCCTTGAAAGTGTAACCGGTCTTATCCTCCGGAGCCGGGCAAACAGTCACCTCTTCACCGCAGTAGTGAACAGTCGAACTACTGCACGAAGTGCTATAACCCGCCAAGTCGTATGTTACCGTGTAGTTCTGTGCCCAAATAGCAGTTGCCACTGCATCGTCACTCAACGTTACAGCATCATCCGGTTGCATCGTCGTAGCTGCGCCACCACCAATCGATACATCCCATCTTAAGAATGTGTAGCCCTCCTTTGTTGGAGCGGTCTCTAACGTGAACGTTTGTTCTTGAGGGGTTGCACCAGACCAAGCAAATTGGTCACTGTAGTCACCTGTTCCTTCACCACCATCTAAGTCGTAGTGCAGACGATAGAATTGTGTGAAGTGTAAATTAAAGTTACTCTCGTCGCAATAGTTATCGTGGATATAGAACTTACCAAACTTACCGGCAAAGTCGCCTGATGTCATATTAGGTACTTCGTTCATCGATACCGTCTTACTGCGACCACCAATAAAGTTCACACCAGGATTGGACTCGGCACGCTTAGTTCCGACGTAAACACTTAACGAACTAAAGTTGCTTGGAATCTCTACGATGTCTTCTGTTCCGTATTCGGCATCAGTAGTATGAGCAAAGTCAACACTGACCCAACCGGCTTGTTGGTCAACACCAAAGGTTATTGCGTAAACAGGTTGGAATGCTAAATAGTAGTTTTCATCTCTGGAATCCTCGTAAATACGGAAGTAACCGATAGCATCTTGACCGGCATACTGTGCACCATCACTACCTCCGCAACCTGCTCCTTGTAAGCCAATCATTGGTACCCGACATGTTGTCCATTCTTTAGAGTAATCACGAGCCATACCATTATACAGCACTTTAACTTTCTCATAATCACTGTTACTTGGTAATGCGAATAGATGCTCTTCGTCGGTGCGCCATTCGTTAGTCTCACCTACTTGCTCAAAGCACAAATCACCATTTATACTGTTATTGGGGTCGGTGTTCCAATAGTGCAAACCCCATCGCCCACATGTAGCAGACTTAACAACGATGTCGTATCTGTTACTGAGTGTTCCAAAGCTACTGGTTACTTGTACAAATTCACCGGAATTAGCGGCTTGGTGACCGGTAACTAATCCGTCCTCATCCACCGTCGCAAAGTTGGTATTACTCGTCGCCCACGCGTACGCTGCGTCCGTAGCGATATCAGGTGAGTAATTAGCCGTCAAGGTTAATTGCAATGTACCATTGATAGTCACTTCATTTATTCCGCCAGCTTGAGAAATAGTCAATTGTTCCCAAACAGCCGTCAAAGTAATGTTGCTATTGATATTCTGAATCGTAGCAGTCTTTGGAATGAAACTTCCGGCAGTTACTGTTGCACTATTAACCGTCACATTTACATTAGCCGTCCAACCGATGCAGTTCCAATCGGTCTTGTTGAAGTCTGGTGTTGGTAATGCCACATTCTCACCTGCAGCGATGTTGGTAGTTGAACTCATTTCTCCGCTTGCGCCATCTCCACCAGCGTAGGTGATTTGGTAAGCAGTGGGGTAGGTAATGCTAATCTTAGGATATGTTTCTGATAAAGCAGATACATTGATGGTATATGTACCTGCTGCGCCAGTTATCACATGTACATTGGAACCGCCATCTAATGTCCACTCCATACCGGAAGTGGTATAATCTCCGCCAGAGCAACCATAATAGGTGTAATTTACGCCCTCATCATTGGTCTTACGAAGCTTAAAGTTAAAGGTTGATTCCTTAGCCAATGTGAATTGTGCTTGACCATCGGTGATGGCAGCATCTTTCCATACATTATGTCCTTCACCATCTTGTTCGTTAACATCCTCATAATAAATCGTCCAAGTATATGGCTCACCGCAATCCGTCAAATAATCCGTCCAAACAATATCACGCCATTGAGCGGTATAGGTTTGGTCATTATCAGGCATCGTGGTTGTTCCACTAATCATCTCAGGACTCCAACCATTGAATTTCTTGCCGGCCTTTGTCGGGTCAACAGTGTATTGCAATACCGTTCCGTATGCTACACTACCGGCAGGAGTAATCGTTCCCGTTCCGGCAGTACCACCATCCAAATCCCAAGTCAAAGTGTGAGAATTAACCTCCCACTTAGCAGTAAGCGTCACAGCAGCATTTTGTTTTTGCCAATTGGCACTACCATCGGTGTATGAACCGGCATTAGCAACCAAATGACCGGAAGCATCAATTACCTTTGTATCACCATCATAGTAACCTAACAAATGATAGTGGTCTGGACCTACAGCAGCGGTGTAGCCACTTAATGTTGAGCTACCCTTGGCCGCAGTTGCAGAACCATCAGTCTTACCATTTGTGCCCTTTGCCAAAGTAATCGTTGTCTCATAACACTCCGGCTCAGCAATATAAACAGATGAACCATTCATTTGTTGCTTATAAAGGTTAACATAACCTTCGGACGTAGAAGTCTCAAAGTAAGCCCCTGAAGAAATTCCATAGAAATACTTGGTTTCTCCTCCAGTTAATGATGTCTTCACTGTTATATATGCCTTGTAATATTCAGATATTGATATTTCAAAATCAGGATATGCAGAACCATATAGCATAATATCTTGGGTAACTTCATCATCATAACCAATACCAGAGCCGTCGTCGTATGTTGTATAGAATGTATATCCATCTGTATTATTACCGTTTATAGTCCAAATCTTCCCTTCCGATGGATTAGAAATTGTATTATTACTTACTGAAATACTAGCCCCAGCAAACCAATAATCTGTCTTACCAGAATTAGTTACAAATTCTGCTGCATCTAAAGCTTTTGAAGTTGCATAAGTAATCACATACTTAGCACCACTCTCAAATTGATTAGTAGAACTTAATCGAGCATAATCATTAGTCGGCGTTAAATTACCTTTACTAAATACCGGCCAGAGTTCAATATCTGTGGTTGGAGTGTAACTGCCGGCAGCAATAATCGTCGGTCTTGTCGATGTTTCTGTTGTCACATGAGTTGTACTCCATCCCTCAAAGGTATAACCTGCACAAGACGTCGTACGCGACGGCAAGGTAACGCTACCACCATGTGTGGACTGTTTCAGTTCGGTATCGTCATCTTTTAAAGTAACTGTGTATAAGTCATATACCGTCACTGTAAAGGTTGTTGTTTTACCATTATAAGTAACTGTAATCGTTTGATTACCAGCAGTATTCAACGCTGTTGGGCTGCAAGTAAATCCAGAGGTTACATCTTCGTCTTTGGTTGAACCTCCCACATTAGCCACAGAGTGAGCATTGAGCACCATACCGGCGGTATTCAACGTCTCTCCCACATTGTACTCCATCTTGCTGGGAGTTGTCTTAACTGTAATAGACTCTAAGGTGTAACTAATCTGTGTCCAATGTGCATACAATACCATAGACTCGGTTACGTTGTCTGAACCAAAGTTCCACTTCGTACCACCTGTCGCAGCCGTGTACCAACCATCAAAGTACCACCCCGTTGCACTTGGGTCCGTCGGTGCCGAAATCTTGGTATTAACTGGGTGATCTGCTTTTGCTGCCACTTGAGAACCATGTCCTTGCATATCAAAAGTAACTGTAGCAGCCGTAATGGTTTTGGTCATCGTCAATACACGAGTAGAGAGATTGAATGATGCATCAATCGTGTAGGTTGAGCCCACTTTCATACCACTCAACGTCGTATTGTCGTGAGAATTGCCATCCGTTCCAAAGTATATGCCTTCTGAATCACGAACGCGGAAGTCTTCAGATGTATTAGCAGTTTCTTTATAAGTTGTTGACCCTGTAAACACACCAGCCCCAGCATCTGCCAAAGTGAGAATATCGCTATTCCAACTGCCAATAGAACCTCGTATATTGAGTGAATATATATCATCATGCCAAGCCGCACTAAATTTATTATCATTATCTGTTGACCAACTGGCTATGGTATTCTTCTCACCGCGAGCACTTTGGGTCAAATCTCCTGCTTCACCCCACCAAGTATTGCAATTGTCAGCAAAACGCTGCACCTGTAATTCTGAGAATGAACCACTCGCAGGAACAATAGTATAGAACATCTTGTAAGAACCATTACCATCGTTCAGCCATGTCGTATTCACGACATTATTGTCCGGATTATGGAACCATGCCTTCACACATGCTCCCCACCACCATGCACTATGATTCCCTTCTGAATTGGAATTTTGGCTACGGAAGAAGATGGTCTCACCATTCTTGAATTTATTATCAGCTATCGTCGTAAACTCTTCTGGGTCACTTTCTTCACTATCACAATAGACATCTGTACCTTTGGCTTTTACTGCCCATAAATAATCAGTACTTGCTGTGAGGTCAGTAAGATTATATGTGTTTGTGTTTCCAACATTAATCGGGTCATCATGTGAATCGTCTCCAATAAGTATAATCTCATAACTCGTCGCATTGGCAACTGTATTCCAACTCAATGTTGCTCCAGATGATGTGATATTACTTACAGACAACCCTGTTGGCGTTGTTAATTTAGGAATATCAACAAAGTTAGCAGTAATAGTACAAGTCCCACTAACTTTTTGACCATTAGTAACCACACTACCACCGTTCGTCCAGTTATTGAATTTATAACCCGAATTTGGATTAGCGGTGATTGTTGTACTACCAATTGTCAATTTATTGCCATTGATTGTAATCGTCTGCTCACCCGATAAGCCTGCAATAGACGGTGAACTTACACTACCATTACTTCCAGACACAAAATCGACCGTATAAGTGGACGGTCCACAGTCTGGATTGGAATTATAGGTAGTAGTAGTGCCTCCACTCGTTTCTACTCTTTTGTACAAATACGTTGTCGTACCACCACCTGAACTGGTATAATTACGGAAGTCCGTTGTACCATTTGCTCGTAGATATCGTGTCGTTTGCCCTTGAAAATTGATTCCGGTCGAATTGTATGTCCATTTATAGTTATTATCTGACGGTGTATTTTCACTAAAAGACAAAGTAGTAGAACCAGTGGAACCACCTACATATTTATTATCAGGTCCTTTAATTGTAAATACGCCACTACCTAATGTTGTAATCGTGTATTCTTTAGCAGTAGCCTCAGTTGTGCTTGGAGAAAAACTTGCTCCTGTTTTTCCGCTACCAGCCATAGTATATGAACCATTAGAAATAAGATATTTACCATCAGCAATGGTTCCTCCTAAAGCGACTTGTTGGTATTCACTAAATGTAGTTCCACTACCACCGCTTTCGGTCTTGCTATAAACGGCATACAAGGTACAGTTTGCAGATGGTTTATAGTTGCTACCTACTGCATATAAAGTAGGAGCAGAGGTTGTTTCTGTTTGGGCAGAGGTTTCTTTCCAACCAGCGAAAGTCCAACCGGCAGTAGCGCAAGAAGAACTTGGCGAAGCAGTAGGCAATGTTACACCTGCTCCGGCAGATGCTTCCTTTAAAGAAGATTTGCTACAAGTTCCCGAACCGGCATTAAACGTAACAGTATAAGGGTCAGCAGCAGCAACCGTGTAGGTGATTGTTAACCCATTAAAGTAAATGGAATTTGTTGTGACGCAACGAACATAAATAACCAAAGACGATTTAGGAGAAATAGTAACATCAAAATTTACATCTCTATAAGAACTACCATAACTACTGTTATCACCCCACTGATTAAAAGCAACCTCGCTAGACGAACTTGTTCCAACTAAAAACACTTCTGATCCTCCATCTACAGAATAACCCAAGTTTCCTTTACCGTCTTTTGAGTTCGAATGAAGAGAAAATGTTAACTTAGTTACATCCGCAGAAAAATTCGATAATGTCATTGTAAACGAGTTTCCTTTTGTGGCTTGGCCAAAAGTGCCATATGTTTGTGTACAAGAGACACTTGAGCCAGTTGGCGCAGTACCCGATGTGGATATTGCCCACGCGCTAGAAGTCATAGTAGATGCAGAATACGTTACAGTGGCACCCCACACATTAACACTTAGCATGGTGGTTAAGACCAATGCCAATAACTTGAATTTGTTGAGCCAGGAGGTCGTGGCAGACCTTGGTCTCATCGATGAGCAAAGCGTTGCTCCAATTCGATTAAAATCTTTTTTCATGTTTGTATAAATTTAATTTGTTAATAAATAAATATATATTGTATTATAGTTCATTCTATATATAGAGTTATGCCACTCTAAAAGGCAAAGTGTTATTTGACGTAATGTACAAAAATTAAAAAATCCTAACCATTAGTGATTAGGATTATAGAGAAAGATTGTGCCGTAAGTTCGGTAAAGTCTTTATTGGAACAAGTCGTGCAGTGTTATCTGCTTCTGGACGATAGACGAATACATGTTTACTTTCACGCCCAATGTTGTAATCATTGTTAGTGACAGCGTTTTACTTGGTTCGGCATATCGTGCAAAACTATCTAAACGATGCTGCATTTTGGTCGCTTCTGTCTTTTGAATGTCGTACTCACCTCGCGTGAACTTCATTTCGCAGATATTAACGCAATGGTCAGCTCTATTAATTACCATATCTATTTGTGCTCCATCTTCTGCCGATGCAGGAGAGCACCATGAATAGACATCGGTTTTGATTCCAGAGATACCCAAAGCAGTAAGTATTTGAGGAAGATGATTAAAACACAGCATCTCAAAAGCCAGTCCTGCCCAAGTGTAGTAAAGTGGAGAGTTCTGCATCTGTTCCCATTGGTGCGCTGAACGAAGTCCGTTCTTAATCACCATTTGGTAGTAGAAATGCACGAATGGGTCAATCAGTTGATACATCAGTTGACGTTTTTTGCCATCGTAAGGTTCGAAGCAACGGATAAACCCGCAGGTTGTTAACTCTTGCAACATTTGAGTGAAACGAGCATTGTTATGCATCTTCGTGACACGTAACAACTCGGAGCGAGTCAGACCTTTGTTTTTCTGCGATAGAGCTTCAATGATTCGTACATAATCGTCCGAATGCTTGAAAAGCGATCGAAAGAGTAATGGCATCTCGTTACTTAGTTCCCCATTAGGAGCTATAACTAATTTGTCAATGTTCTGAGCCACACTCAAACCTTGTTGCATCAGCGAATAGTAGTACGGAATACCTCCCAAAACCATATATGCCTCCGCTATATTGGTTTCGGAATAATTGAAACCATACGTATCAAAGTATTCTTTACTTTCCGCTAAAGTGAAAGGCATGAGGGCAATCTGATGCGTGACACGATGGTATAAACCTCCGTAGTCATTCACGATGTTATCCAACATCCACGAAGCAGCGCTACCACAAACAATGAGTTTGATGTCTGTTCGATGGGCAGCCCAACCGTTCCAGAAAAGTTCCAAAGCACTTACGAAGCCTGAACGCACATTGTCTAACCACGGCAATTCATCTATAAAGACGATTTTATTGCCATCAGGGAGAGACTCTAAGTAGTGTTCTAATTGATTAAAGGACTCTATCCATGTTTGACAACGTTTCGCAGCAGGGTAACACTTTTGCAAACGCACATAGAAGTTGAGTAGTTGCTCCTCCAAAGATACGTTCTCAGCTCCAGTGAACATAAAACTGGCTTCGGTATCAATCACTTGCTTGATAAGGAAGGTTTTTCCAACACGCCGTCTGCCATAGACTGCAATAAACTCGGATCGCTCGGAATGAAGGTATTCCTGCAATGCTTTTCTTTCGGTTTCCCGACCAATTAGTTGCTCTTTCATAGTCAATATTCTTGAATTCGGCTGCAAAAGTACTAATAAATTTTGAATCCTGCAAATAATTTGACCTAAAAATTGCTGAAATCATACTTTTTATACCCGATTTGAGCAAAATTGACGGTAAAAACTGCTGAAATCATACCTTTATTACCACGTTTGAGCAGATTTGAAGTCAAGAATTGTTGAAAATCAACGATTTAACTAATAATCCTAATTTTTGTACATTATTTCAAAGATCACATATATATCGTATTGCGCAAGCGCAGGATATGCATTGTATCGACAGATATTGAAAATATATAAACTAAAAACTAAATATAAACAACTTAAAAAATTTAAACGTTATGAAAAACAATTTTTCAAAACAATGGGATGCGGGAGGCGGAAGCCGGAGCATCATCCAAGGTTTGAACTTGTTCACAAGTCGGAACTTGTTCAAGAGTCTTAAATCTATCCTCATGATAGTCGCCCTACTATCATTGAGTAGTAATGTGTGGGGTGCAGCACCAGGAACGGGTTACACGAAGATTACTAGTATTTCATCATTGGCCGCCGGTGATGAGGTTATACTTTTTTGCGATGATGCAGGAACTGGTGTAACAGGTTACGCAGGCTCTGATGCCACTGTTAGTACAACTTCAAGTGACTGGACTAAATTTGTGGTCGAAAAAAGTGAGAGCAACTACTATTTCAAAGATCCAACAACTAAGAAATATATCACTAAACAGACTTCTAATAAATTCGGGATCTCTGCTACAACCGCATCAGAAAATGAATGCACAGTAAATACAGATGGGGTCTTATGCATTAATTCACGTTATCTTTGTAAAAATGGCGACTACTACCGAATGTATACATCTATCGGCTCTTATAAGGGTGTATTTGTTTATAAGGTCCCTTCCGCAGCCTCTGTGACTTCTCTTTATCTTTGGGAAGCCGGTGTGAAATCCTCCAATCTAAATGGGGACTATAAGGTTGGTGCTAAATACACATTACCCAAAGAAACAGATGCGGAATGTGGTGATAAGGTTCTTGTAGGCTGGAGTACTGTAGAAATTCAAACTCCTGGTGCTAAACCAACTTCCAACTACTACGATAAAGGGGCAGAAGTAACTTTGGCTGACGACAATACTTTCTATGCTGTATTTGCAGATGCAAGTAGCGGTGGAGGAGAAGAGATTGTAGAGACTGTCGGTTTTGAGTCTTCTGAAGGATATGCAGCTACAACTACGTATAATAGCAGCAACTATACAACGGGCTCAAATGGCTCTAAATGGACAATTAACTATGGCGCATTTGCTACTAGTGGTGCAATAGTCGGTAGTCAAAGTGCCCAATTCCGTATTTATAGTTCTGGTGGTGGTTATGGTCAATTATACAACTCTGTTGCATATACGAAAGCTATATCAAAAGTCATGTTTTCTGCTAAAGCTGCCAACACAAATGGTCAAGTTAAAGTCTCTTATTCTACAGCAGGAACATCTTGGACTGATATAGAAACAAAATCGTTAACGGCTACAACTACGGAATACACTGTCACTGTTCCTGTTTCTGGTGTGAAATATATTAAATTTACTTCAGCAGGAACAAGGCCTAGCAGCAGCAACTATTCAATTTATGTTGATGCTGTTAAGATTTACTCTTCTGGTGGCACATCTTACTCCAACTACACCACGACTTGTGGACCGTCCACTTATACGGTCCTTTTTTCGGAACTACTCTTGCGATATTTTCCTGCCATCAATGTTACAGTTTGATACGCATAATATTATAACTATAATGCGTGTGTTTGATTAAAAACTGTTTTTTCGATTTATCACCTTGAAAAGGATGAAACTGTTCGGAATGGTGATAGTGTTCGGTCTGTCCATTAGAAGTTTATTTCGGTTTATCACCTTGAAAAGGATGAAACTGTTCGGAAAGGTGATAGTGTTCGGTCTGTCCATTAGAAGTTTATTTCGGTTTATCACCTTGAAAAGGATGAAACTGTTCGGAAAGGTGATAGTGTTCGGCCTGTCCATTAGAAGTTTATTTCGGTTTATCGCCTTGATGAGAATGTAGCCCTCTATAGGAGGGTGATGATAGAAGTGGATGAAAAATATCTGGATGCTTGCATACAAGGATTTTTCATACGCTCGTAGCATTAAGTGCCTTTAGCACTCATTCTCAGCAAGGGGTTTTCCCGGTTTTTGTCTTTTCGCAACAGTACGATTTCGGAACTAAAAATTGCCCAATTTTTACGGTATTTTTTAAGTCATTTTTTTAGCATACGTTAAGCAACCCTTAAGCATGGTCTAACTTAGGCTATTTTTGACTAAAAATTCGCCTGCAAAAATCTCACTTTTTTAGTCCCCTTACTCTCCATTTCTCGTCCTCGATTCCTCGATTCCTCGAAATGTCGAAATCTCGAGCGCTCGAAACTTCGACCTCTCGAAACTTCGATTTCTCAACCCCATCGCCGTTTCCTACCTCCCTCTTTTCTTTTTTTAGGGTCCCCAACGTAATCTGCA
>JAKSNG010000007.1 GCA_024400125.1 Paludibacteraceae bacterium
TGCGTTGGTTTCTATGGGGACCCTAAAAAAGAGGGAAAACGAAGGGTTGGAGAGTGTCGACCGAGTGTCGACCGAGTGTCGACTCAAAAGACTTTTTATCGGCTAAAAAAACGCCACAAAACGGGAGTCAAGTTCGCCCATACTTCGGGACCATCTCGGGACCACCCTAAGACAAGCCAAACCAAAATTTTTGAGCAAAAAAATCCGCCGCAATGACTAATATAGCTCCATAAACTCGTATGAGTTGGAGAGGGTGCTGAGGTAACGCATGAACTCCGATAACGAGATGACAACCGTTCCTGTACAGTCATTTGGATGAAACGACAATGTGGACGCTTCCTGCAAATGTGCGTCTAAAAACAATATCACATGATGCTCCGTGTCATTTATCAGCCCAAAAGGAGACACCGAACCTGGCTCCAAACCTAAATAACGAAGCATACGCTCCGGAGATGCAAAACTCAACTTACCTGGCGACGGCTTCCCAGCCGATTGAAGACGACACTTGAGACGCTGCTCTAAATCGTGTATATCCAATTCGTGGTGACAATCAAAACATACTAAATAATGCTGATTGCCCTTGTGATTGCGCAGAAAAATATTCTTGCAATGCACCGAACCGTCTTCACGCCACCAGCGCATCGCTTCCTCGATGCTCTTGCCCTCCGGATGGTCGTATGATTCGTATGTGATATGATGCGATTCTAAGTAATCGTAAACGATTTCTTTGCGTGTCATAATTGAGTAAGTGCAACTGCCGTACGTGCTGCCAGACGTGCATTGTTGAGTACCAACTGGATATTAGAAGCCAGACTGTCGCCACCCGTCAAATCTTTAATCTTTGCCAATAAGAATGGAGTGGTCTCTTTACCCTTGATACCCAATCGACGTGACTCTGCGATGGCTTCGTCAATTGCCTTATTAATCACTTCTGCCGGCATGGAGTACTCCTCTGGAATAGGATTGGTGACTAACATACCTCCGTGCAGACCCATAGACATCTTTGCCTGAAAGGCTGCTGCTAACTCCTCTGGGGTATCAATGCGATAATCTACTTTGAAGCCCGAATGGCGCGTGTAGAACGCAGGCAACTCTTCCGTGCCATAACCTAATACAGGAACACCTTTGGTCTCCAAATACTCCAAGGTCAGACCTAAGTCCAAAATAGATTTAGCACCTGCACAAATAACCATAACAGGCGTCTGTGCTAATTCTTCCAAGTCGGCTGAGATATCCATAGTTGTCTCCGCGCCACGGTGAACGCCACCTATGCCGCCTGTCGCAAAAATCTTGATTCCTGCCATAGCCGCAATAATCATTGTCGTTGTCACGGTGGTTGCACCATCTTCGCCACGTGCAATCAGCACTGGCAAATCACGACGACTCGCTTTGGTAACGGCTTGACCTTTCTTGCCGAGATACTCAATTTCTTCGGGTGTGCAACCCGCTTTCAGTTTGCCTCCAATAATGGCAATCGTAGCCGGCACAGCTCCGTTGTCACGGATGGTTTGCTCAACACGCAATGCCGTCTCTACATTCTGAGGGTAGGGCATACCGTGAGAAATAATGGTTGACTCAAGAGCTACTACTGGAAGCCCTTTTTTAATAGCGTTCTCCACTTCAGGAGAGAGTGATAGATACTGATTCATTGTTATCTGTAATTAAAGTTCGTGTCTTAGGATTAAGTGAGGACAACTCCTCAAGGAGGTTGGGATTAACCACCGAACTGACCTCAATTGTGGCTTTCGATGCCATCAGTCCATATTGTGTACAATCTGGAAAAGATACACCTTGCAAGAATGCAAATGCCAATCCAGATATAAAAGCGTCACCACAACCGTTCGTATCTACAATACGTGCGGGAGGAAGTGACGGAATAGCGAGAGTGGAGTGCTGATGAGCAGAGGAGGCGGTCACACCTCGTGCACCATCTGTGATATAGATATGCTCCGCACCTAAATCGTGCAAAAGCGTCAGCAGACGATGAGGGTCTTTGCCTATCTCTGCACCTAAAATATGTTGTGACTCAATCTTATTCAATTTGAGCGTGTGCAATCGCGGACATTGTGCTTCCTGCAAAGCTTGTGCAATACGAACGGCTTTCTTGCTGGAAACCGTGTCAGCCATCATTGGAACTGTGCAGTTATCTAATAGATAAACCATAGCCGCTACAGGCAAGTTGGCATCAAAAAGAACCAACTGTGAACGATTGATGTCATCTATGCGTGTCTCTAAAAAAGCTGGCGTGAGATATTCCTCAATAATAGCCACATCCGCCGCTCCTGCCTGCATCTGTCCCTGCGTGTTGTTGACGCAAAGGAACATCGAACTGCGTGCGCCATTAGGCGTGGCACTCAAATGCAAATCAAAACCTAATCGCTTGCACTCTTTTTTCGCCAAGTCTCCAAGATAATCGTCACCAAAGAGAGTGATAAACTGCACATTCTCACCCAATAAACTCAGATTATGGGCATAGTTCTTGCCCACACCTCCAACTCCCATCACAATGCGAGACGGATTGGAGTCGTGTGCTGCAAAACCTGACAATGTCGTGGCAATAATATCTATGTTGGTGGCACCAATGACTGTAATCATACTTATTTAGTCTTAAAAGGTAACATTTTGAGTTTAGCGAGTAGCGGAAGCCGATTCCAACAACTTCTCACTTCTACTACTGCCCGACGATTGCTGAATGCCAAGAACGACTCACGATGATGATATTTTCCCATACCGGAGTTACCTACGCCACCAAACGGCATACGCGGATTGACAATGTGCAACAACGTATCATTGATGACTGCACCTCCGCTGGAAGTGTGACGAGTAACGTCTTTACCTTTGCGAATACTACCGAAGTAATATAAAGCAAGTGGCTTCTCATGTTCGTTGACATAATCAATCGCTTCTTGCGTGGTAGTGAATGTGCGATGTGGAAATTCAGGACCAAATATCTCTTGTTGCCAAACATCTTCTACATGTGGACGTACTTTGCGTACAATATCATTATGTGTGCGCAGCTGCGTGCGCGCCTCTTCCAATAATGTCAAGAACGATTCTGCAATATCTTCGTGCAAGAGCAAGTAGTCCGGCGCAATACAAGTTTGCCCATTATTGAGCGTCTTACCCCACGCAATACGCTGTGCAGCGGCTTTGAGATCTGCCTCCTTATCTACAATACACGGCGACTTACCGCCTAACTCAAGTACACACGGTGTGAGATGTTGAGCTGCTGCGCTCATAACCGTCTTGGCTAAGGCTGGGCTACCTGTAAAGAAAATCATGTCCCAGCGAAGATTGAGCAATGCCGTATTGACGTCTCTGTGCCCCTCGACAATGTCGATATACTGCGGGTCAAAGTGCTGATGAATCATTTCATAGAGCACGTGACTCACATTCGGAACGTAGGGCGAGGGCTTGAGCATCGCACAACAACCTGCACTAATCGCTCCGACGAGAGGGCAGAGTAGAAGATTAACGGGATAATTCCACGGCGCAATAATAAGTGCTGTTCCTAAAGGCTCATAGTGGATGTAACTGTGTGACGGCATCACGAGTAGCGATGGTCTCACACGCTCGTCTTTTGCCCAACGGGAGAGGTGACGAATAGCAGTACGTATCTCGTCCCGCACAATCATTATCTCCGTCATAAAAGCCTCTTGACGAGTCTTGCCCATATCTGTCCACAAAGCCTCATAGAGTCGTTCTTCGTACTCTGTGAGCGCACTATCTAATGTGCGCAGTTGTTGCTTTCGCCATTGTATAGCAAGCGTTTCTCCACGAAGGAACAACGCCCGCATAGAATCGTTGTGAATGTCTGTAAGCATGAATTATAACAAGTGGCAACTTACGGTTAGACCTGCCATCACGATGCTGACCATAGACATCAGTTTGATTAAGATATTCAGCGATGGACCAGATGTGTCTTTGAATGGGTCACCAACGGTGTCGCCTACGATGGTAGCTTTATGGCAATCGCTGCCCTTACCTCCAAAGTGACCTTCTTCCACATATTTCTTAGCGTTGTCCCAAGCGCCACCTGCGTTAGCCATGAAGACGGCTAAAACAAAGCCTGTAGCCAATCCGCCAATGAGCAGACCTAACACGCCTGCTACACCGAGAATTAGTCCGGTGAAGATAGGAACGATAATGGCTAAGATAGAAGGCAATAACATCTCGTGTTGAGCACCTTTAGTAGAGATAGCTACGCAACGCGCATAGTCGGGGTCAGCTTTGCCTTCCAAAATACCTTTGATAGTTTGGAACTGACGACGCACTTCCTCTACCATCTTTTGTGCTGCACGACCGACAGCGTTCATTGTCAAGCCGCAGAACAAGAATGCCATCATAGACCCGATGAATACACCCACTAATACGATAGGGTTCATCAAGTTTACGTGATATGCTTCCATAAAATCGACGAGGGTGGCTTTGGCTGCCTCTACACCATTGGGCAAAATCTCACCGGTACGAATAAGTGCAATCTTAATCTCTTCCACGTATGAAGCCAAGAGAGCGAGTGCTGTGAGGGCTGCTGAACCGATAGCAAAACCTTTGCCGGTAGCAGCAGTTGTGTTGCCAAGTGCATCCAATGCGTCTGTGCGTTGACGAACTTCGGGGGCAAGACCAGACATCTCTGCGTTACCGCCTGCATTATCTGCAATTGGACCATAGGCGTCTGTAGCCAATGTGATACCGAGTGTGGACAACATTCCAACAGCTGCAATACCGATACCATATAGACCCATAGAGAGGTTAGTGGCATTGAATTCAAGTGAGAAACCGTTTGCGCATAGATAGGCTAGTACAATAGCTACACCTACCGTCACTACTGGAATAGCAGTAGATAACATACCAAGACCTAAACCACTAATAATTACTGTAGCTGAGCCCGTCTGCGAACTTTCGGACACTTTTTGAGTGGGTTTATAGGATTGTGAAGTGTAGTATTCTGTTGATTTGCCGATAATCACGCCTGCGAGCAGTCCGACTACGACTGAGAGAGAAACCTGCCACCATTGATTGGTGTCCGTACCAAAAAGCCATGCAAAGATACCAAATGTAACGGCTGCAATAAGGAAAGCGGCAGTGTTAGTACCACGAGCAAGTGCCTTGAGCAGATGATCCATGTCAGCACCTTCTTTGGTCTTGACGAGATAAATACCGATGATAGACAGCAGTACACCAAATGCTGCGATGAGGGATGGAGCGAGAACGGCTTTGAGTTGCATTCCCTCTACTGCGGAAGTAGCAAAAGCAGATGCACCTAATGCCATTGTTGCTAAGATAGAACCAGCATAACTCTCGTATAAGTCAGCACCCATACCAGCCACGTCACCTACGTTGTCACCTACGTTGTCTGCAATCGTAGCAGGGTTACGTGGATCGTCTTCAGGAATGTTATATTCGGTTTTTCCAACGAGGTCTGCGCCTACGTCTGCAGCCTTAGTATAAATACCTCCGCCTACGCGTGCGAAGAGCGCTTGTGTCGAAGCACCCATACCGAAGGTGAGCATCGTAGTCGTAATCGTGATGAGATCAGCGTCTGCACCTACCATTGCGAGTAGTCCTGTACCATTGAGAACCAAGAACCAGCCTGCGATGTCTAACAAAGCCAAACCAACTACTACGAGACCCATAACGGCACCGCTGCGGAAAGCGACTTGCAGACCAGCATTGAGCGACTGACGAGCAGCATTTGCTGTACGAGCAGAAGCATAGGTCGCTGTTTTCATACCGAAGAATCCTGCTAAACCAGAGAAGAATCCACCAGTCAGGAAAGCGAACCAAACAATACCATTTTGCAATTTGAAATACGCCATGATGGCGAAGATAGCAGCCAAAATAACAAAGACGATGGTAACGACTTTGTACTGCTGTTTGAGATACGCCATGGCACCTTTGCGCACGTGCTCAGCAATTTTGCGCATTAAATCTGTGCCTTCATCTTTTCCCAACATGTTGCGGTAAAAGTAGTAGGCAAAACCGAGAGCTAAAACCGATGCCGCTAAAACGACATACATTAATGATGTTAATTCCATGATTTTGTATATTAAATTAGTGTGTTTGTAAAATCCAAGTTGCAAAAGTACTGCTTTTTTTTGAATTTTCCAAATCTACCCCGTATTTTTTTAAGAAAAAAGCGTTTTTTCTTGCATATATCATAAAATTGTTGTATCTTTGCGCGATTTTTTGCTGAAACGTATTCGATTATAGGAATATACAACTAAATTATTTATCAACAATCTAATTTTTTGAATTATGAAAAAAGTATTGTATGCATTTGTTGCAGTCGTATTAGCATTCGTGCTCAATTCGTGCTATTATGAAGAATCTGCTTTCTTTGTTGAGTGGGGTTACGACTTGGAGGGTGATGGTGTGCCTCGTTTGGACAATATGAACATGGCATTGATTTTAGATGCAACATTATTTAACGCTATGGATAAGGCTTTTGATAATCAAGGAGGTTTTACATTGAGCCCAAGCAGACATGCAGAGGCTATTCACTATGACGCGATGAACGTAAATAGGATAGAATCTGTAGTGAAGTCTCGTGTAGAGAGTGCTATATCTACTCTTCCTGTTGATTATAAGACAATCTATACACAAGATTTTATTGTACGTTATACAACGAATCAAGAGAAGTTTGTCGAAGTATATCGTAAAAATTTGAGTAAATAAGTTTATAAATTCAATCTAAAAATTATACAATCAAATGGACAACAAAAAAAGAGTCTATACCTTCGGTAATGGACAAGCTGAAGGTAACGCTCAGATGCGCGAGCAATTGGGCGGAAAAGGTGCAAACTGCGCCGAGATGAACCTCGTTGGTGTTCCAGTTCCTCCTGGATTCACCATCACGACGGATGTATGTAACGAGTATTATCAAGTTGGTCAAGAGAAGATAGTTGAGCTTCTCAATGATGACGTGATGGCAGCTGTAAAGCACATCGAGAACTTGATGAATTGTAAGTTTGGTGATCCCAAGAACCCTCTGCTCGTCAGTGTTCGTTCAGGAGCACGAGCATCTATGCCGGGCATGATGGATACTATCTTGAACCTTGGTTTGAATGACGAAGTGGCTGAAGGCATGGTGGCTAAAACCAATAACCCTCACTTCGTATATGATAGCTACCGCCGTTTCGTACAGATGTACGGTGACGTAGTATTGGGTATGAAACCCGTCAACAAAACCGATATTGATCCATTCGAGAAGATTATCGAAGAGGTTAAGTCTATCCGTAACATCAAATTGGATAAGGACTTGAACGTAGATGAGTTGAAGTTACTTGTAGTTCGTTTCAAGACCGCTATCAAAGAGCAAACTGGTTCAGATTTCCCAACCAACCCAATCGAGCAACTGTGGGGCGCTATTTGCGCAGTCTTCCGCAGCTGGATGAATGAACGTGCTATCCTCTATCGTAAAATGGAAGGTATTCCAGACGAGTGGGGAACAGCTGTTTCTGTGATGGCGATGGTATTTGGTAACATGGGCGAGACATCTGCAACAGGTGTTTGCTTCAGCCGTGATGCTGGTAATGGTGAAAACTTATTCAATGGTGAGTATCTGATTAACGCACAAGGTGAAGACGTGGTTGCAGGTATCCGGACTCCTCAACAAATTACCAAGATTGGTAGTCAACGTTGGGCAGAGCGCGCAGGTATCTCTGAAGAAGAGCGTCTCGCTAAATATCCTTCTATGGAAGAGGCTATGCCTGAGTTGTACAAAGAGTTGAATGAGATTCAATTCAAGTTGCAAGCTCACTACCGCGATATGCAAGATATGGAGTTCACCGTACAAGAAGGTAAACTGTGGTTCTTGCAAACTCGTAACGGTAAGCGTACTGGTACCGCTATGGTGAAGATTGCTATGGATATGGTACGCGAAGGCTTGATTACTGAGCAAGAAGCTATCTTGCGTTGCGAACCTCAAAAATTGGATGAGCTGCTTCACCCAGTATTTGATAAAGACGCGCTGAAGAGAGCCAAAGTGATTACTCAAGGTTTGCCAGCTTCTCCAGGTGCAGCTTGCGGTCAAATCGTTTTCCACGCAGATGACGCACAAGCTTGGCATAAAGATGGTCACAAAGTGATTATGGTTCGTATTGAGACTAGTCCTGAAGACCTCGCTGGTATGGCTTCTGCAGAAGGTATTTTGACTGCACGTGGTGGTATGACATCTCACGCAGCTGTTGTAGCTCGTGGTATGGGTAAGTGCTGCGTATCTGGTGCAGGTGCTATCTTGGTTGACTACAAAGCAAAGACTGTTACCATTGAAGGCGTTACCTATAAAGAAGGTGACTACATAAGTCTGAATGGTTCAACAGGTCAAGTATATGCTGGTCAAATCCCAACTAAGGCTGCTGAGCTGAGTGGTGATTTCAAGGCATTGATGGATTTGTGCGACAAATATACTCGTCTGCAAGTTCGTACGAACGCAGATACTCCTCACGATGCACAAGTGGCTCGCGCTTTTGGTGCTAAAGGTATCGGTTTGACCCGTACGGAGCACATGTTCTTCGACGATAAGAAGATTATTGCTATGCGTGAGATGATTTTGGCTAAAGACGCTGCTGGTCGTGAAAAAGCATTGGCTAAGTTGCTGCCTTACCAAAAGTCTGACTTCAAGGGTATTCTTGAGGCTATGGATGGTTGCCCAGTCAACATCCGTCTGCTTGACCCACCATTGCACGAGTTCGTTCCTCATGATTTAGCAGGTCAACAAACCATGGCTAAAGAGATGGGTATTTCTGTAGAAGAGATTCAACAACGTGTGAATAGTTTGGCAGAGAACAACCCAATGCTTGGTCACCGTGGTTGCCGTCTGGGTATCACATTCCCAGAGATTACTGCTATGCAGACTCGCGCTATCATGTCTGCTGCTTGCGAACTGAAGAAAGAGGGCAAGAACCCAATGCCAGAGATTATGGTTCCTCTGATTGGTATCTTATACGAGCTCAAACAACAGAAAGAAATCATCAACCGCGTTGCAAAAGAAGTCTTCGCTGAATATGGCGTAGAAGTTGAATACGAGGTAGGTACAATGATTGAGATTCCACGTGCAGCTCTGACCGCTGACCGTATCGCTACAGAAGCTCAATACTTCTCATTCGGTACGAATGACTTGACTCAGATGACCTTCGGTTACAGCCGTGACGATATCGCTTCGTTCTTGCCTGTATATTTAGAGAAGAAGATTCTGAAAGCTGACCCATTCCAAGTCCTTGACCAAAAGGGTGTAGGTCAACTCATCAAGATGGCAGTTGAGAAAGGTCGTGCTATTCGTCCAGCATTGCGCACCGGTATCTGCGGTGAGCACGGTGGTGAACCTTCATCTGTTAAGTTCTGCGCACGTGTGGGAATGAACTACGCTTCTTGCTCACCATTCCGCGTTCCAATCGCTCGCTTGGCTGCTGCTCAAGCTGCAGTAGAAGACGCTGAATAAGCCTCAACTACATACAATAAACAGACCTCATTATTGGGGTCTGTTTTTGTTATCTATTGGGCAAAGACGACAGACGTCTTTCAATAGCCATGTTTTATCTTCTTTTTATGAGTAAACTCCTAACAGAAGACAAAAACACGTCTATTTAGATAGATAAATCTATCTTTTTGCCTAAAAAATGCAAATTTATTTGTGTATTCCAAATTTTTGTTGTACTTTTGCAGCCGATATTGAGCAAGTGTATATTAAAAAGTTACTACTATGGCAAAACCAATTGTTGATAGTCCTGCATTACAAGGGCGTGATGCAGAGCGTTTTCAAGAAAGAGCAAGTAATGTACAACCCGTATCTAGTGCTTACATGCAACGTTTTAACCAAGACGTAACTTTCTTACGCGAGCACGCTAATTTCAACTTGTAATGGCAGTACAACTTAAAAGATTGAAATTGAAACAAGATATATGGCATTCGATTTATTAAGTATGAAAATTTAACAACCCGCCTATGATTGACCGGCATCGTAGAGGCGATGCATGACATATAAAATATAGCGTTGCGCTTATAATCTTGGCTATTTGAAACTTCGACAATTTTAAATAACCCTACCAAGAACAAAAGTTGTTAACGCCCACAAGGAGTGGGCTTTTGTTCGTATAAGTTTGGTAGGATTAGGTAGTCGAAGACCTCAAATAGCCGGATGATGACAACATCAGCCTGCTTTTTCTATGTCTATGACAAAACAATAATATTAACCACGGAGATTGCCGAAAATCCGATGAAGAGTAGGCACAAATAAAACAAAATTTATTATGATTAAACACAAATTGTTAACTTTATTTGCAGCCATGTTTTGCTCTTTTGCAATGATGGCAAACACGGTAACAGGTCAGTGTGGAGAAGATTTGACCTACACGTATGACACTGAGACAAAAATCCTTACCATTAGTGGAACGGGAGACATGTATGACTTTAGTTACGAAGAAGCAGTTCCTTGGTATAGCGTTAGATATCACGTAAAACAACTTGTTTTGTCCGATGACATTACGCATATTGGTGACTATGCTTTTTACGATTTTCACCAAATTTCTACTATTCAATTGCCTTCTCAGTTGCAATCAATTGGGGAAGAAGCTTTTTATTATTGTGACAACTTAACTGCAATTTCTTTACCACAACATGTGAGATACATAGGTAGTGAAGCTTTTGCGTATTGCAATAAATTAGCAACTGTTAATCTTAATGACAATTTAGAGTCAATTGGTTATTATGCTTTCGGTCAATGTGCTTTTCGTTCTATCACCATCCCTGCATCGGTAACCTATATTGGCAGCGAAGTATTTAGATATTGTGATAATCTGTCTGAAATCATCATGGAAGGCACAACTCCTCCTGATTTAGGAGGCTCATTAGACTACTCTGGTCATGCAGATTTTCGTATCTTTGTTCCTTGCGGTAGTGAACAGAATTGGAAGGAAGATGGGAGTTGGTATCAATACGGAGATAAGATTTTTGGTCAAACTACTTATAATCTTTCTTTATCGTCCGATGGCAATGGTACTACAATACTCAAAGAAAGTGACTGTTCCACAAATACAATTACTTTTGAGGCTATCCCTAATGACTATTATATTTTCTACAAATGGAGTGATAATAGCACAGTTAATCCACGTACCATCAGTCTCACGGCGGACAAGAGTTTGAAGGCGACTTTTGCTCGTAATCCAGACTACTGCCATGTAGTTATCTACGGTCATCATGAATTGTTTGTTAGTTATCAATACAACGAGTGGGGAAATATAAGGGAATTTGTCAATAGAGATACTGTCGATATTTTTGTGTATAAAGGTAGCACAATGAGGCTTGAAGAGTATGGTATCAATTCTTGCGGCCAATGGTTAGGTTGGAGTGATGGCAGTAAAGAGCCGTCTCGTTCAATAGTAGTCAATTCAGATATGGAATTGCGTTCATTGAGAGATGTCCAAACTTATCACGTTAGCATTACAGCAGGCGAAGGCGGACATCTTAGTAATGGAGACATAATTGGCGACTATTCGTCTTGTAGTGAGTGGGTTTCTGTAGAAGCAATTGCTAATGAAGGTTACTCATTTGCTGGTTGGAGTGATGGTAATTACAATCAATATCGTGAAATTCATCTAACTCAAGACACCACTCTTGTAGCATTATTTATGCAAGTCAAAATGGTTACTGTTACATTTCTTTCTAATAATGAACAATATGGTTATGTAACTGGTAGTGGTACATACGAAACAGGAGCATATGCACATGCTGAAGCAACTGCCAATAACGGTTATCACTTTGTTTGTTGGAGTGATGGTGAGACAAGGAATTATCGTAGTATCTATTTGACCCAAGATACCACTTTAACTGCCATCTTTGCTAAAGGAGAATTTGGTGGCAAATGTGGTGAAGACTTATATTGGAGTTACGAAACAATACCTGCTGTTTTGACTATCACTGGCGAAGGAGAGATGAATGCATCAGTTTCTAAATATGAAGGAACATGGAGGAACTATAATTATGAGGAGAATGACAATTATTATTGGGTTCCAAAGATTAAGACGATTTCTCTGCCAGAAGGACTGCTCAATATAGATTATCTTGCTTTCAAGGACTGTCGTCATTTGCAGAGTATCACCATACCAGCTACGGTTGTAGAGATAGAGGAGTCTGCTTTTGAAGATTGTCGCAGTCTACAATCAGTTACTTTTGCAGGAACGAGCCTTACCTTCATAGGAGATTGGGCATTCTATAACTGTCACGAATTGCAGAACATAACTATTCCTGAAGGTGTACAAGAGATTGGACAAGCAGCATTCTTCAATTGCGTTTATTTGAATGAGTTAACCATTCCATCTACTATGCTTCGCATGGCAGATAATAGTTTCGCTCAATGCGCTAAACTAAAGAAGATGATAGTAAAAGCAGCCACTCCTCCCATTATTGATGCCAAAACCTTTGAAGGAGTTGACAGAAGTATTCCTGTTATCGTTCCACAAGGTTCTGAATTACTTTATAGTGAAGCAGAATATTGGTGTGAGTTTATCAATATCAGTCCTGCTCCAATGGGAATAGAACAAACTTTCTCATCTTCGGAAGATAGTAAAGTTGAAACTTTCAAGTTCCTGCGCAACGGACAAGTGATTATCAAAAAGAACGATAAGACCTTCACCATCCTCGGACAAGAATTATAAACTCGTGTTCAGCAACGCATTTAACAACAAAGAGGGTGTGGCACACTCTCTTTGTTGTCTATAGCTGTTGTTTTTGTTGTATATCACAGCCTACTTGCTAAAAAAATGCACTTGTTGCTCTAAAAATTTGTGTATATCAGAAAAAAGCAGTAATTTTGCAGCGTGAAATGAAACTGATATTCATATAGTTACATGCGTTTATTTCGCAATTTTGATTTTTGTTTATTTTTGCGAAATCATTTGCAGGTAGCGAATAATCTGGGTGTATAGGAAATGGGGAGTGTCTTGTGGGTCGGTTTGAATGAGGAAGTCATGGATGCCGTCACTCTGCATATTCGGCTGGAACTGTAATCCTGCCTTGAAAGACGCACGAGCAAACATCGCCACATAACGCAAGGACAAATTAGGATGTTGCGTGAGGTCAATGAGTAAATCATACTGACGTTTATCTAAGTCCAATAACACTTCCTGCTTCGGACAGCCAAAAATATTAAGGTCTCGCAAACCCATAATACGACTTTGTGGAAGAATAAATGACTGAATGTCTTTCTTGGCACAGAAACCCCACAAAACCACATCTTTGTCCTGTGCGAGCAACTCGTCTCGAATACCTTTGATGACAGCATTCTTCTCTTGATAATCGCTCTCAAAGAGAATAATGATACTGCGAATATCATCGTAGTTAGGAAAAATAGCCTGACGCGCGGGCTGTTTTTTTAGTCGGTAGTTGAATATATATTCTTTGATGTTCATAGCGAAAGTTGTTTAGTCGTTTAACAAAGTCAAAAACTCTTCCTCACTCATAAGTTGGATGCCTAATGTCTCTGCTTTCTTGAGTTTTTCTGGACCCATGTTTTCTCCAGCGAGGATAAAAGAGGTCTTTTTGGACACAGACCCCACGTTTTTGCCGCCGTTAATCTCAATCATTGCTTTGTACTCATCGCGCGAGTGCTGCGCAAACGTGCCTGAGATAACAATCGACTGCCCCGCCAGTTTATTAGAGACAGGTTGTGCTTGTTCGTCGGCTTCCATCTGCAATCCTGCTGAGCGCAAACGATTGACAATCTCTAAATTGCGTATGTCGAGGAAATACTGAATGATATTTTCTGCGATTTGATCGCCTACATCTTCGATAGCTGTCAGTTCCTCTTTCGTTGCCCATTGCAGCGTCTCAACCGATGTGAAACGACGTGCAATCTTCTTGGCAGTGGTCTCTCCGACCATGCGAATACCTAATGCAAAGAGCACACGAGCCCAAGGAACTTGTTTGGACGCTTCGATGCCAGCGAGGATGTTGTCGGCTGATTTATCGCCCAAACGCTCCTGTTTAGCTATATCTTCCTTCTTCAAATCGTAGATGTCTGCAATGGAGTGGAGTAGTCCTTGTGCGTAGAGCAAGTCAATTGTTTCTGTTCCGAGACCGTCGATGTTCATCGCTTTGCGCGAGACGAAATGCTCCATTTTGCCTTTAATCTGCGGTGGACAACCTAATTCGTTCGGGCAGCGCCAAGCGGCTTCATCCTCCATGCGGACTAATCTTGCGCCACATTCCGGACACGTTGTGGGGAAGGAGTAGGCGTGTTCAGCGCCATTGCAATGTAATTGCGAGGTTCCGATGAGGTTCCGATGAGGTTCCGATGAGGTTCCGATGAAGACAGCGGGCAAGTCGCCGGCAGGTAGGGGGCAGATACCCGTAATCTTAGGGATGATTTCACCGCCTTTCTCTACCCAGACTTCGTCTCCTTCTACTATGCCGAGTTGACGAATAAAATCTTCATTATGCAGGGTGGCGCGTTGCACGGTGGTTCCAGAGAGTTGCACGGGGTCCAGGTTGGCGACAGGGGTAACCACGCCTGTGCGACCTACTTGATATGTAATCGCGCGAAGACGAGTATGCTGTTTCTCCGCGGGGAACTTATATGCAATTGCCCAACGAGGAGTCTTGGCGGTGTAACCTAACGACTGCTGTGTAGATAAGTCATTGACTTTGAGCACGATACCGTCCGTAGCGACGGGGAGGTTTTTGCGCTCTGTATCCCAATAATGAATATAGTCCATGACTTCGTCAATCGAGTGACACACACGAATCGCATCCGAAATAGGAAAACCCCATTGCTGTGCGGATTGTAGGCGTTCATAGTGTGTTTTGCCAGGCAGGTTTTCGCCCAACATATAGTACAAGTAACAAGCCAATCCACGCCGTGCTACTTCGTTCGGGTCTTGCAGTTTGAGTGTGCCGCTGGCAGCATTACGCGGATTAGCAAAGAGCGGCTCCTCTTGCGCTTCGCGCTCTTGATTAAGTCGCTCAAAATTAGCCCAAGGCAGGAGCACTTCGCCACGTAACTCTAAAAACGAAGGCACGTTGCCGCCAAAGATAGCTGCGTCTAAATGAGTGGGAATAGTAGCAATCGTGCGGATGTTATTGAGCACATCGTCCCCACGTACACCGTCTCCACGAGTAACTGCATGCGTCAAGAGACCGTTTTCGTACCACAGAGAAATACTCAAACCATCGTATTTGAGTTCGCACACAATCTCCACATTAGCAGGTAGTTTATGCAACCACTCTTGTATTTCGTCTTGCGAATAGGAGTTGGCGAGCGAGAGCATCGGGTAGCGGTGTGTGATGGACGCAAATTTATTGTTACCACCTAAGTCACTACCTACGTGCTGCGTGGGAGAGGACGCATCTGCCATGTCGGGATAAGCCTTCTCTAAGTCTTGCAGGCGACGCATCTTGACGTCAAACTCACGATCGGAGAGAGTAGGCTGATTGAGGACATAGTACTTGTAGTTGGCTTCCTCCAGTTCCTTACGCAAAGTGCGTATCTCGTCGCGCTCGGTATCTTCTATTTCTGTAAACAAGTCCATTATGGTACAATTATTCTAAAATTATGCACTTTGCCACCATCATACACCATAACTATATACACGCCCGCGTGCGCGGGAGTGGCAAATGACTGGCCGGAATACGTGATGGGTTGCTGCTCTAATAAGCGTCCGTCAATCGTGTATATCGCATAGAAACTCTTGGCATTGGGATCGTCAGTTTGCAGGATATTGTTGATAGTGATGGACGATTCTCCTCTATACACATTGATGGAATTGATAGCAACATCCGACTTATACGTGAGTGTACTATCTAAACACAAACCGACCAAAACAGGGTCGTGATCGGAAGAGCGGAACATCGTCAGGTCGTTGGAACGGCTATACGTGTAGCTATCGTCCTCATCGGAATTGATGTGATAAGCAGCCATACCCGTCACTTGTGGAAAGAGACTCTCGTTACAGATGGCATGGTCGAGGTAACCAACTTCTTCACGATATGTGTAACTATAACTGGAATCGGCATGGAAAGAGCGATGCAAGTCTAACATATTGTTGCTGAGAAACTCCACGATTGGGTCTTCTTTGCCGTACGCATTGAGATCGCCCATAAAGAGAACATCCGTTTCCTGCAAAGCGACTTTGAACTTGTTGTACTTACTGATGACGGCTCTTGCTTCTTTGACGCGCGTACCATTAAAACTGCCCTGACCATCGCCCAAATCAGCATCGTCGCCGCCGCCACTGCCCGATTTGGCTTTGAAGTGATTGATAGAGTAGATAAATTTCTCTCCAGTACTGATTTCTTCGAAAGCAATCATTTTCATCCTGTTTTGTATGCTTCCTACATCAATGGCTTGTATGGCACTTACGGGTCTGAGTTTAGCGCTGTCATAGATAAAACTCGATTTAGTATAAGTGCCGTTACATCCTCCATCTTCTTCGATGATGAGGTAGTTGCGACCTGTAAGCGAGTCTAAATCGTCGGCTAATTCTTGCATAGCTTTATTGCAATTCTGCACTTCTACAATGCCATATAAGTCGGCATTGATACGTGAAAGTGCTGCACTCACTTTGGCTTGTTGTTTTTCGTGTTCAATTGAATCACGCGGTCCTTTTGGACTCCATGAAATAGAATCAAAATCCTCAACTAAGTAATACTCAAGATTCATGGCGCAGACAAGAAGACGATGTTGCCCTTTGATATCGACATCAGGAAGGTGGTCGATGAGGTCTTGTCGAGAGTTCCCTCGCCAAGTGCCACTTACCCATTGAATAGACGTGGGAGAATTGATTTTGGCGGTTAGTTGGTAGATTGTTTCGCCATTACGATGGCTGCCTTTGATACCACTCAAATGCACCGAACATTTATTGTTTAGCGTGCAGATATTGTAGTATTCGGGCGAGTTCGGTCGTGCTTGGTTGGTGGGCGAGTAGATTCGGTGTGGCGCAATCATGCCAGTAGAGGCGCTGACCAGATACATTGGATTGTCAAATATGACAGTTTGCCCCACGTAGGGTGATAACTCCGAAATCGTCCACTCATTGGGATTGGTTATGTGGATGTGGGTTTGCGCTGAAAGCATCCAGCAACCCAATAAAAGAATCAATATAAGACGTGTTTTGCGCATATTAGACAGTTTATTCATCAAATTAGCGTGCAAAGTTACAATTTTTTTTGGATATATGCAAAATTATTTGTACTTTTGCACCACATTTGCAAAAAAATAAACATAAAACAGTCGTTATGAAGCAGATAGATTGGCAAAAAATATGGGAAAAAGCGAAAGTATATGTACTCAATAAGTACATATTGACGGTATTTATTTTTGCAGTAATAATTGGATTTGTGGGTGAACAAAGTATTCGTGTTCGCATTAAGAAAGCTCGTCAGATACATGAACTGGAGGAGAAAAAAGCCCGCTATTGCGAGGGTATAGAGGATGCTCATCGCACTATACAAATGCTGCAATCTACGGATAGTTTGGAGCGTTATGCGCGAGAGAAATACTTGATGCATACGGATGAAGAAGATGTGTTTTTGATAGAAGAATGATAGAAGGATGATTGATAAATTAGTCAAGCGACATCGTATTTTAGGAATCGACCCAGGTACATTGTTTATGGGCTGGGCGTTGTTGGACACGGAGGGCAAAAACGCTTCGATTGTAGATTTCAACGTGCTTGATGTGCATAAGATAGATGGGCAATATGCGCGATTACAGAAAGAGTTCTTCTTCTTGCAGGAACTGATTGATACGTATCATCCGACGGAGTTAGCTATTGAGACGCAATTCGTGGATAAGAATCCTCAAACGATGATTAAGATTGTGCATGCGCAGGGGGTAGCTATTGCCGCGGCTTTGTCTCGCGATATACCTATCAATGAGTACTCGCCCATGAAAATCAAAATGGCTATCACCGGCAACGGTCATTCATCTAAAGAGCAAGTGTCGGGTATGTTACAGCGATTCCTAAAAATCCCTGCCGAAAAGATGCCCAAGAAATTAGATGCAACGGACGCGTTAGGTATTGCCTATTGTCATTTCTTGCAATTGGGTTTGCCCTTAAAAGCAGAACACGGCGCAAAAGACTGGACAACGTTTGCTAAACAGAAAGGATTGACCGATAAGGGCTCAACAACCCCCAATCAACAACTTTTAGCCGCTCTGCATGCAAAAAAATAAAGAAAAATTTGGCAGTATCAAAAAAATGTTGTATCTTTGCAGCGAATTTGAATAACTAATTAAATAATTTATATTATGGCTTACAAAATTTCAACCGATTGTATCGCATGTGGTACATGTAAAGACGAATGCCCAATGGGTGCTATTTCAGAAGGTGACATCTACAGTATTGACCCAGATATCTGCTCTGAGTGCGGAACTTGCGCAGATGTTTGCCCAAGCGGAGCAATCTCAAAGTAAATCGCATAAAATAATGCGTATTCGAGGGGACTACAATGTAGTCTCCTCGTTTTTTTGCAGCCAAATGCATTTTTTTTCAAAAAATGTCACTCAAAAGTTGCAAATTCCAAAAAAAAGTTGTAATTTTGCACGCTGTTAGAAAATTGCCTAAGTAAGGCACCAAAAAATCACGCTTATGTTAGATGCTTTTTTTAGAATTCATGATTTCCTTGTTGCGCATGCGCACATGCCTATTCGTCGTCATTTAATGGATGAAATCGATTGGGACGATCGTCTCATTGCCATTAAAGGTGCTCGTGGAGTAGGGAAGACAGACTTCTTGCTTACTCGTGCGCACGAGATTGAGGAGTTAGACCGTCGTTCTCATGTAGAGATGCCTATTCATCGCGGAAAGGCAGCTGTGCAAAAACGCCCATGTCTGTATGTGAATTTGAATAACTTCTATTTCTCTGAGCACTCGTTGGTGGAGTTCGCTGGCGCGTTTGTGAAGGCTGGAGGTAAATATCTGTTGATTGACCAGACATTTAAGTATCCAGGTTGGTCGCGTGAATTGCGTCGTTGTCACGATAAGTATCGTGATTTGCATATCGTGTTCTGCGCTTCGTCTGTCATGCGTCTGCAAGATGAGAACAAAGATATCTCGTCTATCGTCAAAGTCTATAATCTGCGTGGTTTCTCATTCCGTGAGTTCTTGTCATTGAAGACGGGTTTAGAGTTCCCTACTTATACGCTGGAGGAGTTGATGCGCAGCCATGCGTCTATCTCGCGTGAGATTAGTGAGCGTGTCAATCCGTTGGATTATTTTGGTGAGTATCTGCGTCATGGGTATTACCCCTCTTTCTTAGAGCAACGTAACTTCGAGGCACATCTGCTTGAGACGATGAATATGATTTTGGAGATTGATGTGCTGATGATTAAGCAGATTGAGGTGAGCAATGTCCCCAAGATGCGTAAGTTGGTGAACGAGATGCTGATGACAACTCCTTGTGCGCTGAATGTGAGCACATTGTCTGATGCGATTGCTACTTCACGTGCCACAACGATGAACTACATCAAATACCTCAAAGACGCCCGCTTGCTGAACTTACTGTATATGGAGGGAAAAGAGTTCCCAATGAAACCGCAGCGTGTGTATTTGCAGAATCCAAACCTGATGTACATGTGTGTAGAGCGAGAACCGGAACCAATGGACGTTTTTGAAACCTATTTCTACAACACGATGCACGTCGATCATAAGGTGAATGCAACCGAGCGAAATGCAATGTTTGTTGTAGATGGCAAATTCTACTTCGATGTGAAAGTCGATGTGCCTTCGCGTGAAAGTATCCGTCCAACGGCTATCGGAAACCTGCAATTAGGACGAGGAAACTTGATTCCGTTGTGGATTTTAGGATTCCTATATTAATAATTGAATAATTAGTCTTATAAAAATAAATACAATGTCAAAAGAAAAGAAATTTATGACTTGTGATGGAAACGCTGCTGCTGCGCATATAGCTTATATGTTCACAGAAGTAGCCGCTATCTATCCAATCACGCCATCATCGCCTATGGCAGAGAATGTAGACGAATGGGCAGCTGTCGGACGTAAAAACATGTTCGGTGAGACCGTCTTAGTTCAGGAGATGCAGTCAGAAGCAGGTGCCGCAGGTGCCGTGCATGGTTCACTTGCTGCAGGTGCATTGACAACGACCTTTACTGCTTCGCAGGGTCTGTTGCTGATGATTCCTAATATGTACAAGATTGCGGGAGAGTTGATTCCAACTGTTTTCCATGTTTCTGCACGTACATTGGCTTCGCATGTACTTTGTATCTTTGGTGACCACCAAGATGTCATGGCTTGTCGTCAAACAGGCTTTGCTATGTTAGCAGAGGGTAGTGTGCAGGAAGTGATGGACTTAGCCGGTGTGGCTCACTTGAGTACTATCAAATCCCGTGTTCCGTTCTTGAACTTCTTCGATGGTTTCCGTACTTCGCACGAGTATCAGAAAGTGGAAGTAGTAGATATGGAAGATTTGCGTCCATTGGTAGATATGAAGGCATTAGAAGAGTTCCGTCAACGTGCGCTCAGTCCTATGCGTCCTGTTATGAGAGGTATGGCTGAGAACCCAGACGTCTTCTTTGCTCACCGCGAGAGCAGCAATACCTATTACAACAACGTAGCTGATATCGTCAGCGATTATATGGATAAGATATCCGAGATTACTGGTCGCAAATATCGTCCATTTACCTACTACGGTGCCGCTGACGCAGAGAATATCATCATTTGTATGGGTTCGGCTTGCGAGGCTATTCGTGAGGTTATCGACTACGAGGCTGCTAATGGCAAGAAATTAGGTATGATTAACGTGCACCTCTATCGTCCATTCAGTCTGAAATATCTTAAAGAGGCTTTGCCTGCTTCAGTTAAACGTATCTGTGTGCTTGACCGCACTAAGGAGCCAGGAGCTAATGGTGAACCTCTCTATTTAGATGTGAAAGATGCGTTGCAAGAACTCGGACTGACCGATATTCTCGTGGTTGGTGGACGTTATGGTTTAGGTTCAAACGATACAACACCTGCTCAGATGTTGGCTGTATATGAGAATCTTGCTCTGCCTATGCCGAAGAATCATTTCACAGTAGGTATCAACGACGATGTTACCTTTACTTCTCTGCCCGTGGGCGAAGAAATCGCGATGGGTGGCAAAGGCATGTTCCAAGCCAAGTTCTACGGATTAGGCGCAGACGGAACCGTTGGTGCTAACAAGAACTCTGTCAAGATTATTGGTGAAGGTACAGACAAATACTGTCAAGCATACTTCAGTTATGATAGTAAGAAGTCTGGTGGTTTCACTTGCTCGCACTTACGTTTTGGTGACGAACCTATTCACTCGACTTATTTGGTAACTACGCCTAACTTCGTGGCATGCCACGTGCAGGCATATTTGCAGATGTACGATGTGACTCGTGGCTTGCAGAAGAATGGTACGTTCCTGCTGAACACGATTTGGAATGCAGACGAACTCAAGCATAACCTGCCCAACAAAGTCAAGAAATACTTTGCAGACAACAATATCAAAGTCTATTACATCAACGCCACCAAGATTGCGCAAGAGATTGGATTGGGCAACCGCACCAATACCATTCTGCAATCCGCTTTTTTCCGTATCACAGAAGTTATCCCTGTAGCCAAGGCGGTTGAGGATATGAAGCACTTCATCGACAAATCGTATGGCAAGAAAGGTGAAGATGTGGTTAAGAAGAACTATGCCGCTGTCGATCGTGGTGGTGAATATCAGCTGCTTGATATCGACCCAGCTTGGTCTAACTTAGGTGCAGACGAGGCAAAAGACTATGGCAACGAACCCGAATTTATCACCAATGTGGTGCGTCCTATCAATGGTCAAGACGGCGACTTGCTGCCAGTCAGCAGTTTCAAGGGAATTGAAGATGGTACATGGCCTGCTGGTACTGCTAAATACGAGAAACGTGGTGTGAGTGCTTTCGTTCCTGTATGGAATGCAGACAACTGTATCGAGTGTAACAAGTGTGCATACGTTTGTCCTCACGCATGTATTCGTCCGTTTGTTTTGGATGAAGACGAAGTGAAGGGCTTTGCTGCTACCACTCGCGAGATGAAAGCTCCTGCTGCGCTCAAGGGTATGCATTTCCGTATGCAAGTAGGCGTATTGGATTGCTTAGGTTGCGGCAACTGTGTGGATGTTTGTCCGGGTAACCCCAAATTAGGCAAGGCTTTGCAAATGGTGGATCTCGAAAGCCAAATGGCAGAGGCTGCCAACTGGGATTATTGCGTAGAGCAGGTTAAGACCAAACAACACCTCATTGATATCCAATCGAATGTGAAGAATAGTCAGTTTGCAACTCCATTGTTTGAGTTCTCAGGTGCTTGCTCGGGTTGTGGTGAAACACCATATCTGAAACTGATTAGTCAACTCTTTGGTGACCGTGAGATTGCCGCTAATGCTACCGGTTGCACATCCATCTATTCGGGGTCTGTTCCTTCTACTCCTTATACTACTAATGAGAAAGGACATGGACCAGCATGGTCTAACTCTTTGTTCGAGGACTTCTGCGAATATGGTTTGGGTATGCAAATCGCTCACCGCAAAATCAAAGAGCGTCTTGCTCGCTTGATGCGCCAGGGGCTCGAGTGTGATAAATGCTCCGACGAACTGAAAGCCATGTTCACCGAGTGGTTAGAGAACATGAATAATGCAGAGGTTACCAAACGCTTGTACGAACCGATGGTTGCTGCTATGTCGGCTTGTGGTTGTGATACGTGCAAACAGATTTTGACGTACAAGGACCACATTGTTAAACGCAGCCAATGGATTATTGGTGGTGACGGTGCATCGTACGATATTGGTTACGGCGGTTTAGACCACGTGATTGCTTCGGGTGAAGATGTGAACATCCTCGTTTTGGATACAGAGGTATATTCCAATACAGGTGGTCAAGCCTCTAAATCTACTCCTCTTGGTGCAATTGCTAAGTTTGCAGCCGCCGGCAAGCGTGTGCGCAAGAAAGACTTAGGTATGATTGCTACCACTTACGGTTATGTCTATGTCGCTCAAATCGCGATGGGTGCAGACCAAGCACAGACGCTCAAGGCTATTCGTGAGGCAGAGGCTTACCCCGGACCATCTCTTATTATTGCTTACGCTCCATGTATCAACCACGGTTTGAAGGCCGGTATGGGTAAGTCGCAGGCAGAAGAAGAGAAAGCCGTTGAATGTGGTTATTGGCACTTGTGGCGTTATAACCCTGCTTTGGAGAAAGAGGGCAAGAACCCATTCACGTTGGATAGTAAGGAGCCTAATTGGGATAATTTCGAAGAATACCTGAAAGGCGAAGTACGTTTTGCGTCTGTCATGAAGCAGTATCCATCCGAGGCAGCCGAACTCTATGCCGCCGCTAAGGAAAATGCGCAATGGCGTTACCGCAGCTACCAACGCATGCTCCAAACTAATTGGGAAAAGTAATACACCTTTTTGAAAGGTACAAGTTCTTTTGTATTTTTTGAAATGTGCAAACAAAAACCAGCATCGCTCTCTGCGGTGCTGGTTTTGTTTTACTAACTTTCTACTTTTTTAGATTTTTTTCTTTCGACTTTTTGACCTATAGACTGGATTCCATCGTCTTAATGAAGGTGGTTTTTTGGCGAGAAATTTTGGTTTTGCCTGTCTTAGGGTGGTCGCGAGGTGGTCCCGAAGTAGGCACGAACTTGGTGTGAGTTTTGCGCGAGACACACTATTTTTTGTTTTTTATATCCCCCTTCTTCAGAGGGGGCTTGGGGGTGTCATTTTCGACTCTTTTGGCTATCATCCCCGACAGTCACCCGACAGTCACCCGACGGTCACCCGACAGTCACCCGACAGTCGCCCGACAGTCACTCGAAGGTCACAGCACCTTTTACCGTACTGTAAAGAAGACCTACAACTCTAAAGAAAATCCCCAGCACCTTACTTGCACAAAAAAACGGTGAAGGTTTCTCTCCTTCACCATTTTTCTTCAGTTTATTGTAGCCTTTTCTATTCTTCTATTCTTCTAGTTTTCTAGTATAGCGTCAGCGGCATAGTTGTCTATTTCACCTCTCGCCCTACAGCATCGTATTCTTTGTCGCCTTGGCGAATAATCACTTGTCCGTTGTGCAGGAACTTGGTTGTATTTACATCAGCGCTCACGTTCTCAATTGCTGTTACTCCTTTCGTGGTGAAGGAACCCGATTTAGTGTCAATCTCTTGGTCGTCAGCATTTTTAGCAATAACGGAATAGGTGTATTTTGTGCCAGGGTTCAGTCCTGCAATCGTATAAGCCCAGCCAGTAGCAGTACCCTCTGCGGTAGTTGCATAGGTGTGGCCGCCACGACCTGGAGCAAGATTGAAGTTGATAGATACTAATTGACCTTGCGCATTGAAGACAATGGAACAAATCAGTTGGTCGCCCAAACGAATCTCAATCGTATAAGTCTCTGCGTTTACAACGGAAGGCCAAGCAATCTCTACTGCTGATTCGGTAGGTTCAGCTTCAATCTCGGTCACTTCTACATCTTTAGCAGTATTTGAGAATATATTAGTAAAGTCTTTCCACTCGTCTGCTACCTTATATGCATTTACACTACCAGCAGGTACATAGAGAGGAATAGATTTCTCCACACCAGAAAAACAGCCTCCTTGACACAAAGGAGGTGTGGTCGCCTCGCATGTGATGAATTTCAAACCTTCGCAACCATTGAAAGCAGAACTTTCAATTCTTTTGACAGAATTTGGGATAGTAATAGAAGTTAAACCAGAGCATCCCAAAAACGCCTCTTCTTTAATTATTAAGACGGAATTTGGAATGGTGATAGTAATTAAATTAGAGCAATAATAGAAAGCAGATGTTCCAATTGTTGTAATTTCTCCGTCACAGATAACCGTTCCTATGCCATTGCTGAAGATGTGTGATTTAATGACTGGACCAAAGGTATATCTCCCTACATTTAGACTACCATCATACCCAGATAATTTCTTCGCCGCTGTATAGGTGACGATATACGTCTCATCTGGAATCGGCTGGATATTGGTAAAGTCCATCCATTCGTGAGTTACCTTATATGTTCCTACGCTACCATCAGGAACATAAAGAGGAATGGATTTATCCACTTTATCAAAACAATAACTTCCGCATGTAGGAGGTGTAGTTGCTTCGCAAGTAATAGAGGTCAAACCATAGCACCACGCGAAAGCATGCCCTCCAATCGTTGTGACAGAGCTAGGGATGATAATAGAATTCAAACCGCAACCGCTGAAAGCATGAGTTCCAATCGTAGTAACGGAATTTGGAATGGTGATAGAGGTTAAACCTTCGCAATTAGAAAAAACAGATACTCCAATCGTGGTGACGGATTTGGGAATAGTGACAGAGGTCAAATTATAGCATTCTTCGAAAACCCCATCTCCAATCGTGGTGACGGAATTGGGGATGGTGACAGAGGTCAAACGAGAGCAATAACAGAAAGCCCCATCTCCAATCGTAGTGACGGAATTAGGAATAGTGACAGAAGTTAAAATAGACCAACAGAAAGCACAATGTCCAATCGTTGTAATTTCGCCATCACAGGTAATCGTACCTATGCCATTACTGAAATCGTGCGATGTAATCGCAGAGCCAAAAGTGGTTTTACCTATGTCTAAATCGGATGTCGTCAATTTCTCCGTTGCAGTATAGGTGATGACGTTACTTGCCCATAGGGCGGTCGTAGCGCATAGGGCCACGAAAAGGGTTAAAAAATTGTGTTTAATCATAATGTGTTTTGTTTTATTTTTGCCTACTCTTCATCGGATTTTCGGCTTCCTCCGTTGTATTTATTTAATGTTCGCACGTATACGTACACAAAAAGCGTGAACTTTCGTCCGCTTCATTTGATTTTCTGAGGTCTTCGACTACCTTTAAGTATTCAAATGTACGCACAAAAACTCACGCTGAATACGTGAGCGTGCAAAACCGTACTTGAATACTTAATGATTTTTTGAAAGTGTCGAAGTTTCAGAAAATCAAGTTGGGCTTACAACGCTATTTCTCCTGCCACCGCAGGTGTATGTCTGCCATTTTACGTTTGGCGAACGGCGGAAAACCTCCGCGGGCATATAATTACTACCGCTTCCGGTCAATCATAGGCGAGGTTTGTTTAATATTATAATTCTTCTTTAATGTATATGTTTATTTGCTCCACTAATGGCTGGATGTCTTCATGGATAGTTGCCCAAAGAAGTTCTGGAGTTATTGCGTAATATCCATGCACTAAAACATGACGCATATTCTCAATCATTTTCCAATTGGTTTCGGGGTGTGATTCTCTAAATTCTTTCGTTAACATGTAACATGCTTCACCGATTATCTCTACCAACTTGACAAATCCATAAAAGAGTACACTGTTAGCTTTGATTTCTTCCAGTGTGTATTTATCCTTGTTCTCCAAAAGCTTATTGGATGCCTCAAGAATATGCTCCAATCGTTCTTTATCTCTAATGCGCTCTCTCATATATTAAAATTTTATCCTTATTAACAGATGGTTGCGCAAACGAAAGTAGCCCTTGTTCTTCTACCAAATCAACAGGACGATGAAGGAGCGTTTCCAACTCTGCCATCATCGTGCATACCTTCATTAAAGAGACTTTTTGAGAATAATCATAATTAACCAGCAAATCTATATCGCTCTCAGTTGTCTCCTCGCCACGAGAACATGAACCGAACAAATAGGCTCGTTGGATTGGTTGGGAAGACATATACTTCTGAATCTCTGGTATTATTTTCTGAATCTCTGCGCTCGGCATAATATACTATAATTCTAATTCCGCTGCAAAGGTAAAACAAAAATTTGGAATACGCAAATAAATTTGCATTATTTATTCAAAATGCACTCTTTTTTACTCTCTTACTTCTACCTTTGTCTTGTACACTTTTTTGTGTACAACTTTTCTTTGTAAACAAATCTTTTAATTCTATCGTTTCTACAATCTGCAATTAGCGTTTATCTATTTGCGCCACAGGTTGTGGCGTAATTGGATTTTCTATTTGTGCCACAAGTTGTGGCATAATTTGTGCAGACAGTGTCTGCATAATTTTATCTAATCTTTCTATTTTATACTCTCAATAAACGCTTGTGCGTGGTGACCTCGCACTAAGACGTGGTGATTCGAGATGGGATTCGACAGCAAGTAGGGGATGACTTGTTTGGTCTGTAACCAAACCTGCGTGCGGCATAGATTAGGCTCATACTGGTTGCGTATCAGTTGCACATCCTCTGCAAAAACACGAGACAAGTCACCACTGACCTTGACCAACGTATAATCACCCGTCGGCAATTCACCATGAATAGCCACACCAAAGCCGGATTCAAAGTGCGTATCGTAATTGAACTTATCCACCATCGTGTAAGGAATAGTGCAGTGTGCCCATAACATCTGCCCCGTCTCCGTATTGACACGCGCAGGGTTGCATTGGAAACCCGGGCAGCCAGTGAGGCGATTGGCTAACATCATTGTGATGAGGGTAGGGACATCGCCCTCGCACGCTGCGGGAATACCTTCTGCATTGAGTTTGGCTAACGCCAAGCAACCAGTGTTCTTGACTGTAGTCAATAAATCGAAGCAACGAAGTGTCAGTCCAGATAACTGATAACGCTCCACGATTTCACGAAGACGATTGTATATAACCAATGCACCTTCTTCGCCACCGTCCACCTCGCCTAATGAGGTTACTTCTTCGATAGGGATATCGACTATATCAATATGCAGTTTCTCGCGAAGTATAGTTGCATCATAGCGAGAAGAAATGAGCCAATCGCTTGGCTTACCGATGAGTCCTAATTTGTCCATGACCATTGTGCTGATTAATCCAACTTAAAATCTCGCAGCATGCTGCAAGAGAGTTACTTTGTTCTGAGGCAAGTAGGTAGATAGGACGATCTAAGGTGATAGCACCAGCTTCTACTTGTTGTAAGAAGAGTCCTTCACTACCGCCTGTGAGTACGGCTACTACTTGATTGGCGTCTATAAAGGACTGTTCCAATTCAAACGGAAGTGCTAATTCTTCCTTGTGAAGTGATGATGATAGTGTAATTAACATATTTTTTGCCTTTCTATTTTTTTTAACACTACCGTGCACGAGGTCTATATTCCTTCAGCGCAGCGGTCCATACTCCATATTCCTTCTTTTTATACCACGCCACTGAAACCCATAAACGCCATCGCCAGCAAACCTGCGGTGAGCAGCGCAATCGGAGTCCCTTGCATGGCTTTAGGAACTTTATTCATGGATAACTGTTCACGAAGACCTGCAAAAATAACCAATGCCAATGCAAAACCAAAGGCGGTCGCCAACGCAAACAATGTACCTGTTAGCAAATTATGTTCTGCACCCATAGGCAGTTTATTCGTGCCATTGGCAACCAAAATAGCTACACCTAAAAGGCAGCAGTTAGTCGTAATCAACGGCAGAAAAACACCAAGAGCTTGATACAACGAGGGGGACACTTTCTTGAGAACAATCTCAATCATCTGCACCAATGCAGCAATAACGAGAATGAAAAGAATAGTCTGCAAAAACTCTACATGCCACATCACTAATAGACATTGCAATAAATAGGTGACAACGGTCGCCAATGTGAGTACAAACGTAACGGCTGCACCCATACCCAACGCCGTGTCAATCTTCTTACTTACACCTAAAAATGGGCAGATACCCAAGAACTGCGACAATACAATGTTGTTAACAAATATCGCACTAATAAAAATCAAAAAGTAAACCATAGTTATTTCTTCATTAGTTTTTGAATAGCTGCCATCAAGTATGCCAAGCAGATGAATGCACCTGGAGCCAATACAAAGATGAGCGCTGCATATTGTTCAGAGTATATATGTGCACCAAAGACACAACCTGTACCTAATAATTCACGTACTGCACCAATAATAGTAAGTGAGAGCGTGAAACCAAGTCCCATACCTATACCGTCCAATGCCGATAAACCAACACTATTCTTGGCTGCAAAAGCCTCTGCTCGTCCAAGTACAATACAGTTAACCACAATCAACGGAATGAATAGACCTAATTTCTCATAAATAGGGGGCAGATATGCCTGCATCAGCAGTTGTACAACCGTCACGAAGGTGGCTATCACCACAATGAATGACGGAATACGCACCTTGTCCGGAATAAGATTCTTCAGCAGCGAAATAACCACATTAGAGCAAATCAGCACAAACATAGTGGCTAAGCCCATAAACATACCATTCTCTGCGGACGTAGTCGTCGCCAGAGTAGGGCACATTCCCAATACCAAACCAAAAGTAGGATTCTCTTTGAGAATACCATTGGTCAATGTCTTCATTGCATTATTCATGTGTGACCTCCATTTCTATTTTGGTGCTGTCTGCATTTTGTGATGTGGTTGCGCCAGACCATGCTTCAACAGCTACGCCTTGCTCTTGCATGAATTGCTCGTGTGCACGATTGATTGCCGACAAGAACGCACGAGACGAAATAGTAGCAGCAGTAATCGCATCTACATCACCTCCATCTTTGCTCACTTTGAATGCAGAAGTCATTTGACGACCTACAATACATTGACCAGGCTTATCCGCGTTCTTGAACCATTCGACAATGTGAGTACCTAAGCCAGGAGTCTCTTGTTGCTCAAGAATCTCATAACCTAAGATGGTTCCGTCAGGAGCAAAACCCACCATCACACGAATAACACCACCGAAACCATCGGCTTGTGCTTCTATTGCTACACCGTCTTCGTGACCGCATAGTACTGCTACACGAGCCGCATTCTGTGCTTCTTTCTTCTGTTGCTCTATCTGCGCATGCGTGAACATAAACACGCACCCTAACGCAGCGGCTGCCACTATCGTAATGGATGTGAGTGACAATGCCATATTCTTAAATGTACTTTCTAACTTAGCCATAATTTTCTAACTTTTGACTTTTGACTTTTGACTTTTGATTTTGACTTTCTACTTTTTACTTTCTCCAAACCGTTTTGGACGAATCTTATTTAATAGAGGAACGCACGCGTTCATAATGAGAATAGCGAAAGACATGCCTTCTGGATACGCACCCCATGTACGAATAACCATAACAATGAGACCGATACAAACACCGAAAATCAGTTTGCCACAATTAGTCATTGGACTGGTAACATAATCAGTTGCCATAAAGAATGCACCCAATATCGCACCACCAGTAAGCAATGTATAGAGGACATATTCGTGTCCACACATTCCAGTCGGAGTCGTCAACCATGCAAAGATAGCCATTGTCGCTAAGATACTAACAGGAATATGCCAAGTGATGACACGAGTAGCAATCAAGCCCAAACCGCCAATCAGTAGCGCTATCGCACAAACCTCACCGAGCGAACCTCCTATCACACCGACAAACGAATCCCACAACGAGGGCAGTTGATCAATCAACAAACTGTCGCCTTTCATGATTTGCTTCATGTGAGCGAGTGGGGTAGCAGCAGTAATCGCATCCAGATATTGTGTCTGAAAACCTAATGGACGAGGCCATGTCGTCATCTGAACAGGGAAAGAAATGAGTAAGAATACTCGTCCTACTAATGCTGGATTAAATGGGTTTTGTCCCAAACCACCAAATGTCATCTTGCCAACGCCAATCGCTACTAATGCACCAATGACGACAATCCACCAAGACAGATTACATGGCAGGTTAAAGGCAAGCAACAAACCCGTCAAAATAGCAGAGCAGTCTCCAATAGTAGGTGTTTGTTTCAATATAAACTTGGCAATCAGCCACTCAAAACCTACACACGCCACAATACTGATGGCTGCGGTAATAATCGCTCCCCAACCAAAGGCTGCTACACTGACCGCGTATGCCGGCATCAAAGCAGCAATCACAAGGAGCATGTTTCTGCGCACACTATCACCACTATGAGCATGTGGCGCAGCACTAACAATCAATTTCATATATTTTCCTTTCTATAACTTCAATTATTGGTTATTTTTAGCAGCAGCGGCTTCTGCAGCAACTTTGGCTGCAGCTGCACGAGCACGCAGGATGCCTCCTACTTTCGCCTTACCCATACGCACGTAGTCCAATAGAGGACGATGACTTGGGCAAGTGAATTGGCAGCAACCACATTCGATACAATCCATCACCGAATGTTGCTTCATCTCGTCCCACATCTGTAATTCTGATTGGCGACTGAGCAGATACGGCTCCAACCCCATTGGACAAGCACTGACGCACTTACCACAACGGATACAGTTCTCGGGCTCTATTCGACGAGACTCTTTTTCGGGCAAGAAAAGCAAACCGCTAACACGTTTATTAGCTGGCATGTCCAAACTGTTCATTGCACGACCCATCATTGGCCCTCCACCTATGATTTTGCCAGTATCTTCAGGAATTCCGCCTGCGAGTGCTACTACATCTGCCAATGGTGTACCAAAACGAACTTCGTAGTTGCCTGGTTTAGCGACTGATTTACCGGTAATCGTTATTACACGTGAAATCAGTGGTTTACGTTTCTGAACAGCTTCATATACAGCATATACAGTTGCCACATTATCTACAACGGCACCTACCTCAATAGGAAGTGCACCGCTTGGCACTTGACGACCAATACAAGCATCAATCAGTTGTTTTTCACCTCCTTGAGGGTACTTCATATTGAGCGGAATGACACTCACACCCAAAATGCGACTACATAATGCTTGCATGCGAGCTATGGCATCTGGCTTATTCTTCTCAATACCAATGACAGCACGTTTAATTCCTAATGCACGCATCAGCAATTGAATACCGATTATAATTTCTTCGCCATGTTCTAACATCAATTGATGATCACAAGTCAAGTACGGTTCGCACTCCACACCATTGATAATCAGCATTTCAGCTTTTTTGCCAGGAGGTGGTAGTAACTTGACATGAGTGGGAAAACAAGCACCACCCAAACCTACGATACCAGCAGCCGTAATACGGTCGATAATCTCTTTGGGTTCCATTTGCGACTCACGAACGACGGCCGTGGTGCGGTCAATATCCTCTTCCCACAAGTCTCCTTCTACATCCATAAAAATGGCTGGTACACGAGCACCCCAAGCATCGACAGTTGTGTCAATCTTAGTAATCGTGCCGCTGAATGGCGCGTGTATATTCGCACTAACAAATCCGCCCGCTTTAGCAATCAATTGTCCTACGCGCACTTTCTCGCCCTTCTCTACAATCGGCTGAGCGGGAGCTCCAATATGCTGAATCAGCGGAATAATAGCTTTCTCTGGTAGCGGACAAGTCACAATCTGCTGATGAGCAGAATAGCGTTTGTTATCTTGTGGATGAACTCCACCTATCTTAAATGTATTCATGCTTGTGCCTCCTTTCCTGTTTCTGTAACTGGTTGCTCTTCTGCTGGTTTACGTGGAGGAAAATGAACTGCATGAATGGCATGTGTTGGACACGCGTCTTCACACTTGCGACATAGACGGCACTTATTGTAGTCAATATATGCCAAGTTATTCTCCACTGTGATTGCATCAAATGCACATACGGTTTGGCACTTACCACAACCGATACATGCGTTTAGACAAGCCTTACGCGCGGGTGCACCTTTATCTTTATTGACGCACATCACAACCATGCGACGGCTTTTTGGACCTTTTTTACGCAATTCGATAATGTTGCGCGGACACGCTTTGACGCATTGACCACAACTGGTACACTTCTCTTCATCCACTACAGGTAACCCCGTCTCTGGATCCATAGACAATGCACCGAAGTTACATGCAGCCACACAGTCTCCACAACCTAAGCAGCCGAATGGACACGCAGTCTCACCGACATATAAGTTGTGCATAATCTGACAACTACGTGCACCATTGTATTCACTGGTACGCGGACGAGCCTCGCAAGTACCATTACAACGCACTACAGCCACTTTGGGCTCAGTCGCAACTGGTGCCAAACCTAAGATGTCTCCAACTTTAGCCATCGTTTCAGCACCTCCTACAGGGCAGAACAAACCTTCCAACGATGTGGCTTTTACGCATGCCTCAGACAAAGCTCGGCAACCTGCAAAACCACATCCTCCGCAGTTGGCTCCAGGTAACACTTCTTGCACCTGGTCAATGCGTGGATCTTCTTCTACCTTGAACTTCTGGGCAATGATGTATAGCAGCACAGCTGCTACCAATCCTGTGACACCCAGAACAATCAAAGAAATAATTATCACATTCATATTTTGGGTTGTATTAAATACATTATTAAATAATAAATGGCTACAGTAGCCAATGCAGAGCCACCAATGATATATTCATTTTCCGTTAACCGCGAAATGACAATAATGACACCAGCTAATACTACAAAAGGTAGTATATATGCCAACATCACCGCTCTCCATCGCTGTTTACGAGTGTAGCATTCTTCTGTTCCAATGGAGCACTTATTCTTTAAAAGGCAATTGCCGCACTCTAACTCCATAAAGTCTTTGAATTTTTTTGTTTCTTTTATATCCTCCATCTCTATTACTTATAAAAATTTAGGAACTTTTGTGAGGTTTCATAAAAAACGCGCAAAAGTACTAATAATTTTGCATGTATGCAAATGCAAGCCACAAAACACCTATCACTTTATCTACTTTTTTAACTTTTTCCACTTTTTTGACTTTTTTATTTGCATATATGCAAAAAAAAATGTACCTTTGCAGCCTAATAAGAATTTGTAGTGTAAACCATTTATAAAAATCATCATTTATATGCCTCGTCGTCCGTCTAATTCGCACAGCGATACTGATTCTCATCGTTCTTCTATTAAAGTGGAGAATTCTTTCTCTTGGAGTCAGATTAAGTCTTTCTTTATGGATTCACGTACCCATTTAGCTGTGGGGGTATTATTGTCGTCCTTTGCGCTTTTTGCGTTAATTTCCTATATCTGTTACTTCTTCACGGGTGCTAATGACTACAGCGTGATTAACATGTCGCACGCAGACAGGGTTATTGCACGTGAACAAATCACGAATTGCTTAGGCTTACCTGGAGCTCGTTTGGCGGAGTTTTTGGTGAATGGCACTTTTGGTGTGGTAGCAGTTATATTGATTCTGCTGGTGGGTTTCTTTGGCTTACGTCTCACTCGTCTCTTCCGCAATATCAGCGCTTGGCGCATGTTGTTCGTCGGCTTCTTTTGGCTGGTGTGGGGTAGTGTGACGCTGGGCTTCGCTCAGATGATGACGGGGGTAGATACGTTTTTCCGTTGGGGAGGACAACATGGTGAGTGGATTGCTAAATGGCTGGAGAGTTATATTCAGCCAGTAGGAACACTGTTGGTGCTGATTGTTGTGCTTATCATCTTTGGTATTGTTGCTGACCCTCATTTTGTGGACAAAGTGCGAAATGTGTGTCATTGGATTATTCGTAAGAAAGACCCGTCTGCTGCGGCTGACGAGGAAACAGTATCTGTGGATTTGACTGCTCAAACAGTGGAAGTCGTGGTTGCTCAACCTGAGGAAATGGAGACAGATAATGAGCCTGCAAACGAAATAGAAGTGGTGATTGAGAATGATGCTGACGAAGAAAATGAGGAGCAAACACCTCAGCTGTCTGATTTGCCAGAGCCTGAGCCTTCCGATGAACCAACACCTGATGTGGAGATTGATGAGGTGGATGAAGTCGAAATGGCGAAAGAGCAAGAGCCTTTTGATCCTCGCAAGGATTTGGAGTTCTACAAGTTCCCCAAACTGGAATTGCTCAAAGTCTATGACAATGAAACAGCTCCAGTTATCAATCAAGAAGAGCAGCAGTCTAACGCCAATCGCATCGTTACGACTTTGCGTAACTATGGCATCGAAATAGATCAAATCAAAGCCACTGTCGGACCTACAGTCACCTTGTACGAAGTAGTCCCCAAAGCAGGCGTGCGTATCGCAAAAATTCAGAGCTTAGAGAACGATATCATGTTGTCATTGAGTGCCATCGGTATTCGTATTATTGCACCTATGCCAGGTAAGGGAACGGTTGGTATTGAAGTTCCTAATGAAAAGCCACAAGTTGTTTCTATGCACTCCGTGATTGCATCTAAGCGTTTCCAAGAGGAGCAAAAAATGCGTTTACCAGTAGCCATCGGTCGTACAATCACCAATGAAGTCTTCTGCTTTGACTTGGCTAAAACGCCACACTTATTGGTTGCAGGTGCCACCGGTCAAGGTAAGTCTGTCGGTTTGAATGCTATCATTACTTCTTTACTCTATAAGAAACATCCTGCAGAGCTGAAGTTCGTGTTGGTTGATCCAAAGATGGTGGAGTTCTCCATTTACAAGCCGTTGCTTAAACACTATATGGCAGCTATGCCCGATCAAGAGGACCGTGATATTATCATTACTGATTGTCAAAAGGTTATCAGTACGCTCAATTCGCTGGTCATTGAGATGGAAGATCGGTATTCTCTGTTAGCAGACGCCAACTGCCGTAACGTGGAGGATTATAATGAGAAGTTCAACTCCCGTCATCTCAATCCGGCTAAGGAAGTGGAGAATGTGGTAACCAAGAAGATGTTGCATCACCGCTATATGCCTTATTTGGTCATCGTTATTGATGAGTATGGTGATTTTATTATGCAGGCAGGCAAAGAAGTGGAGCGTCCAATTCAACGTATTGCGCAGAAGGCACGTGCCGTCGGTATGCACATGATTTTGGCGACGCAGCGTCCTGATGTTAAAATCGTTACTGGTACCATCAAAGCGAATATCCCAACACGTATCGCTTTCCGTACCCAATCGGTAGTAGATAGTCGCACTGTCTTAGATGCCAAGGGCGCTGACCAATTGATTGGTAAAGGCGACATGCTCTATTCAGGAGGCGGTAACTTGACACGTATCCAATGTGCATTCGTAGATACACCAGAGGTCGAAGCTATTGTTGAACACATTCATGAGCAACAAGGGTATTCGGCTCCTTATCAGTTGCCTGAATATGTGCCAGAAGGACAGGAAGAAGTGGCTCCTGGCTCAGTAGATACGCATCGTTTAGACCCGATGTTTGCTGATGTGGCACGTTATGTGGTTTCTAAACAAGAAGGTTCTACATCACGTCTCCAACGTGCATTTGAAATAGGTTATAATCGTGCTGGTAAACTCAGCGACCAATTAGAGGCAACAGGTATTGTTGGTCCTAACAAAGGTCCCAAAGGACGCGATGTCCTTATCGCTGATATGGAATCTCTCGAACGCTTGTTAGAAACACTTAACGTATAAAACAGTGAAAAGAATATTCGGTCTATTGGTTTTATGTGTCGCTTGTATAGGTAGCGTGAAGGCGTCCTTGTTGAGTGATTGCTTGGCTCGATTAGAGCAGAGTACGCTGCGGGCAAACATAACCCTGTCTATCGCTTCTGATGCCACGCAACCGCTCAATTATACGGGCACATTAGTCATGTGCGGCGAGCGCTTTCATGTCACTATCTTGGATTATGATGCAGCGTATGATGGACAAACACTCTCCATCTATGCTGAGGACACTGACGAACTCACACTGTCTCATCCTTCTACAGATGAGTTAGCAGAAATCAATCCGTTCGTGTACGCGCGCGAATTGATTAAGGTCTGCAATATCGTAGAATCTACGCGCACTATCACACTCACTCCTAAAGATGCTTCGCATGAGATAGATCGTTTCGTCTTACGACTAAATGACCAATTAGACCCTATCTCGTTGGAACTGAAGGAGGGTAAGAAATTAACGACTGTTACCTTGCGCGCAATGGATAATCAGCCGTTGGTATCTGAGTCTGTGAAAGGAGAGTCGTTCTCTATTTCTCCACGTTCAACAACGTATATAAATGACCTTCGATAATTATGAAATTATCTATCATTATTGACATACTCAAACCCATCTGCACTGTTGACGTGCGAACGAAGGAAGATGTAGATATTCAATATCTGCTGACAGATTCTCGTCAGTTGAATACGCATCCTGAGCAAACGATGTTTTTTGCCATTCGTACAGACAAGAACGATGGTGCTAATTACATAGAAGAACTACATGCTAAAGGGGTAGCAGTTTTTGTGCGTGAACATGCCATTGAGGCTTTGCAAGCCCTTGCTGCTTATGTGCGTGCGCAGTATAAAGGTCAAGTAATAGGTATCACTGGCTCAAACGGCAAAACCGTAGTCAAGGAGTGGTTGTATCAGTTATTGCGCGATGACTACGATGTTATTCGTTCGCCTAAATCGTATAATTCGCAGATTGGAGTTGCACTCTCTGTATGGCAACTGCACAACGCGACGTCGAGTACGACACGCAAACAATTAGCCATCTTTGAAGCAGGAATTTCTCAGCCTGACGAAATGGTCAAATTAGAGAAGATGATTCGTCCGACGATTGGCGTGATCACTTACATCGGCACCGAGCACGGCGAAAACTTCGAGTCTATGGCGCAGAAGCGGGAAGAGAAAATGAAACTCTTTGTTCATTGCCCAGTGGTTATAGAAGATCCCTCGCACCAAAACGCTCGCACGTGCGCAGCTGTGTTGCGCGCGCTGAATTATGATGAGGAGACGATTGCTTCACGCATCTTGCAGCAAACTCACGAAACCGTCATGCAGGTGAATCTCACTGCGCTCATTGATAATGTGCGTCATTTCCGTTTCTTACTTAGACCGACAACTAAACTGACCTGTATGGTCAAGGCTTTTGCGTATGGAACGGGTAGTGTAGAGGTGAGCAAAGCGCTGCAGCAGAGTGGGTTAGTGGATTATTTAGCAGTAGCAGTAGCAGACGAGGGTGTCGAATTGCGCAAAGCAGGTATCACACTTCCTATCATCGTAATGGACCCAGAAGTAGCTGCAATGGACCTGATTCTGGAAAATAATTTAGAACCAAACGTATATTCGTTCTCCTCTCTACAAACCGTATTGATGGCAGCTCAAGCCAAAGGCTTGGAGAATTATCCTATCCATATCAAAATCGACTCCGGTATGCACCGTTTGGGCTTTTATCGCGAGCAAATAGAGGAATTGGGCAAGGTGCTACAACACGAGAAAACGATCAAAGTGCAGTCTGTCTTTTCCCATTTAGCAGGTAGCGACGAGGCGCAATTTGATGAGTTTACGTTGGGACAAATTCGCTATTTCAAGGATTGCGCAGATGTGTTGGAGCAATCAATTGGATACTCAGTCATCAAGCATATCTGCAACTCTGCTGGTATAGAACGTTTTACGCAATATCAGTATGACATGTGCCGTTTAGGTATTGGTCTATACGGTTTTTCATTTGCTGGCGCAAGATTGCGTAATGTCTGCACACTCAAGACGACTATCCTATCCGTTAAAACAGTGGCTAAGGGTGAGACCATCGGTTATGGCAGACACACCACTTTGACTGAAGATAGACAGATTGCTGTCATTCCAATTGGTTATGCCGATGGCTTTGATCGCCGATTCTCTAATTATGGCGGTGAAGTCTTAGTGCGTGGGCAACGTTGCCCGATTGTGGGCAATGTCTGCATGGACCAAGCGATGGTGGATGTCACAGGTACCGATGCACAACCTGGCGATCAAGTCGAAATATTTGGAGACAAACTGCCTTTAGAAGAATTGTCAAATAAATTAGGTACTATTACCTACGAAATACTTACATCTGTGTCACGCCGTGTCCAACGCGTCTATTACTACGAATAATCTTACGATTGGCTATGGTCGCAAAATCATCCAATCGAATCTCTCCTTTGAATTACACGAGGGGGAATTAGTCGCTATGTTGGGACGTAACGGTTGTGGCAAATCCACCTTGTTGCGCACATTAGCTTCGTTGCAACCTGCGCTGGCTGGATCATTTGTCGTTAATAGCACGGCTACTACACGTCCCATTGCAGTCGTCTTGACCGACAAATTGCTGATGGATACCACGACTGTTTATGATGTAGTAGCTATGGGACGTTATCCTTACACTTCGTTCTTAGGCAGATTGACAGATGAAGACAATCGATGGATTGATGAGGCGCTGCAGGCTGTTGGATTAGACCAATTAGATGGAGGCAGTGCCCGACCAATCAAAGGACTCAGTGATGGCGAATTAGCACGAGTCATGATTGCCAAAGCCTTAGCACAGCAGTCGCCAATCATTCTTTTAGACGAACCCACAGCCCATTTAGATGTCCCTAATCGTCGCATGATTGTGAAACTGCTACAACGTTTGGCGCATGAGCAGAGAAAAACCATCCTCATCTCTACTCACGAACTGGATTTAGCCATGGAAATGACAGACCGCATCCTTTTATTGCAGCACAATGGACTGTTATTAGACACACCTGCAAACATGCAAACAGCTATTCAGCAGGCATTTAATATATAAACTCATGACGTAACAACGTCGTCACAATATGCAGAACTACGACCAAATACTGAAATCCGTACAGGCTAACCAATACGCGCCTGTCTATCTTTTGTGTGGTGAAGAATCGTATTATATTGACCAATTATGCGACTACATCGAGACGCATGCGTTAGACGAGATGGCTCGCGAATTTGATCAAACAGTTGTCTATGGACGCGACCTCCCAAATGCCGATATAGCTACGGCAGTGGCTGCTGCGCGCGGATTTGCTATGATGGGCGGAAACAAAGTCGTCATCGTCAAGGAAGCGCAGACTATCAAGAAATGGGAATCGTTATCGCTCTATTTAGATAATCCACAACCCACATCGATTCTAGTCATTTGCTATAAGTATGGCACCCCTGACAAGCGTCAAGCTTGGTGGAAGAAGCTGGATAAGTGTGGGGTAGTGATGGTGGCTGACAAACTGCGCGACTACAAGGTAGAGGAGTGGATTCGCACATACTTGTCCGAACGTTGTGCTTCGCATACTCAATTGACAATCGACCCAAAAGTGCCTCGCCTGTTGGCTGACTATCTGGGCGCAGACTTGACCGCTATTGTTGGGGCAGTTGATAAACTCATCGATGGCTTGCCCGAGGGCGTAAATGTCATTGATGCTGCGTTAGTGGAGCGAAATGTGGGTATTTCCAAAGATTTCAATGTCTTTGAGTTACAAGATGCGCTCATTAAAGGCGACGTGGTCAAAGCTAATCGTATCACACAGTATTTTGCGTCATCTAAAGACCACCCGATGGTCAAGGAATTAGGTATCTTATATGGCTTTTTTGCCAACTTGATGATGTACCATTACTTGCCCGACAAATCCGAGCGTGCTGCAGCTCCGGCATTAGGAATCAATCCCTTCTTCGTCAAAGACTATGCGGCTGCTGCAAAACGCTATCCCGCTGGCAAAACATTCAAGATTATAGGCTATTTTCGCGAAATTGATGCACGTAGTAAAGGCATCAATAATCCCTCTGCTAAAGATAGTGACTTATGGAAAGAACTAATCTATAAAATCATGCACTAATATGAGAAAAACACTTCTTATCCTCGCTTTTCTGCCAACTTTCCTTTTGGCAGCAACCAAAGTGACCTTGTCCGACTTGGAAACCAACGGCTGGGAGCATTACAAAGGCCAGTCTATCACTATTACCACACCTCTCGTCGTGTGCGGGACCATGTATGATTCGTTAATTTTATCGCCCGAACGCCTTTATGTGCCTGACGAACGCGCGTACGGACTCGCAGATGGTGACTCAACCGAGTATTGGCGATTGGTCAAGTACAATCAATCGAAACGCATCAAATTAGAGTGCAAATATCCGTACTCCATCAATCTCGGTGCACAAGTGCGTAACCTCACCGCGCGTGTCATGGGGGAGCGTCACCTGCAAACGGGTACACAACCATCGTTTAAGAACTATCGTCCATCGACTAAATTGCCAGATATGGGCGATTATGATTTGCTCATTTGTTCCGCGAATATCCAGAATTTCTTCTACCACGTTGGAGGCTATGCTACACGTCGCAATACCGCAGGCCAACATGCTCTTCAATGCTACAAAGTCGCTGCTGCTATGGTGCGTATCAATGCCGATTTATATACCCTTTGCGAATTAGAAAAAGGTTCGTCCGCTCCCGAAGAATTAGTGACAAAAATGAATGAATTGGCACGCACAGACCGTTTCGCTTTCGTTCGTACACAAGAAACAGACGGAGACACCATCTCTGTGGGATTTATTTATAATAAGGAGAAAGTGAGCCCCTATGGTGACTTATTCTTCGCTTATGACATCAACGACCCTGCTACGCGCATTTATGCGTATCGTTTTATGTTGCAGGGCTTTGAAGACATTCGTTCTGGTGAACGTTTTGTCGTTTCGCTCAATCACTTGCGTAGCAAGCGTGGAACACCATTGGAGGCCAATCACAAGCGAATGGTCAATGTAGAATATATTCTCAATGGTATTCAAACGGCGTACGCAGAGGGCATCTATGACGACCCCGACATCTTATTAGTAGGGGACTATAACTCTTATACGCAAGAGCAACCCCTACAAACTATCGTTCGCGCTGGTTACAAAGACGTTTTGATGCACTATGACAGCACTGGATATAGCTATTCCTACAAAGGCGAATGCGGCTATTTAGACCGTGCTTATGCCACTCCTTCTATGGCAGCGCAGATTACGGCGGTTCATCCGCTGCATTGGAACACGGACTATTACTATTCTGCTGCGTACTATAGCAAGTACAACTTTAAAGACCGTATAATCCCCAAAACAGCGCCGGCTAAGATCCGAAAGGTTCTATCGCCGGCGGCTAAAAAGAATTTATTGTTCCGTTACTCTGACCACGACCCCATCTTAATCGGAATCAAATTGCACAGTAGCGAACACTAATCTTATTTGGTTAGGATTCTATATTCCCATGGTTGCAGAGACATCGTTTCCTCTGCGACCATTTCTTTTTCCTTTCCGCAGATACATTGATAAGTTCCCTCATATCCCGTCAAATCTAAGGTAACGGTCTGTTCCTTATCGGACATATTCATCACTGCAATCACGGTATTGTCAACCTTGCAACGCTCGCAGTGTTTTTCACGCACACATGCAAAAATAGCGTCGTTATCGGCTGCCACGCGTACCATTGGTGCACCTTCTTCGTTACTCCATAAGGCGCGGTTATTCTCGCGTAACTCATTGAGTTGCTTGTACATAGCGAATTGTGGCGCATTCTCCACACGGTCAATCACATCTTTCTCAAAGAATGCTAAACGATGATGGTTACCGCTTGGCTGACCCGTATAAATCATTGGCATACCAGGAACAACATACGTGAATGCTGCAAACAGCGATGCTGCATCGCCCATGCGCTCAAACTCTGTACCTGCCCATGAGTTCTCGTCGTGATTGGAGGTGAAGTTCATACGAATAGCTTCTGGACGGATTGTCGTGTCGCATTGAGCAAAATATCCCCACAAATCTTCTACACCTTTTTTGCCTTGCGCTACTTCGTTCATTAAGTGGTGCAGATTCCAGCCATAATACATATCAAATGCGGACTCGGTGAATTCTTGTGCCTTGTCCTCGTTCTCTGCCAATGTGAACATCTTAGGATGATTAACACGCAGACTGTCCATCGCCCAATTCCAGAAATCAGTTGGTACTTCGCCTGCTACATCGCAGCGGAAACCGTCCAAACCAATCGTATCCATCCACCATTGCATTTGTGCTAACATAGCATTGCGCATGTCTTGGTTATCGTAGTTCAGTTTGGAAATGTCAGTCCAGTCATATTGTACCATCAAATTGCCTAAACTATCGCGATAGTGCCAGCCTTCGTTTTGCGTCCAGACGTGGTCGGGGGCAGTGTGATTTGCTACCCAGTCAAGAATAACTTTGAAACCTAACTCGTGAGCGGTCTTTAAGAAGTGCTCAAAGTCTGCTCGTGTTCCGAACTCAGGGTTGATTGCGCAGTAGTCTTGAATAGAGTAGTAACTGCCTAATGTTCCTTTGCGAGTTACTTTGCCAATGGGTTGACATGGCATAATCCACAGAATGTCAATACCGCACTCTCGCAATTCTGGCAATACAGCCTCGGCTGCTGCAAAGGTACCTTCGTCTGTCAATTGACGAGTGTTCAGTTCATAGATGGTGCTGCTGTACGCGTAGCACGGATGTCGATGTGCACAGCACTGTTTAGGTGCTTGCGAGCAAGATGCGAGTAACAACCCGCCTAATGCTAAGAAAAATAACTTCCTCATAATTGTTTTACGTTTAACTTTTTACTTTATACTTTTTCAACTTTTAGAACCTTTGGAACTCTTGGAACTCTTTCAACTTTTAGAACTCTTCCACCTTATAGCTCAGTTCCTTCTTATCAATCGTTACGCGGACTGTCTCTCCCATATACACGCGGTCATACACTAATACATCGTCACTCACCTCCACCAATTGGAAGTCACCATACAGCAGCGGCATAGACGTGCGACGCATCTTAATCAGTCGTTTCACTTCTTCCTTATACGCTTTCTCGGCGTCATTCAGTTCCTCGTCAAAGCGCATCATGTGTCGGTTATCGGGGTCGTTGCCACCCACCTCCGCATATTCGTCACCTTGATAGATACATGGTACACCTGGCAGCGTCATATTCATCACTTCTTGCAGAATAGCGCGTTTGTATGCCACCGAAGCGTCACCTATTCCTACGTGACGTGTCCAACCATCTTCCTTGCCGTTCTGTTCCGACCAAGGCAAAATGGCACCGCCAGCCAAGGACGCAAAACGTACTTGATCATGGTTACCGGAAATGTTACCCATCGTGTGGTGTGAACCGTACGCTACCAACGATTCTTCGATATTGCGAGCAACATCGCGTAGCGAGCCGTTATTACATAGTGCATTCAATATCGCATAATACACATTGAAATCAAACTGCGCATTCAGCATTCCCGACTTCACATATAGTCCAATCAGTTGCGGATTTCCGTAGGTCTCTCCAATCATCCAAATAGGTCTTTCTGGATAGCGAAGGGTAATTTTTTGCCCCAACAAACGCCAATAGCACTCAGGAATATGCTTACATGCGTCGTGACGGAATCCGTCCAAATCGTAGTACTCCAACCAATACAGTGCGGAGTCAGTCATGGCCTGACATACGTCTTCACGTTCCAAGTCAAGGGTAGGGATATGTACGTCAAACCAAGTCGTCAAACGTGCCTCGTCCCACAACTCAAAGTTCCGTCTCCCGTCTGGCAAAATAGAGTCAGTATGCCAATTCGGATGCATTTTATAGGTCGGAGAGTTGATGTGCATGTGATTTGCAACATAGTCTAACACCACGTTGATTTGATGAGCATGAGCCGTGGATAACAAGGTCTTCAATTCTTCGTCCGTTCCAAAACGTTCCTCTAATTTGGTCGCATATATCGGCCAGTATCCGTGATAACCCGAGAACTTTGTATAATTCTTACTCTTATCGTATTTATTACCGTTCTTGAATACATACTTGCCCCAAGCGTCCCACGGATTTTGCGTGATGGGTGAAACCCAAATCGTGTTAATACCTAAGTCGTCAAAGAAGCCTTCTTCAATCTTCTTTGTTATCCCAACCAAGTCCCCGCCTTGATAATCAACGATGTCTAACACTTCTGGCGAATTCATTTTCCAGTCATTGCTGGGCAATCCGTTAGCAAAACGATCTACTAACAGCGAATAGAGTACTTGTGCTTGATTATCGTGACGATTCAACTGCTGTGCATCCGTCACAGGTACCCCATTTTGCAGAGGAATAAGTATGTCGTTGTACAGATAGTTGCCGTCGCTTGCATAGAAACGCAAGAATGTGCGCTCAGAGTAAGTCGGGAAATGACTTACCGTGATGCTGCCGTCTTCGTTGTACGCAAAACACTGCTCGTCCAAACGACGATTCTGCACGTAACCCACTACTTGTACATCGCTCACGGGCTTCGTGAATGCTAATGTCACACTATTGTCGGTACACTCAACAGTATAAAAACCAAACTGTACAGGCAAATTCGGCAAAATAGGTATCTGTACACTCGCACGCGAATCATTGAAGGTCAGTTCTTCTATGCGTCCATCGTCCATTATCACCATCGTCTCAGGCAATGTCGAGTCCGTTGCTGCTAACAAAGGCACATAATCGGTCACATAGATAGTGGTCGTGTCGGCTGCTAAGCGTACAGGCATAATCGGTGCACTTCCCGCTACACGCTGATAGGGTGTCAACTCACAAGATGATAAAAACAATAGCGGTAGCAAAATTAGTCCCGAAAATAGTTGAATGGTGTTTTTTTTCATAGTATGTGGTTTTTTATAAAAATGTACGATTTTTAAGATTGCGTTAAGCCGTCAACGCCGTCTTTTCAAAAAAATTTTTAGCATACGTTAAGCAACCCTTAAGCAACCCCTTTGTAACCCGTATCTAACACGCCAAAAATATACGATTTTTAAGATTGCGTCTTTGTGGCACTGTTTTAACGCTGCAAAGATACAAAAAAAAATCGTATATTCCAAATTTTTGTGAAAAAATCTGCAATTTTTATCAAATTCTTTCTAAATTAGAAAGTAAAATCCACCCCACGTTGTTGCCCACGTGGATGTTGCACCAGTCCCCTAATGTCTCATGAATGGTCACTTTAGTGCCCTCGTGCACCGTGAACAAATCCGTACCACTGCGGTCGGGGGACGATTTGGCGTTTACGATACCTTGTGTGATAATCGCTTCTTGACGCAACGTGTCACGTTGATGCAGACTGCTGGCATTGGCGAGTGCTATACCCGAGAATATCAATGCAACAAGACCTGTGTAAAATGCCGTCTTGCGTAACCACGCTTCTTTCGACAACGTGAAGAACATCAAACCCACTAACACCAACCAAAACAGGATAATGCTTATCCAACGCCACGTCCCTTCACGCAATTGATTGCGCACGGTGCGTAACCATGACGAGATGAAAAACGCTTGCGTATCTTCGATGTTATCGGTGATACGTGATTGCGCAAATGCCAAGTTATATTTAGCATCTTTCATGTTCGGTGCAATACGCAAGCAACGCTCGTATGCCAAGATTGCCAAAGCTAATTCGCCTTGTTTGAAATAAGCGTTGCCCAAGTTGTAATAACCCTCTGCGGTAGGTGTCTGTGCGTATAACTCTGCCGCCTGTTTATATTCACCGGCTGCGTACAACGAGTCTGCGTCTTGTCCCATCGCGCAGCGAATGCACCATGGACACAGCAGCAATGTAAGTGTGATAATGACTATGCGTTTCATAATTTTTGATTTTCTAATTGGTCTATCAGTTCGGTTGTTTGGTCATACAGAGACTGCATCTCGCTGTCTGTAGATGGGGCATAGCGTGCAAACTCTGCCGTTGAAAGCACATCGTTCACGGCTTTAATCAAAGGCTCAGCAATACCTTTCTGACGCAGAATATCTGAGATCGTGTCTTTGCTCAATTCCGCTGTCGGAATAGACAATCGGTCAGACATATAGGACAATGCGGCACGTTCTATCTCTTCATAGAATGCGGTCTTATTGTTTGCCGTCAGCAGTTTCTGTGCAGCCTTGAGACGTTTTTGTGCCACTTTATTGGCTTTCTTGTAGCGCACACGCGTCTGATCTGCATTCTCTTTTATCTGCTTGCGGAAGATGATGAGCATTATCAGTGTCAACAAAGCAGGGATAATATAGAGTAGGGAAGTCAATCCGCCTGCTTGCAAGCCATTGGAAGGTATTTCTGTCGCTTTGTCCGTATTCATCGGATGAATATAACGAATATCGGTTGCAAACTGCGTAATCTCTTCTTTGTTGACATAGTTCTGTACCACGGCGCTGTTGTTATCTACCTCGTTAGCACCTTTCGCCACACGCAGCGTATATTCGGGCGTCGTCAAGGTCTTATAACTCTTGCTATCTGTGTCAAAATACGTGTATTCAACAGCTGGAATGACATATTCACCTGACGCACGCGGAATAGCTAAATACTCTATCGTTTTAGTACCAGATACACCCGAAGTCGTCGTCTTGAAGTTATTCGTCACTTTAGGATCGTATGCCTCAAATTCCTCTGGCCAATCAATGGCGGGTGTCTTCAGCAGTTTCATGTTACCCGAACCTTTGATGTCAATCTTTATCGTCATAGCCTCATTGGTCTTGAGTTGTGTCGATGAAATCGCACTATTCATCGTGAACTTACCTACGCCACCGGCAAAGGACGCGGGTTTACCTGCGGGCAAACTCTGAACATGAATAGTAACTCCAGGCGCAGTCAGCGGCTTAGTCACATTGGTGTACGAACCGAAGAAATCGTCAAATATCGAACGCACTTGTTGACGAGTCTGCACGCGCAACACGGCTTCAAACGTCGCTGGATCAATCGTCAAGTCACCGCCATGTTGCGGATAAAGTAGCGTCTGATACACAATAGCGGTTTGGTAGTTGCGACCATTATAGTGCTCGAGTTCAGTCTGTATTTCGCCCAATTCAATCTCTTGCTTCAAAAAGCCGGTGAATTCGGGTATCTTAGTGTTATTAGTGAATTGTGCCACATCGACACCAGCGAAGTACAACTTATAAGACAATAGCAATGCTTCTTGTTCGTGTACTTTGGTTTTGGTCACCACGGTGCGCATGAAACAAGCCCCTTCTTGATTAGCAGAACGGGCTGCGGTGCGTGCTTGACTACTGTGACTCTCTTCTGCATTGCTCACTTTGTCGGGAGGTAATACTTTGATACGCACACTGTTAGATGTGTATGTGTCGCGACCAACTGTAATCGTGGCAGCGGGTAGGGTATAGTTACCCTCTTTGTTTGCCATCAGCGTGTAGGTGTAAGTCAATGTGAAGGACGATGTACGCTGTCCATTCACAAACGATGTTGAAGATGACTGACTTGGGTATGGACCAGCCAAATACTCAAAGTCTGCAAATTCCGGTACTTGCAAATCTTTTGCACGTTGATTGACGGTGTAAGTCAATTGGAAGGGCTTACCCACTATCACTTGTGCCGGCGCATTGGCTTGAAAAGTCACCTCCTCCGCCATCGCCCATGCACACTGCATCACGCACCACGCTAATACTATAACCTTATATCTCATATCCATAAAACTACTTTCGACTTTCTACTTTCGACTTTTGACTTTCTACTTTCGACTTTCGATCACCACTCTTTCTCAACTCGCTTCGATTGCCCTTGCACGCGTTGCAACTTATCTTGTGTCTCTTGTTCGTCCTGCTCCAACGCCTGCAAGATCTGTTCCGCAGTCTCTTTATCCATCTGCTGCTCTTGTTGTTGGTTTTCGTTTTGGTTCTCGTTTTGGTTTTCGTTTTCGTTTTGGTCTTGTTGCTGTTGTTGCTGTTGTTGCTGTTGTTTATTTTGGTCTTTGTTTTGGTCTTCGTTTTCGTTTTGGTTTTGTTGTTGCTGTTGTTGTTCTAACAGTTGCATCGCTTTCACCATATTGTAGCGCGTGTCATTATCTTTGGGGTTGGCACGAAGTGACTGCTGATAGGCTGCCACTGCTTTGTCGTATTGTTGTTGTGCAAAGTACGCATTACCCAAGTTATGATACGTCTGTGCAACTTGCGCAGGATCTTTTTTGACATCTGTATATTGCGCAGCTTTAGTAAATTCCTCGGCGGCTTCGGGATATTTATTTTGCTTAAAAAGTGCGTTACCCAAGTTATAGTGTGCTTCAAACGAGTGGCTGTTTTTTTCCAGTCCTCGACGATAATCCACTTCCGCATTGGTATAGTCTTCTTTGTTATAGTCTCTATTCCCATGGCGGATATTAGGAGCTTCTTGCTGAGCAGCAATACTCATCACCACTCCCATCATCATTACTATCAATACATACTTTTTCATATTCATATCCATATTCTATACTCTTTCAGCGCAGCGGTCTATATTCCAAATATATCAATCTTTGCCAACGTCTTATTCTTCCTATTGAAGACAAAGAAATCCACTACCAACAGCAGCAATGCAATCAGCACAAAGCCTTGATATTGCTCGTTGTAATCGGCATAAACTTTAGTCTCAATCTCGCTTGTAGCAAGTGTGTCTATCTCTTTTTGCAGCGCGCGCATCGCGGTATTCGTATTGTCGCAACGCACATACAATCCGTGACCTGCTGCTGCCACATCCTTACACATTTGCTCATTCAGTTTCGATACCACTACATTACCTGCACGGTCTTTGCGGAAGTTGTTCGTCCCAGGAATAGGAATTGGACTTCCGTCCGGTTTACCAATACCGATAACGAAGATTTTGATACCTTGTTCATTGGCGGCTTTGGCTGCTGCCAACGCATCGTCCTCGTGGTTTTCACCGTCTGTGATAAGAATAATAGCACGTGACGCGTCACTCTCTTCTGAACCAAACGAACGCATCGATGTGTAAATAGCGTCTCCAATGGCTGTGCCCTGTGTCTTAATCAGCTTTGGCGTAATAGAGTTGAGAAACATCTTTGCGCTCACGTAGTCGCACGTGATAGGTAGTTGTGTAAAAGCTTCTCCGGCAAATACCACCACACCTACTTTGTCATCAACCATGCTGTCAATCATCTTGCTCAGCATTTGTTTAGCGCGGTCTAAACGAGACGGTGCCACATCTTCTGCCAACATCGAATTGGATATATCCAATGCAATCACAACTTCTATACCTTGTCGCTTAACGACTTTCTCTTTTTGTCCATATTGTGGACGAGCAGCTGCCACAATCAGCAGTGCTAATGCTAACAATACCAGTCCAAACTTCACTACGGGTCTCGTACGCGAGATATTAGGCATCAAGGCTGCCATCAACTCTGGATCGCCAAACTCACGCAACTGACGTTGCTTGCGACGAAGAAGTACGATATATCCGGCTACAAAAACAGGTATTAACACCAGTAGCCACAGTATTTCTATATTTGCAAATCGAAACATATCAATTAGTTATTGTTTTTAGTGCGAAGTAACGTATAATAATCTCTAACAGCAAGCACATCACGGCTGCTATCAAGAACGGTGCAAAGTGTTCGGTACGTTTGGAGAACTCGCGCACACGCAGTTTGGTCTTTTCCAGTTGGTCTATCTCTTCATAAATCTTCTTGAGAGACGAGTTGTCTGTTGCACGGAAATAAGTACCGCCAGTCGTCGAAGCAATCTGTCTCAGCGTCTCTTCGTCAAACTCCGAGTCCATCATCATATTTCCTACGCCTACCGCATATACACGAATACCGTATGTATTAGCGATTTCAGCGGCAGTCTGTGGGTCAATCTCGCCGCGATTGTTTGAACCATCCGTCAGCAGGATAACCACTTTCGACTTCGTCTCACTATCTTTCATACGATTGATAGCATTAGCCAGTCCCAAACCAATAGCAGTACCGTCTTCTATCATGCCGAACTTCACTGATTTGAACAAGTTAACCAACACCGCGTGGTCGGTTGTCAGCGGACATTGCGTAAAACTCTCGCCTGCAAACACCACCAGTCCTATTTGGTCATTGGGACGGTCTATCACAAAGTCGGTCGCCACCGCTTTGGCGGCTTCCAGTCGGTTAGGCTTGAGGTCTTCTGCCAGCATCGTTCCGGATATATCCAACGCCATCATAATATCGATACCTTCGGTCGATTCTTTACTCCAGCGGTTAGACAATTGCGGACGCGCTAAAGCCAAAGACAGCAACACGATTACGGCTACGCGCAATACAAATGGTACATGCAGCAGATACACGCGCAGCGACTTAGGTTCACGACTCAGTGTGGACGAAGACGACATCTGAATACTGGCGTCTTGGTCGTGCAACTGCCATATATACCAGCCTATCACGGGTATCAGCAGCAGCAATAACAATAAATATGCGGGATTAGCAAAACTCATAACATCTTCATTTATTTATCTTCCAATTCTTCTGCCTCATGAGGTGTTGTCTCCTTGACAAACTCGTATGCCGTCCGCAAACTATTCTCGTTTTCATCGGGCGTAGTAGTCCATTTTGCAAACTTCACCAAATCGGCTAATGACAACATCTTGCGCAAGTGCTCATAGAGATCTTTGCGTTCTGCAAGCAGTGGTTTCATCTCGCGCAAAGTCTCGTCAGAGGTCTTTTCCTCACTCGATACATCAAATCGACGTGCGATATATTCACGTACTACATCCGTCAGTTGAGTGTGATATTCCTTAATTTGTCCAGATTGCCATATCTTCTCTGCTTTGATGACATCTAATTTCTCCAAAGCTATTTCTTCTGCGGGACGCAATGGAACGGCAGGCTCGGTGGATTCGATGATTCCTTGACGTTTAGCTATCCAGCGCATCAAGAAGTAACCGCCTACACCTAATCCTGCTATTAGCAGTCCTAACAATATCCATCTAAACGTTCCCCAAAACCAGAACGGGGCACGTTGAATAGGTTTGATATCGGTGATAGCGAGTGCGCTATCAATCTCAAACGGTTGTATCACATTCAATGTCATCGGATTAGACCATATCGTTTCTGCACCCGACACAAAGGGTAGGGGCTCGATATAAAACAGCGAGTCTTTGAACGATGTAATCGTCAAATTTTGACTCAGTTGATACCGTCCATCTTGGAGCACTGTTGTATCCACAGCAGAGCGATTGACAATCTCTATTCCGGATACCAATTCTTCGCCATAGATAGGCATTTGCACCTGTTCGTCGGCATTACATGTCGCTTGCAGGTGGAGTGGTGTTTGGTCGCCGATAAACAGATTCGTCGAATCCATCACCGCACTCACTACTATACTTAATACTATTCCTAACATACTATCTAATCTATATTCTTTCAGCGCAGCGGTCTATATTCGCGTCATCGCGCGAACAACTTCCTCAGCCCCTTCACATAATCCTCATCCGTCCGTATAATCACGTTTTTAGTACCAGTCTTTGTCAGCAAACCGTCCAACGCTTGTTGCTCCGCTTGCCATGCCGTTGCGTAGTGTTCGCGCACAGAAGACACACTCGTATCAATCCACAGTCGTGCACCGCTTTCTGCGTCTTTTATTTTCAGCAATCCCACATTAGGCAATTCAGCATCGCGACGATCATAAATCTGTATAGCGTGCAAATCATGTCGATTGGCAGCAATCATCATCGGTTTCTCTAACGCTTGTTTAGTTGCTTTAGGTCGAACCGCACCGATGAAATCGGAAATAATAAACGCGGCGCAGTGGCGTTTTTGGGCGTTCGCGAAGTATTCCAATGCACCTGCAATATCTGTTCCACAGGAGGTGGGTTCAAACGATAGCAACTCACGAATGATATGCAGCACGTGTGTTTTACCTTTTTTAGCAGGAATGAACTTCTCTATTTTGTCTGAGAAGAATATAACGCCCACTTTATCGTTGTTCTCAATCGTTGAGAAAGCCAATGTCGCTGCCACTTCTGCCATCATATCACGTTTCATCTGTGTCAATGTACCGAAGTTTCGGCTGCCTGACACATCTACTAACAGCATCACGGTCAGTTCGCGTTCTTCTTCAAACACTTTGATGTAGGGTTTATTCAGTCGTGCTGTCACGTTCCAGTCTATTGAACGCACATCGTCACCAGCTTGGTATTCGCGCACTTCCGAAAATGCCATACCGCGACCTTTGAATTGGCTATGGTATTCACCAGCGAAGATATTCCGACTCAGTCCCCGAGTCTTTATCTCTATCTTCCTAACCTTATTTAATAATTCTTCACTTGTCATGGCACTTGCACAGCATTCAGCACCTCGGTGATTACATCTTCCGTCGTGATGTTATTCGCTTCTGCCTCGTAGGTCAATCCGATACGGTGACGCAGCACATCGTAGCATACGGCGCGTACATCTTCCGGCACTACATACCCGCGTCTATGAATGAACGCGTATGCGCGTGCTGCCAATGCTAAGTTGATACTTGCACGAGGGCTGCCACCGAAGTTAATCATGTTCTTCAACTTCTCTAACCCGTATTGCTCTGGCTGACGAGTAGCAAAAACAATATCGACGATATACTTCTCAATCTTTTCGTCGATATATACTTCACGCACGATATCGCGTGCTTTCTTTATTTCTGCGGTTGTCAATATAGGCAGCACTTGTTTGCGTGTACCTTGGATGTTTTGGCGGATGATTTGTTGTTCTTCTTCTTTCTTGGGGTAACCAATCACTACTTTGAGCATGAAACGGTCGGTCTGTGCCTCTGGAAGAGGGTAGGTACCTTCCTGCTCAATAGGGTTTTGGGTTGCCAATACCAAGAATGGATCATCTAACTTAAAGGTTTGTTCGCCAATCGTTATTTGGCGTTCTTGCATCGCTTCTAACAATGCAGATTGCACTTTGGCTGGAGCACGGTTAATCTCATCTGCTAATACGAAGTTCGCAAAGATAGGTCCACGTTTGATACGAAACTCCTCGTTCTTGATGGAGTAAATCTGTGTACCTAATACGTCTGCTGGCAGCAAATCGGGGGTAAACTGTATGCGACTAAAGTCTGCTTTGATGAGGTCTGCCAAGGTCTTGATGGCTAAGGTCTTTGCCAAGCCTGGCACACCTTCCAACAAGATGTGTCCATCGCTCAATAGACCAATTAACAAACTCTCTACTAAGTGTTTCTGTCCAACGATTACTTGGTTCATGCCCATAGTTAAGGCATCTACAAACGAGCTCTCACGTTCAATACGTTCTTGCAGCTCACGAATATCTACTGTCGTTTCCATATATTGATTATTATTACTTTCTACTTTCGACTTTCTACTTTTTCTCTCCCCTACAGGGGGAGTCGGAGGGGGCTAATTATACCACTACAAATCCCGTGCCAAAAGCCCTTGAATACCTTTTTTTACCAAAAATTTGCATATGTAAAAAAATTCTCGTACCTTTGCACCCGATTTTGCGATGCAAAACGGACGCAGCCGAAAATCCGAAAAAGAGTAGGCACAAGCATTATTAATTATCAATTATTAATTATTAATTAAAAACAAAGTTTTTATGCGTAAGATTTTTTCAATCTTAGCAGCCCTGACGCTGAGCGTGGGACTGTGGGCACAAGAATCGTCCCAACCGGACACCGTGCGTATCTTTAATGATATTCTCACCATTGATGAGGTTTATCATCCAATCTCTTGGGAACAGGTCGGCTGGATGTATTCTACTCACGACGAGGGGGAATCGTATATCTCTATTCGTACCAATCAACTCGACAAATTTGGTACATTCACGATTGAAGCAGGTACTATTGATACGGCGAAATACTATAACCTAACTCGTTTTGAAGATACAGGTGATACGACAAGGATTTGTTTTGTTTCAGGTTCGACAACCGTTGCCGAAATAGGCGATAGCATCATTTTGAACGGTGATTTCCTTGCCGATGATGGTAAAGTCTATCTCTTCCACTTGACACACCTTACTAAGGCACTGAATTATGACACAGATATTCCTTTGAATGCGGAGTTTGAATACTTCGAAATGAGTTACTACCTCGACAACGGTATTATCAACATTGAAGCTAATAATTTAGGCTATACACTGAATCTGGAACTCTATGCCGATCCTGAGGCAACTAAGATTCCTGAGGGAACGTACACTATCTCCGATACTCAAGAAGCAGGCACCGCTCGCTTATCCGTCGGAGTAGAGAACTTTGAACCACAATATTGCTACGCGGCTACGATGGACAATGTGGCTGGTATGATGCGCGACTTTTGGTTCTTGGTTGAAGGCAGTGTCATGCTCTCTTATGACGAGTATGGCAAACTAAACGTAACTGTCGATGCCAAGAACTCCTACAACCAGGATGGGCACATGAACATCAAATATAACTATGTTGAACCGATAGACACTATCACGCTTGAAGAGGAAATATCATTCGAGATTGCTCCGATGCCAATGAAGGACAATATTTACCTTGCCCAAGCATATTCAGGATACCATCTGATTGCTGTCTTCGCCATTAAAACGGATACCATAAGCGGAGACTTTACCGCTGTAATGGACATCCCCGGTTGTACATTCCGCAGCCCTGAGACCGGTTTTATATATGCTATAAGGGAAATTGAAAACTACGTTATTACTCAAGACGGCAAAAAACTCTTCTTGGAAACATCTTTCCTTGCTGGTGACTCAATACAATATATCTTGAAAGGAGCTGGATACATAGATGGTCTTGCCGCTGATTGCATAATACATGATTTTGATGGAGTATTCGAAAATGAAAGTGTAGAATGTCGAACAGATGGATCACGTTTTGAATTAATAGCGCAGAATGATCAAGCCGAAGTGATGGACATTTTTGTTACTCCTAGCCATACTCAAGATAGTGTTCTGGTTCCAGGTACATACCCTGTCTATCAAAGTTCCGGCCTAACTGAGAAAGGACCGGATCCATCTTATGTCTATAATAATGACTATATATGGTTTATACAAAGCGGAAACTTGATCGTTAATGAAGATGGTTCAATGTCTTTAGAGGGAGTCAACTCCTGCGAAAGAACGGTGAAGCTCACTGTCACCGCTAAAAAGACGGACTTAATGAACGTAAACGCAAACGTAAACGTAAATAAGTACATCAAGAACGGCCAACTCTACATCCGCAAAGGAGACAAGACCTACAACGTTCTTGGAACGCGCTTATAACCCCAATTAGTCTAAGGCGGCTGATTACCGCCTTAGATTTCTAAAGAAATAGATAATTATGCAAAAACTCCTCTTTGTTTGTCACGGCAATATATGTCGGTCGGTGATGGCAGAGATGCTCTTAAAGCACATGGTCAATCAAGCCGGCAGAGCACACGAGTTTTATATTGACTCGTGCGCTACTTCCACTGAGGAGATAGGGAACGATATCTATCCTCCAGCCAAACGCTGCCTAACGGCTCATAGCATTCCTTTTACGCGCCATGCTGCACGACAAATAACCTTAGCCGATTACGACCGCTTTGACCACATCATTTGTATGGAGCGTTATAATCTTCGCAATCTGCCAAAGATAACCGATAAGGTACGTTTGCTCCTTGACCGTGATGTCGCCGACCCATGGTACACAGACGACTTTGAATCCACCTATCGCGATTTACTCGAAGGCTGCCAAAAGATAATAACAGAGCATAAATCACACTAATCATTTCCACAGAAATAGTCATTAGTTGATTGGAAAATAGAAAAATAACTCCATAAATTAAAAAATATATGCTTTTTTTTATTTAACTGCAATGATTTGGCAGTAAAAAGCACTACTTTTGCCGAAAATTTCAAGATTGTTCTTGGAAATGTCAAAAATTTTTAGTACTTTTGCACCACCAAAGCTAAAATCGTATGGCAGCAAATCTTTTTCGTCGCTACATTTGGTTAGCAGACACCATCTATTCAGCAGGACACATTACGCTGGAAGAAATCAATCGTAAGTGGTCTATGTGTTCTCTTAATGAAAACCACGCCTCGCGTATTACCAGACGAACATTTATCTATTGGAGGCATGAAGTTGAAGAACTGTTTGGCTTGTTTATCGAGTGCGATAAATCTACCAATACGTACTATATCGCCAACGCAGAAGATCTTACGACAAGTAAGACCCAACGCTGGTTGCTCAATACATTTGCTGTTACAAACCTTGTGCAAGAGTTTGCACCGCTACAAGACCATGTCTTATTAGAAGATATGCCATCGGATGCGCGATACCTTGCTCCCATTATGGAAGCCATCCGAGAGGGCAGAGTAATAAAACTCACATACCAACGCTTTGATGCTCCTGCCCCTCACGATTTTACGATGGAAGCATATTGTCTCAAAGTCTTCAAACAACGTTGGTATGTTGCCGGACGCAGTTCAGACCATCCCAACGAAGTGCGCGTGTATGCGCTCGACCGCGTACATGGAATAAAGGTGTTAGATGAACACTATACTATACCAAAAGACTTTGACGGCAAAACTTTCTTTAGCGATTATTATGGCGTGTTTGTAGGCGGCACTCAACCCGAAAAGGTTGTTATAAAAGCCAATAGTGCAAATGCTAATTACATTCGCTCATTACCGCTCCATAAATCGCAGAAAGAAACGGTACGGAATATGGAGCACTCCATTTTTGAGTACTTTGTTGCACCAACCTTTGATTTTATTCAGGAATTGCGTACACATGGTGCAGGATTAGAGGTTCTCGAACCTGCATGGTTGGTGAAGAATTTTGTGGATTTCACCAACGATATGAATAAAATCTACAAAAAGTAGCATAAAATTACATTTTTTTTGATTTTTTTACGAGACTGCGCAGTGATTTTGCACAGTCTCGTTGTAATTTTGCACCGAAATTCAAAAAATGGAGGACAAAATTATGAAAATCATTGAGAACAAAAAACACTTTTTGCATTGCAATGTAGCAGGTTTTTCGTACCATTGTGGTTGCGAAGTTTTTGACCAAATGAAGATTGGCTCTAAACTGCGTTTAATTCGTGAGGATGAGAACCAATATGACAAGAATGCTGTTGCCGTATTCTTTGGGGATACACATATTGGTTATTTGCCAAAGAACTCCAATGCACAGGTGGCTATGCTGTTGGAACTGGGTTATGAAGACATATTCGATGCCCGTGTTCAGACATTAGACCCAGAAGCCCATCCGGAAGAACAAGTGGGCATGGTGATATTTGTTAAACGTGCCGAGAAGCACACTAAAAAAGCTTAATTATGGAAACAGAGAAACTCATTACCGTTACTGGTCGTGGAAATATCCATGTAGCACCAGATGTTACTCGTGTAGAGATTAAAATTTGTTCACTCTTTGACACATATCAAAAGGCATATAAGTGCGCCCAAGCCAATCTGAAAGATGTGGCAGATGTGGCTGTAGAATGTGGATTAGATAAGAAATTACCCAAGACCATTCGTTTTGATATTAATAAAGAAACCCATAATGTCTATGACCGCAATGACCATTTTGATCATGTGGAATTTGATGGTTATAAACTGCGCCAGCATATCAAAGTGGATTTGGGTATGGATAACGAGTTGTTGGCTAAGTTCATCAACAAACTTGGCAACTGTTTGACTGACTTTGAGATGGAGATTGGGCATACGGTTCGCGACCCTCGTCCGAGCCAACTCAAGATGTTGGAGCGTGCTGTCAAGGACGCCACAGAAAAAGCCAAGATAATGGCTCAGGCAGCAGGCTGCCAATTAGGTTTAGTGAAGTCCATTGACTATACCGAACACGAAATCCATATTTATTCGCAGGCACGTGAAATCCATGAGTGTCCAGAAGCGATGTGCTGCGATGCTGCGTCGTTAGATATCACGCCTGACGATTTGTGTGCCGGTGAGGATGTCACCGTAACTTGGTATCTAAGCAATGCCAAATCAGCGTCATAGTATGAAACGCCATTGTTTATTACTCATATTGATTTCGTTTCTATGCAGTTGCTGTGAAACGAAAGATATTACGTATAGCAGAGGTGATTCTTCCACTAACGTGGTCGCATATGTTCGCCAAGGTATGGGCGACTATGGAACCATCATATATAGTTATGATGGACACTACGTTCGTCAAGGAATGGGAGCATACGGAACAGTCGTTTATACCTATGATGGGCATTATATCCGTCAAGGTATGGGAGATTATGGTAAGGTAATTTGGACGTATGATGGGCACTACGTTCGTCAAGGTATGGGCGACTATGGAAAAGTTGTTTATACCTTTGACGGCCATTACATACGTAGTGGGATGGGGGACTATGGTACGGTAGTTTATACAGTTGACTACCGATAAATTGTTTTGCATAAAAAAGCCACGGTGTATGCAACAGCCATGGCTAAAATAGTACTATTAACCATAAATGTTTAACAAAATGAAGAAAATTTCATTGTTCAGCCTTTTGGCTGTGATACTGCTCAGCAGCTGCAGCAGTATTCCAAACAAGTCCGTATTTGAGGACTTGACAACGGATGAACTTGCAAAGGCAATTAAATCCGATGACGGTTTTGGTGACTTCTACGAAAGTATGCATGGCTTAATTGCCTTGTCAACTTTTTCGGAAGTGCAGAAAGCCCAGTACAAAGATGTAACGTATCGTAGGTTGTATAAGTATATCAACCACGAAACGGATTCTGCAAAGTGGGCTCCGAAACTTGAAAAGTGGGGCAAAGAGTGGGATGAAACTTTGGCAAATGATCTTGCCAAGGTTGAAGAAAAATCTGAGTATTGGCTTAATTATAAAGCCGAAAACTCACTTAGTCGCTTTGCCAAAGTTGAACTTTCCAGTTTTTACATCACCCACTATTCGTATATCGGTGGGGTAGACGATGCTTATATCTGCTTTAACATTACTCCTACAGAAGGAACAATTGAGCAGATAAAATTTACTTATAGTTACAGCTATAAGATAAATAATGGTCGTGGGAAGAAATCCCATAGATGCATCTATAGCACACCGATTACAGGTACAAGAGAGGGGGCATGGGAAATTGACTATTTTGAGAAAGAAGATTTTGACGGTATGACGGTCAGCAAGTTCTTGCAGAATTATGACCTTGATATTGAGATTACCGATGTACGCAAGGATGGCAAGAATTACAGTCTTGATGACCTGAATATCCCTGAAGTCATCACCGCATTTTGGGAGGAGGACACTCCGGAAACTCGTGATGAGGTTGCCAAATTGGTCAACCCTTCTTACAAAAATCGGGAGACCTACATTTCAGACAAGAAAGATGCCGAAATGAAGGAGTATGATGAGTTGTGCCATTCGTTCCAAACTGCTATCAAAGAGAAAAGTATAGGAAACATACTCAAAGGTTTGTTTGACTGATAGTTATGTGGCAATGGGCAGGCAAAAAGTCTGCTCATTGCTACTTTTCTTTGTCAAAATGAATGTAATGGTTCAAAATTTGGAAAAATATTTGCAAAAATCAAAGATTTTTTGTACCTTTGTGCCCGAATTTGGACAAATATGGCTGAAAGACAATTTACATTGGAGGAACAAACAAAGATTTCGCGTGCAAAAAAAGCTTTGTTTGAGTTGGCAATAAAACTTGCAGAGCAAGGTCGGTTGAGTAAAACCGCCTCTGAGATAAACGAAGAAATTGAGAATATGTCAGATGACTATTTGCTCGATTTCGTTAATCGTTAGGGGTATTAGCTCATCTGGTAGAGCGTAACGTTCGCAATGTTAAGGTAAGGGGTTCGAGTCCCCTATACTCCACAAAAATAAAATAATAAAGATATGTCAAAGTTAAATGTTGATCAAAAAACAATCAAGGATTTATTAAGCAATAACAAGGCTGATTTCTTGATTCCCGATTATCAACGTCCCTACGCTTGGGATGCTGAAAAGGAATGCCAAACTCTTTGGGAAGATATATTTACATTTGCTTTCCCTGATGATGACTTTGAAAAATTCGATAGAGCAACGGCAGAATACTATCTTGGACCAATCGTTACGTTTAAAAATGACAATAATCAAATGGAGATTATTGATGGTCAACAACGTTTGACCACTATCATGCTTTTGCTACGAGCCTTTTATTCGCGCTTCGATAAAATGAAGGATGCACAGTCGCAAAAATTAAAAGAAATAATTGGTAGATGCATATGGAAAACCAATGAATTTGATGAGCCAGATATGGCTCAACTTAAGATAGATTCAGAGGTGGCTACAGATAATGACAAGGTGGAGTTCCTATCCATTCTAAAGGATGGTTTGGCACCAACCAATATGAAAAGTAGATATGCAGAAAATTTCCGATTCTTTTTGCAGAAGATTGAGGAATTTGTAAATAGTTACCCTGCATATTTCCCGTATTTGCCAAGTCGTATCCTCAACAATTGCATATTACTTCCTATCGAAGCTGATATGCAAGATACTGCATTACGCATATTCTCCACACTGAATAATCGCGGTAAAGCATTGTCAGATGCTGATATTTTCAAAGCTGAATTTTATAAACATTTCTCTAAAATTGGTCAAAAGGATAAGTTTATAGAACGCTGGCGTAATTTAGATGCTATTTGTGAACGGAATTTCCACCCACAATCAGCAACGCCTATGGACGAGTTGTTCACACGTTATATGTACTATGAACGTGCAAAACAAGGGAAGAAAAATTCAACTACGGAAGCATTACGCACATTCTATAGTGCTAATGGGTATGCTCTCTTAAAGACGGAAGAGACACTTAGTAATATGGAGCTATTGGCAGATTTTTGGGACAAAGTCCTTAATCAAGATGATTGCTTTTCAGAAAGAGTGAGAAGACTTTTCTTTATATTGAATTATGCTCCAAATAGTATGTGGACATTCTTTGTTTCTGTATACTTTATGCAAAATAAAGATGTAAACCAACAACTCGATGATGAGAAATTGTTTAATTTTTTACGCAAAATCATTGGATTTATTTGGGCTTACGCAATAACGAATCCGGGCGTGAACGCGTTACGTACGCCTGTTTATGCGGAAATGGTTAATGTTGTAACAAGGAAAGAGGTTACATTCTCTGACTTTTTGTTCCCGGAACAACAAACTCGTAATCAAATGGATAACTACAATTTCTACAATGGGCGTCCAATAACACGTTCTTTACTTGTTTGGTGGGCAATGCAACAAGAAGGTCAGGTTCTTCCAAATTTAGATACTATATTTGAAATAGAACATATCTACGCACGTAATCGTAATGAAATTGAACACACACTCAGCGATAAGGGGTCTGTAGAAAAACTTGGAAATAAAGCCATCTTAGAAAAGCGTATTAACATACGTGCTAGTGATTACCGATTTACGGACAAATTAAAGTACTATAATGGCTTTACAACTGCAAAGGGAGAAAAGAAAGAGCCAACAATAGTTCAAGAATTATTAGGTCTTCAGACCAAATATAGTGATTTCCAAGAAGAAGACATTAATAATCGTACAGATTCCATTTTATCTGCCTTCTGTTCATACTTGAAAGAAGTAAAACTGATAAAATAGGAATGGACATCTGCTCATCTGGTAGAGCGCGAATTGCGATGTACACAAAAAAGTGTACAAGGCAAAGGTGGAGGTAAAAGAGAGAAAAGAAGTGCATTTTGAATATGATGTGACCCCAAAAAGTTAGACGGATTAATACTAACTTATTTTATCTTGAT
>JAKSNG010000008.1 GCA_024400125.1 Paludibacteraceae bacterium
CAAAGCGGGGAAATTAATCTCCCAACCTATGGGGTCCCCGACGTAATCTGTAAGATTGCGGTGGGGAGAGCGGAGGCATAAGTCGCCCGTTGATTTAGCAGAGCGGTATCAACAATTGCGAACTTATTGCCGAACGCGACTTCGGGACCATCTCGGGACCATCCTAAGACAAGCCAAACCAAAAAATTAGCAAAAAATGCACCAAAAGTTTGCACATTCCAAAAATTTGTAGTACTGCTTCCGCGTATTGCTGCTACAAACAATCGCCTAATTGAGATTCCGGCGTTGTTTGTATAGCGCACTACTTTGGATTTCGGACGCCGCCTTTCAACTATGTTGAAATTCCCCCGAATAGTAAACGGCATTTTTATTAAAATGTGCAAGAGGTCGCAAAATATGCAAAACGGCATAGCCGTCCCTGCCGACGATAGCCTCATCCTTATATGAGCAAGCTCCCAACGGATAACGCTACCGCCTGCATAGATAGATAAAATCTATCTTTTTTGCATATTTTTGCGAAAAAGTTTGCACATTCCAAAAATTTGTTGTAATTTTGCGCGGTTTTATATGTTGAAAAACGAAGTCAAAAGTCGAAAGTCGAAAGTCGAAAACAATAAACAATAAATAATTATATGAAAACAAAACTATTCATTTTTGGTATGTTGGGGTTTGCGTTGCTTGCTATGAGTAGCTGCAAAGCAGATGTGGATCTCAACAACATGGACCAACGCGTCGAAATGAGCGTTGGCTTGGCGTTACCGATAGGTAGCATGCACGCTACGATTGGTGATTTCATCAAAGACAGTACAGTCAAAAACCTCTACATTAGAAAAGGTGTGCTGACTTACATTGACACTTTCTCTATCTCCAGACAGTACCACGATGTGGATTTGGCAGCAAAAATCTCCAAGACCACTAAGAAATGTGACGTTCACCAAGCATTGGACGACCAAGGACTGTTGGTAGATAACAAAATCACAGGTGCAGGTGTGCAGATTCCTTTGCACTTCCCGTTCGTGATGAAGTTGGAGGGAATCAACGAGGACGAAGACGAAGAGCGTTTGGATAGTGCACAAATAACCAACGCGAAGTTCGTAAGTAACATCTCCACCGAAGACTTGGGATTAGACCCATCATGGATTGACAAAGTCACCATCACTTTGGGCGACGAGTTCACTCGGGCAGAGGGCAAAGAAGTGGTGGTATTCGACAGAAACGCAGGACAGACTTTTGCCTACAATACCGATATTCCTATTAACATCAACGAGTTCACTGTTTGTCTGATGAAAAATAGACACCCCGCCTCCAATAGCCAATACTATAAAAACGTCATTGACTCTTGTCAGTTCTATATCAATTTCTTCTTCACCGTTCCAACAGGCGTAGTAGTGCCTATTCCTAACGACGCACGCTTCGCGTATAACCTGCAGGTACAGTTCATTGACTACAAAGCTATTTGGGGCTATTTCAGTCCGTCTAATCAGATGAGAGACGAGAGCGTGATTGACCTGACGAAAGAAATTGATTTCTGGCACAACTTCAAGAAAGCGAAGTTGCCTTTCTCTGACCCACTCATCAACATGTACACCACGACGAAGGTGGCAGGTGCATTGGTGCTCAATGGAGACTATCTCTACACCAAAGAGATTGCAACTGGTGACTCTGCTTTTGCTACCTTCAATGGACGCAAAGAGTTCCGTAAGGACTGCGTAGAAGGACAACCTTCCGCATACTGCAACTACGATAATGGCTACTTGCCCCTGAACAGTACCATAGGCGACTCGTGCCGTGCATACATCGATTTCAATAATGACCCTTCCAAAGGACACATTGACCAGCTGTTTGCTATTCGTCCAGACCTTTTGGGCTATAAGTTCAATGTAGAGTTTAACCCAGGCATCACTCCACAGATTCGTGTCGTGCCGAATACGTTCATACGTGTGGATGCCGAGTTGATTGCTCCTCTGAAATTCAACAAAGGTATGGAATTGGAGTACGAGCACGTAGAACCTAATGTGCAACTCAGCAAACTCAGTCTCGACTCCCTGTTGGCAGAAGTCAAAGCCATTGACTCCGTAGAAGCAGCCAACTTGACTATGGTATTAGCCATCGAAAACCGTATCCCTCTGCATATTCAAGCAATCTGCAAGTTCCTGGACAAGGACAGCAACGTCATCATGGACCCAAGCGATCCTACTAAGCCGCTGCGTTTTGGCGACTCCGACACCGTGCATATTGCGACACCGACCATCGTCTATGAGCAAGCACAATCGCACGTTGGCGAACCCGGTCAGACTATGTACACCCTCAAAGTTGACCAACAGCACTTCGACGCCTTTGCCAAAGTCAAGATGCTCGTCGTGGACGCATTGGTCGATGCACAGGGATTGGATGAGGCATATCAAAAAGACGATGATTTCCGTTTAACTATCACGAACCAAGACGACCTCAGAATCAAAGTAGGCGTTTGCGCCGATATGAAAGCTGTGGTTGACTTCGCTAAATTTTAATAAGGAGGACTGAACAATGAAAACAATAAAATCAACATTAGCTGTTTTGATGCTCGGTCTGACTATTACGACCTATGCACAACAAGTCAATACGCTCTATTTCTTAGAGAATGCACCGATGCGTCACCTTATTAACCCTGCTTTTCAGCCAGTTAGTAATGGTTACATCAATTTTACGCCACTCGGATATATGAGTTTTTGGGCAGGAAATGACCGCGCGACAATGAGCGACTTTATCTATAAAGACCCCGTTTCCGGCAAGACTGTCATTGCTCTCAACCCCTACTATGGCAACAAAGAGCAGTTGCTCAAGACCTTGGGCAAATCCATCACCGTCGATTTCGGTACGGACTTAGACTTGCTCAGTTTCGGTTTCCGATACAAAGAGAAGGGATATATTCATATCGGTATCATGGAGCATATTGAAGGAGGATTTTATATCCCCAGCGATATGTACCAAATGATATTCAACAGCAGCGTGATTGACCCCAAGACCGAACTAACCAACGAACTGCGTTTGGGCTTCAACGGTGCTATCTATACCTCGATTGGTGGCGGCTATTCGCACATCATCAACGAGCATTGGACAGTCGGAGGAAAAGTAAAATTCCTCTTAGGTCAAGGCTATGCAGGTTCTAAATTTGACAAATTAGACCTTATCTCATCGGCTACAGAGATGAAGTTCCAAGGAGACGGCAACATCTACTATTCCGCACCCATTCAAATGCCTAACAACATGTCTTACGCAGACTTCACGAACGATAAGATTTCGACGGACGGTCTCAGCGTGATGGATTTTGTTAAACCAGCAGGATATGGTGCATCGTTTGATCTCGGTTTCACCTACAAGCCCATCAAGCAAGTGCAGATTACGGCAGCTCTCACAGACCTCGGATTTATCTGCTGGAAAGGCGGTAAGTATAAGATGAATATGGACACCACGTTCTATGGCGTCGGAGATTTTGAGTACTCCGATTACGTAATCGACGGCAAGTTCAACGGTGACACCTTACTTCGCGATGTAGAATCTCGATTGTTAGATTTTGCCAAAGGTATTCATGCGAATAAAGTAAGTGACACATACGCACGCATGACGACTATGCGCCTTAATGTAGGTGTAGATGCTAACTTCTGCAATAACATCCTCGGTATCGGCTTGCTCAGCCGTACCACGCTATACAACGGCAGATTATATGAAGAAGTGACTCTCGGCGGAGCTATTCGCCCGTGTAACTGGTTTAACTTAGCCGTCAGCTACTCACTCGTAGAAAACGGCAAATATAGTAACATCGGTGCAGGTCTGAGTTTTATGCCATACGACGGTATCAACCTCACGCTTGCGATGGACTATATCCCAACTTCCTACGCACCAATGTCCACGAATGCGAATGGTCAACCTGACAACTACTTCATTCCTTACAAGACGCAAGGTATGAACGTAGCTCTTGGCTTTAGCATCGTTTGGGGCACCAACAAGAAAGACTCTGACAAGGACGGTGTGCGTGATCCATACGATATGTGTCCTAAGACACCTAAGAACGTCAAAGTCGATGCCCTTGGTTGTCCACTTGACAGCGATGGCGATGGCGTGCCAGACTACCTCGACCAATGCCCGGGCACACGTCCTGAAGCATACGGTTTTGTGGATAGCGTAGGTTGTCCATTGGATAGCGATGGCGACGGTGTTTACGATTGGAAAGACCAATGTCCTGGTACACCAGCCGCTGCAATTGGTTATGTTGATGAGAACGGCTGCGCATTGGATAGCGATGGCGACGGCGTAGCAGACTACCTTGACCAATGCCCGAACACGCCTGCAGAAGCACGCGGGTATGTAGATGCAAATGGCTGCGAATTGGATACAGATATGGATGGTGTTCCAGATTGGAAAGACCAATGCCCGAACACGCCAGCTATGGCAATCGGTTATGTAGATAGTATCGGTTGCGAATTAGACACCGATGGCGACTCTGTACCAGATTGGAAAGACCAATGTCCAAACACGCCAGCAGAAGCACGCGGATACATTGACAGTCTCGGCTGCGAATTAGATACCGATAAAGATGGCGTGCCAGATTGGCGTGACGAATGCCCGACCGTAGCAGGTTTGGCATACAATAAAGGTTGCCCAGAAGTGAAGAAAGAGATACGTAACTTGCTCAAGAAAGCAATGCAAGGTATCCAATTCGAGACAGGTAAAGCAACGATTAAGAAAGTGTCTTATCCTCTGCTGGATCAGATTGCACAGAACTTCATTGATAACTCCAACTACATCATCGAAGTGCAAGGTCACACCGATAATGTAGGTAAAGCTGCACTCAATAAGAAACTGAGTCAAGACCGTGCAGAGAGTGTGATGAACTATCTCATCAAAGCAGGTGTGCCACAACAACGCCTATCTGCTGTCGGCTTTGGTTCAGAAGTTCCAGTAGCAGACAACAAGACGAAGGCCGGTCGCGCACAAAACCGCCGCGTTGAGTTCCATATCACGTTCGAGGAAGTAACCTACGAAACCGTATTAGAGCACCTCGACACCGACCTCTACCAAGAGTATCAAGACTCCATCAATGCTACGACAGACTCCGTCAAAGTGGCAACTGATAGCATATCTACACTATAAGTCAATCGCAAATTATTAACAATTATAAAACAGTACAAATTATGGGACGCGCTTTTGAATACAGAAAAGCTACAAAACTAAAACGTTGGGGTCACATGGCCCGCACATTCACTAAACTTGGTAAAGAAATCACAATCGCTGCACGCGAAGGTGGTCCAGATCCAGATTGTAACCCACGTCTGCGTATGCTGATTCAGCAATGCAAACGCGAGAACATGCCGAAGGATAACATTGATCGCGCTATCAAGAAAGCCACCGATAAATCATCTGAAGGCTACAAGGAAATCAATTACGAAGGTTACGGTCCTCACGGAATCGCCATCTTTGTAGAGACAGCCACCGACAACCACATGCGCACGGTAGCTAACATCCGTTCGTACTTTACCAAACACGGCGGCACACTCGGCACACAAGGTTGCTTGCAATTCCTGTTTGACCGTAAGGCCTGCTTTACCATCACGATGAAAGATGGTGTGGATTTGGACGAGTTAGAATTAGAGTTAATCGACTTTGGTGTCGAAGAACTCGGCGTGGACGAGGAAGAAAACACCATCGTCATCTATTCCGACTTCGACCAATACTCTGCTATGCAGAAGTATCTTGAAGAGAACGGATTTGACATCCAGTCTATGGAGTTTGTTCGTATTCCTAACGATACCAAACAACTCACCGACGAGCAACGCGAATCCGTACAAAAACTCATCGACAAAATCGAGGAGGATGAAGATGTACAAAACGTATTCACCAACATTGCTGAATGATTGAGCAGTATTTCACATTAACACCACACCAAGCGCAGCAATTCGCTGCGCTTGGTGTGCTATATCCCGAGTGGAATGAGAAGATAAATCTCATTTCTCGCAAGGATATAGCCAACTTAGAAGAACATCACCTACTCCACTCGTTAGGCATAGCTAAGATAGTACGATTCAAACCTGGCACAACTATCTTAGATGTCGGTACGGGTGGTGGATTTCCTGGTATTCCATTAGCGATTATTTTCCCAGAATGTCACTTCACGCTCATTGATTCGATTGGAAAGAAGATTCGCGTCGCGCAAGACATTGCTCAACGTATCGGGCTCACGAACGTGACTTGCATTCAAGAACGTGTGGAAGACGAGAAAGGCAAATTTCAGTTTATTGTTTCTCGCGCCGTAATGCCCCTACCCGACTTGGTTAAGTTAGTACGCAAGAACATCAGCCACGAGCAGCACAATGCCTTGCCCAATGGGTTGATTGTACTCAAGGGAGGCGAATTACAAGCAGAAATCCGCCCCTTCCACAACATTGTCGAAGTGACGGATTTATCTACCGTTTTTTCTACCGAGTGGTTTAAGGAAAAACGCGTTATTTATTTACCACTGTAATTTCCTGCAACGCACGCGCTAACTCCTCATCAAAACGGAGTAAGTAAGCGATTCGGCCTTTTTGGAAATAGTATCGCTCTACTATTTCTGCACCTAATAGTTCCTTCACTTCATCTATATGGCGTGCGATTGCGTCACGGAAAGAGGGCTTCAATTGCGCCTCCAATGCCTGCAAAGCAGCCAATGTAGTAGAGTCAATATCCTCCATTTTAGCGACATCCATCATCTGCTGAAAGTACTTACTGGTCTCCGTCTCATAGTGGAAATCGCGCTCGTCTAAGAAGCGACAGAAATCTTCGATATCGTCGTCCGTTAGATTAAAGTCCAACGGCTGAGCAATGCTGTCGTGCAAACGATGATAGCGGACAGAGTAATCAAAAAAGTGATTCTGCGTATAGAGTGCATACGTGATAGACACCTTGCTCGAGTCATTCAGCACAATGTCCGGCAAAATACCACCAGCCGTATCACGCTTGAGTTCCTTGCCTTTATGTGCCTCTTCGTAGTCAATGGCTTGAATGCAGCGACCAGAAGGAAGATAGTATTTGCTCGTCGTGACTTTGAGATGTCCTCCGTAAGCAATAGGTCGAAGATTTTGCACTAATCCTTTGCCGAACGTACGCTGTCCTATTAACGTGGCGCGGTGAAGGTCCTGCAAACTACCACTCACAATTTCCGATGCCGAAGCAGAATTATCATCTACCATCACGACTAAAGGTAGTTGCGGATAGGCAGGTTTGGTTTGTGTGTAATATTCGCGATTAGCCACTGTTATCTTACCCTTTGTCGAAACGACCAACGTGTTCTTTGGCACAAAATTAGCAACTATCTGTATTGCCTCGTCAATAATACCACCTCCGTTACCGCGCAAGTCGATAATGAGTCCTTTGATGTGCTGATGTCGCACTAAGTCTTTAAGGGCTTCATTGAACTCCAATGCACTACCTTCTGTAAACTCACTAAAAGCAATATACCCTATGCTATCAAACGCCGCATAGTAGTCCACCGCATCCATGTGTATGTCTTCGCGCGCAAAGGCACGACTGATGGGCGTTGTATCCCGCAGCAACTCCAATTGCACAGTCGTGCCAGGAACACCACGAAGTAGGTTACTGACCTCCGACACTTTCTTTCCCTTGGTCTGCACTCCATCTACAGAGACTAACACGTCACCAGACAGCACATCATTGCGCTGAGCAGGCTTGTTTGCGTATGGATTAGCCACAATAATGATACTATCGCGCTGCTGAATAATGGCACCTATGCCGCCATACTTGCCTTGCGTCATCATACGCAAGTCGTCATCCTGTTTCTTAGAGAAATAGACTGTGTATGGATCAGCTTTGCGCAGCATTTGATTGATAGCCACTTCTGTGATTTCCTCATAATTGAGTGTGTCCACATAGTTCATATCCAACTGCCGCAGCACATCGTTGAAGATAGACAACGACTGCTCAATACGTGCAGTCTTCTGCTGCGCTTGTAGCGGCAGTAGCATCCATGCGATAGCTATTAATAGAACGAGTTTTCTCATTTCAGTTTATTGGGAACAAAAGCCGACACATCTTTGCCGTATGAATACAAGTCACGCACGATGGAAGAAGAGATATGAGCGAACTCTGGACGCGTATAAAGCAGAATAGTCTCATAACCACCAATGGCTTTGTTAGCCTCAGCCATATTGCGCTCATACTCAAAGTCTTGTACACAACGCACGCCACGTAAGATAAACTGCGCGTTGACTTCTTTCGCAAAATCAACGGTCAAGCAGTCATAGATACGAACTTCCACACGCGGCTCATCTTTGAAGATTTTACGAATGGCTTCTTCGCGCTCGCGAATAGGAAACGTCTCCTTCTTCTGATTATTTCGGCCTATACCAATGACTATCTTATCAAAAAGTTCCAAACCACGCTTAACAATATCGTGGTGTCCAATAGTGAAAGGATCAAATGACCCTGGAAAAATAGCTGTTTTCATAGTTCTTAACTGGGTTATTATACATTTCGTATAGTCGCTCACGCAAGAAATCCTCATCTTTATTAGGAAGGTCAATCATCTGCAAACGACTTTCAATATATGTATCAAAATCTGTGCCACGTTCAAAAATCTCGTATCCTGCAAAGATCTGCATGTCAATCTGGTTAGCGACGGCAGCAATCTGCTCATTCCGTGACATCGCATTCAATTCGTCTTGATGCGCCATAATCCAATGGTTGATGCTCGGCGTCATACGGAACACTACTCTACCTTTTTGCCCCTCAATACCCGTCTTCATAGATAAGATGTCATCTTCCTTGGACTTTTTCCATGAAGCGTCATCGCGTTTGAGTTGCATCTCACGCGCCTTGAGGTAGTCGCATGGATCAAACTCATAAGACAAACTAACTGGACAGATATTCAATGCCATGACGGCATCCAAGAATGATAGTTTCTGTTCGTTTCCCGCTAAAGTCAACATCTTCAGCACCGCAGGTTGGGTACGGTCGTTACCGTCTTTAGCACGTCCCTCACGTTGTGCTAACCAGATGGATTTGCCACGTTGGCGTAAGTGTCTGAGATAGTCGGACAACACCTGCGAATGTTGGAGCAGTTCGCGTGGCCCCCCATCGCGTATGACAACAAACGCACGATTAAAACGTACAAAAGGCTCAATCCACCACTTCCCAAAGAGGTTATTTCCCATACCAATGTATGGTCGAATACCATAGCGTTGACGAAGCAAGAGTGACAACCAAGCCGAATCCAAACAGATATCACGATGGTTAGTCAAGAAGAACGCACCATGATGGATATCTTGCTCTATTTGGGCACGTTGTCCGTCCAAATACTCCAAGCGCAACGACTGCGCAGTTTTACGGACTAACCAACGCAGCGCGGGTAACACGATTAGCCAATCAAAGATAGCTAATAGCCACCCCGTATGATAAGCTCGTATGTGTTTATAGCGTCTTGGCAACTTCTATCTGTTCAAAGGTCTCAATCATATCGCCCTCAACCACATCGTTGAAAGCCTTGATACTCAGACCGCATTCTTGATTCAAGCCGATTTCTTTGATATCGTCTTTTCCGTGTTTGAGAGAACTGAGTTCGCCTGTATGGATAACGATACCGTCACGAATGACACGACATTTATTGGTGCGTTTAGCTTTACCCTCACGCACAATACAACCGGCGATGGTGCCCACTTTTGAGATATGGAAAGTTTGTAGCACTTCGAGGGTAGCTGTAACTTCCTCCTTGATATCTGGAGACAACATACCTGCCATAGCCGACTTCAGTTCCTCAATTGCATCGTAGATGATGGAGTATATACGAATATCTACTTCTTCAGACTCTGCCATCTTACGAGCAGTACCTGTAGGACGCACATTGAAACCGACGATAATGGCATTCGAAGCCGCAGCCAACATCACATCACTATCAGAAATAGCACCGACAGCGCCGTGAATGACATTGACTTGAATATTCTCGGTAGAGAGTTTGATGAGCGAATCAGACAATGCTTCTACTGAGCCATCTACGTCACCTTTGACAATGATATTGATTTCCTTGAAGTCACCGATAGCCAAACGGCGACCAATCTCGTCCAAACCAATATGTTTCTTGGTACGAATAGATTGTTCGCGTTGCAATTGCTCACGCTTATTAGCGATTTCACGTGCTTCTTGCTCGGTTGCCATCACATTAAATTCGTCACCAGCCTGCGGAGCGCCATTCAAGCCCAAGATAAGGCATGGTTCACCAGGAATAGCTTGTTGGATTTTTTGTCCACGCTCATTGAACATCGCTTTGATTTTACCGTGATAGGTACCAGCGAGGACGATGTCGCCCATGTGCAATGTTCCGTCTTGCACGAGGACGGTTGCCACGTAGCCACGACCTTTGTCCAAAGAAGACTCAATAATAGAACCTTTCGCACGACGTTTGGGGTTTGCTTTGAGTTCGAGCATGTCAGCCTCAAGCAGCACTTTCTCTAACAACTCATACACACCCGTACCCTGTTTAGCAGAGATTTCTTGGCATTGGTATTTACCGCCCCACTCCTCTACGAGGATGTTCATGTTACTGAGTTGCTCACGAATCTTATCTGGATTAGCACCTGGTTTATCGCACTTGTTGATAGCGAAAATCATTGGTACACCAGCAGCTTGTGCGTGGTTAATTGCCTCAATCGTTTGTGGCATCACAGCATCGTCGGCAGCCACAATAATGATAGCAATGTCCGTCACTTTTGCACCACGGGCACGCATAGCTGTGAAGGCTTCGTGACCTGGAGTATCGAGGAACGTGATATGACGTCCGTTCTTCAACTGAACGTTATACGCACCAATATGCTGTGTAATACCTCCGGCTTCACCGGCAATCACGTTAGCATTACGGATATGGTCAAGCAACGAAGTCTTACCGTGATCGACGTGACCCATCACAGTAATGATTGGGCAGCGTTCTTCGATATCTGCCTCGTTCACCTCCTCATCCGCATTGATTTCTTCGGTCACGTGAGCAGATACATATTCCGTAGTGAAACCAAACTCCTCTGCCACGAGATTGATCGTTTCTGCGTCCAGACGCTGGTTGATACTAACCATAACTCCGAGCATCATACACGTACCAATGACTTTTGTGACAGGTACATTCATCATCGTAGCCAAGTCGTTCGCAGTCACGAACTCGGTCAGTTTCAATACGGTTGATTGTGCTTGTTGTTCAGCACGTTCCTCTTGACGTTTCTCGCGTTCCAATTCACGACGGTCACGTTTATGTTTAGAGGTCGCTGTTTTAGCGCCTTTTTGTGCTTGCAGACGATTGAGCGTCTCTTTAATTTGCTTCTGAACCTCTTCTTCGTCCACTTCTACGCGGATAGCACGTTTCTGGTTCTTGTTTGGTTTACCTTTTTGATTGCGCGCATCATTGATGTCCACTTTATTTTGTTTGATGCGTTCGCGTTTACGTTTCTCTGCGAGTTGCGCATTCTGCTGCTGTTGCAGTTGCATACGTTCTTCGCGTTCTTTCTTCTTCTCTTCTTTCGATTTCTTCCCTGGATGAGTAGCCTGATTGAGGTTATCCAAATCAATCTTACCCAACACTTTTGGAGCTTGGGTAGGTTGAGGTTTGTGCAGGGTGAAGATTTCTGGTTTTTCTTTTGCGGGCTTAGCAGGAGCTGGTTCTTGCGCTTTTGCAGCCTCTTTGGCTGCTGCTTCTTGAGCAGCCTTAGCAGCTTTAGCGGCTTGTTCTGCTGCCAATTTTGCTGCTAATGCTTGCGCTTTCCTTTCCTCTTCTTTTGCACGTTCTTGTGCCCGTGCAGCAGCCTCGGCTGCCTTGCGAGCAGCCTCTTCTGCTAATTTGCGTGCGGCTTCTTCCTCAGCGGCTTTCTTAGCGGCTGCCGCTTTGGCTTCGGCATCTTCGCGGTCCTGACGTTCCTGCGCCTGACGTTCTGCTTCAATCTTAAGAGCCATGTCTTTATTGAATTCTTTAGCGAGCAGCAGATACAGGTCGTCATCGATACGCGTATTGGGATCGACAGCGATTTCCTTACCCTGCTTTGCACAGAAATCAGCGACAGTGGACATCCCGACGTTTAATTCTTTACAAGCTTTGATAAGTTTAATTGCCATAATGATCTATTTTTTAATAATTATTCGTCTTCAAATTCAGATTTGAGTACCTCGAGTACATGTTCAACGGTCTCCTCCTCAAGGTCTGTGCCTTTGAGCAACTCGTTCTTAGGAGTATTGAGTACAGCTTTGGCGGTATCCAATCCCATGTGTTTGAACGCATCCAATACCCATTGATCGATTTCGTCATTGAACTCGTCCAAATAGATATCCTCCTCGTCCTCATCATCTACCTCGCGGTAAACATCAATCTGATAACCAGTCAGCATGCAAGCCAACTTGATGTTGTAACCACCTTTACCAATAGCGAGACTAACCTCGTCTGGTTTGAGATAAACCTCAGCTGTTTTAGCCTCATCATCTAATTTCATAGACGAGATTTTAGCAGGAGCTAACGCACGTTGGATGTACAGGCTGATGTTCGAAGTATAGTTGATAACGTCAATGTTCTCATTGCGCAGTTCGCGAACGATACCGTGAATACGGGCACCTTTGATACCCACACAAGCACCTACTGGGTCGATGCGGTCGTCGAAAGACTCCACAGCTACTTTAGCGCGCTCGCCTGGGATACGTGCGATGTTCTTAATTGCAATCAGTCCGTCATGCACTTCTGGTACTTCTTGCTCAAAGAGACGTTGCAAGAACAGTGGAGAGGTACGACTCAAGATAATCTTGGGGTTCTGATTCTTATTATCTACTTGCACGACTACGGCACGTACTGTATCACCCTTGCGGTAGAAGTCCGTTGGAATCTGATTTTGTTTGGGCAAGTAAAGTTCATTACCATCCTCGTCCAAAAGCAGCATCTCGTGTTTCCATACTTGGTATAATTCACCGCTAACTACGTGACCGAGCATATCGGAGTAACGCAGATAGAGGTTCTCCTTCTGCAACTCTAAGATCTTGCTGGCAAGTGTTTGACGAAGATTGAGAATCATACGACGTCCGAAAGAGGAGAACTCCACTTTGTCAGTAAAGTCTTCACCAATCTCTATTTCGTCATCGATTTTGCGTGCTTCGCTCAATTCGATTTGCGTGTCGGGATTAGCTACATCACCATCCTCCATAACGAGACGGTTACGGTAAATTTCTAAATCGCCTTTGTCTGGGTTGATGATGACGTCATAGTTAGCGTCGGAACCATACATCTTAGCGATTACATTACGGAACGAATCCTCCAGGACGTTGATAAACGTTTGTCTGTCGATGTTCTTGAAGTCTTTAAACTCCTTAAAAATGTCAATCAAGTTGATTGACTCTTGCGTTTTAGCAGCCATTGTTATAAAAATTTCAATAAAATATATTCTACTTAAAATTTCAAGTCATATTGTACTTGTATGACCTCGTCATAGCGATAGACGATAGTCTCAATCTGTTTCTGACGGCGTTTTTTGCCTTCCACTAAGACCATCGACTCCACATCCACACTAAAAGTCTCTTCATCCACGCTCACGAGTTGCCCACGTACTTTCTTGCCAAGCACGAGAACTTCTACATCGTGACCGATATTCTTCTCGTACTGAATCTTAGAGATAAACGGAGCAGTCAAACTGACACTACCTACCTCAAGACTATAATCCTCGCGCGAGTCTAAATGCTCCACAAGGAAGCGGTTGAGCTCTGCACAATAGTCCACATCTACCGTACCGAGACGGTCTATTTCCACGAGAATATTATTCTCCTTATCGATTTCGAGTGTCTGCAAAGCATAGTCGCTATTGCCTAAAAACTGCTCTACTAAATCTTGTACTTGTTGTTTTTGTATCATAATCCTAAACACTGAGGGAACCTTTTCGAGGTCCCCTCAATCAAATTCGCTGCAAAAGTACTACTTTTTTTTGGAATATGCAAATTTTTCTGCAAAAAAGTGTAAATTTTCTGTTTTTTTACTTTTTTACGCCGTTATTTGGGCATACGTTTAGCGACACCGATGGCTTCTTCTGGGCAGACGAGGCGACAGAGATGACAGCCCACACATTTCTGACCAATCAGTTTGGGTTTGCGGTCTGCACCAAACTCTATGGCTTGATGTCCTGCGTCTTGACAAGCGACATAGCAGCGGCCACAACCTACACATTTATCTCTATCCCATTTAGGGAAAACTTTGGTCTCGCGGTCTAAATCGTGTGGCAACACAAACGAGTCGATTTTGGTACCCACTAATTCCTGCAGAGACGTTACTCCCTTCTCTTTCATATAGAGTTGAGTGCCCAAGATAAGGTCCTCGATGATGCGGTAGCCGTACTCCATGACAGCGGTACAAACCTGCACATTGCCGCAGCCGAGTTCAATAAAGTCCATCGCGTCACGCCACGTCTCTATACCACCGATGCCGGAGAACTCTATTTTCCTGGGCGAAAAACGAATCATGCGATTAGAGGTCAGTTCATAGATATGTCGTAGTGCAATGGGTTTGACAGCACGACCTGAATAGCCAGAGACTGTCCATTTATTGCTAACCTGACTACGCGAAGTCATAGTAATGGATTTGATGGTGTTAATCGCAGCTATGCCTGCTGCACCTGCAATACAAGCAGCAAGAGCAGGGTCATAAATATGAGTGATGTTCGGCGTCATCTTAGCCAATACAGGTATCTTAACGGAGTGTGCTACATATCCCGTATAGAAAGCAACTAATTCGCTATTTTGTCCCACATCACTTCCCATTCCTGCTAAACGCATTTGCGGGCACGAGAAATTGAGTTCGATGATGTCTGCACCTGCTGCTTCTGCACGCTTAGCGAGTTCAATCCACTCTTCTTCTGTTGAGCCCATGATGCTGGCAACGATGATTTTGGTAGGATAGTTCTTCTTGAGGCGAGCGAGGATGTCAAAATTCTCTTCGGGCGTGTTCTCGGATATCTGTTCCATGTTACGGAACCCAGAGAAACCGTCTGTAGCATCGAATCGAGGGGATACCTCTTTCATCGCTGTGGTGCCGATGGTCTTGAATACAACGCCGCCCCACCCCATTTCAAATGCACGTGCTACCATCTCGTAGTTCGTACACACAGCGGATGAAGCAAGAAAGAATGGGTTTTCACAATGTACTCCGCAGAAGTCTATCTCTAATGAGGGCAGATTCGTCAAGTCGGGTTGCACAGAAGATACTTGTGCTGCCAGTTCTTTGATACGTACAGGAAAATCGGTGTTTAGACAGGCTTTTTCGCAGGGAGCGTCGCAGTTTGCACACGCGTCCGTCAGCCATTGGCCAGCCGCAGCAGGATTATCCCAACGAAGTGCTCGTAGTCCACGCGCTGGGTGCGAATCTATAGGACACACACGATTACAGGGGGCATCTATACATAATAGGCATCTTTGTGCCTCTTCTTTCATCCTTATCATGGTAATAATATCTATTTTTTATTTTTTAGTAAAAAAGGAACCGGCCTCACGGTCAATTCCTTTCCAACAAAAATTAACTTTATGAAAAAAACTTTTACTATTTTATTTTATTCTTGATTCAACGTAATACGCTTGAAATCAATAATGCGGACGTTCATTTTCTTGAGCACGTCTTTGACTAATTCTTTGCTTTCGCTCAGAATGTACTGTTGTTCAACCAGAGTTGATTCCTTGAGGAATTTCTGGAGACGGCCTTGAGCAATCATCTCAATCTTTTTCATATTGAGATTAGCCTCAGCTTGTGCAGGCACGTTAGCGCGAATGTCGCGTGCTATTTGTGCTTGTTCAGCGGTCAGCCAGCCCTTAGCCATGTTGGACTCGATGTGGTCGTCGCTATCTGCGTGAGCAGGGTTCAAACCAGCCTTACGGAGTTCTTGTTCAACAGCTTTATTGATTTCGTCTTGTTTCGTTTTGTCAACAGCGATTGCCAACTCACGGTCTTTCACTTCTTGAGCTACATGTTCTGCATCCAGAGCCACAGGACTCATAGAAGCTACTTGCATGTTCATTCCGTGAACGGTCTCGTGATCAGCAGCAGCGTCGTCTGCAGCAACCAAAGAGGACAGTTTATTGCCGAGGTGGTTGTATGCGTCAACGGTAGCAGCCTTGAGGTAAGCATAGTCGCTCAGTTCCATCTTCTCACCGGTAACACCAGAGCGCTCGGTTACCAATTGTTCTACGGTCAGTCCGTTGCCTGCATTAAGCGCCTTGAGAGCGTCGATGTCAGCAGGTTTCTCTGCCATAGCGATGTCTAAGATTTTCTTGACCATAGCCACGAAGTCAGCATTCTTAGCCACGAAGTCGGTTTCGCATTTTACAGCCACAATAGCACCGAAGCCATTTTCAGCCTTTGCGAGTACGCAACCTTCAGAAGCCTCACGATCGCTACGTTTAGCAGCAATAGCTTGACCACGTTTACGGAGGAGGTCTTTAGCCACTTCAAAGTCGCCGTTGGCTTCTTCGAGGGCTTTCTTGACATCCATCATACCTGCGCCAGTCATGTCGCGCAGTTTTTTTATATCAGCTAATGTAACAGCCATATTTCTAATAGTTAAAAATTAAAAGTCGAAAGTTATTATTATTCAGCTTTAGCCTCTTCAGCGGGAGCTTCCTCTTTTGCAGGAGCAGCTTCTGCTACTTTCTCAGCCTCTTCTTTAGCAGCTTTGCGAACGCGAGTGCGACGCTCTTTTGGAGCAGGAGCAGCTTTTTCCTCTGCACCTTCTTCTTGTTGTTGAGCAGCATTCTCGTCTGCTTGAGTTACTTTGCGCTCTTCAAGACCTTCCTTGATAGCATCGCAGATAGCGGTCATAATAACTTCGATAGACTTAGTTGCATCGTCGTTTGCTGGGATAACGAAGTCGATATTGTTAGGATTAGAGTTCGTATCTACGATACCGAATACAGGAATACCCAAACGATTAGCTTCTGCCACAGCGATATGCTCTTTCATTACGTCCACTACAAACACTGCGCTTGGCAGACGAGTCAGGTCAGCAATTGAACCGAGGTTCTTCTCGAGTTTCTCGCGTTGACGAGTGATTTGGAGTTTCTCGCGTTTGGAGATATTATCGAATGTGCCGTCTGTCATCATCTTATCGATGTTGGTCATTTTCTTGACAGCCTTACGGATGGTAGGGAAGTTGGTCAACATACCACCAGCCCAACGCTCGGTGATGTAAGGCATACTGATCTCTTGTGCTTTAGCAGCAATGACTTCTTGTCCTTGCTTCTTGGTAGCAACGAAGAGAATACGACGACCCGATTTAGCGATGTTTTTCAGAGCCTCAGCAGCTTCTTCAATTTTAGCAGCAGTCTTGTTGAGGTCGATGATGTGAATACCATTACGCTCCATGTAGATGTAAGGAGCCATTGCGGGATTCCATTTGCGGCTGAGGTGACCGAAGTGGCAACCTGCCTCGAGTAATTGATCAAAATTAGTTCTCATTTGATTTTGAATTTTGGCATTCTTAGTAGTAGGAACGGCTGGTTAACTATTTCAGCTATGCCGCCAGCAGTTCATCTCTAAGAATTGAATAAATATTAACGTTTACTGAATTGGAAGTGTTTACGAGCTTTGGGTTGACCTGGTTTCTTACGTTCAACTTCGCGAGCGTCACGAGTCATGAAGCCTTCTGCTTTGAGAGCAACCTTGTCTTCTGGATTGATTTTCACCAAAGCGCGGGCGATAGCCAAACGGAGAGCTTCTGCTTGTCCTTTGAAACCACCACCGTCCAAGTTAACGAGGATGTCATATTTAGCCTCAACGCCTAATTTAACGAGAGGTTGTTTAACAATAAATTGAAGAATTGAGCTTGGGAAATACACGTCGATAGGACGATTGTTAATCGTGATTTGACCAGCACCTTCTTTTACATAAACGCGTGCAACTGCAGCTTTACGACGACCTAATGCATTAATAGTTTCCATACTTCTTCAATTATTTAAGGGTGTTGATGTCAATTTGTTTAGGTTGTTGAGCCTGCATATTGTGTTCTGCACCAGCAAAAACATACAGGTTGTTAATCAGTTTTGCGCCAAGACGATTCTTTGGCAGCATACCTTTAACGACTTTACGGAGCAGATGGTCTGCACCTTTGTCTAAGAGTTGACGAGGAGTCATCTCGCGTTGTCCACCAGGGAAGCCTGTGTAGCGTACATACGTACGACCGTCCCATTTGTTACCAGTCAGTTGCACTTTGTCTGCATTGATAATGATAACGTTGTCACCACAATCCACGTTAGGAGTGAAACTGGGTTTGTACTTGCCGCGAAGGAGTTTTGCAACCTTCGTGCACATACGACCAAGAACTTGGTCGGTTGCATCAACAACAACCCACTCTTTCTGAGCAGTTGCTTTGTTTGTTGATACTGTCTTGTAAGATAAAGTATCCATTAATTAATTGTTTTTTGACCATGCCGACGGACTTCATTTACAGGCGTTTGCCCCACCGCCCAACATGGCGAAGTTAGTATAATGTTTGTTGTTGTTTTCAAAAAAGCGTGCAAAAGTACTACTTTTTTTTGAACTGTGCAAATTTTTTAGCAATTATTTTGCATTTTTTTGTATTTCGCTATTTACAAAGGGCACTTGGACGGGTTGATTTTGGGGTTTGGGCACATCAAAGCGTGAGAACCCATAAATCATTTCGTGTTGTACCTCTTCCCATGGTCTGAGGTTATGTGCCTGAAGGGGTTTGATTCCTTCTACTGTCAAACGCCATTGCTCATATTCCTCGTTGCAACGGTCTAACACAGGAGGATAGATTTTGTTGAAGCGTTGTGGGTGGTCTGTGTACCACACCAATGACGAGTCGAATTGCGCTTGTGTGATGCCGTGTTTTTGTAGAACGACGTAGTAGTATTTTGCCAATTCCTCATCGTGTCCCACGTTGTATCCTGCCACTTGCAAGATAGCTTCTGCGCGATGGAGGTCATAGACGACATCCCGCATCTCGCTTGACGACAGAATCCCTCGCGGCCGACACCCTGTCAGCGCCACCAGTAACACTATGCCATATATTATTCGACGATACATTTTAGTCTTTAGTCTTTAGTCTTTTTAAGGCTAACATCCAGGTCTTGCCGAAAGAACAGCAGGATAGCAATCACAGCGACCGTGATACACGAGTCGGCGATGTTAAAGACCGGTCGGAAAAATATACACTCACCCGCCGCATTATGTATCAGCGGAAAATAAAGCATATCCACTACTTTTCCGTAAAACCAATCACCATACCCAAAAATCTTGCCATACGCCACACAGTCAATGATATTGCCGATAGCTCCTGCCGTCACCAAAGACACCATAGTCAAGTAGCCCCATGGATGCAACAACTGCTGTTCTGCTACGAGCGATGAGTTAGTGCGACGAATAAGCAGATGTAGGTAATAGCCGAGCGCCCCTACTGCCGCAATACGGAAGAGCGTGAGCAGCAGTTTCGAGAACCACTCAATGCCAAAAGCCATGCCGTTGTTTTCAACAAAGCAGATGTAGAACCACGATGTCACGGCATGTGCTTCGCCCAATTGGAAGTGTGTACGGATATAGATCTTCGTCCATTGGTCGAGTACAACAGCCATCACGATGATGGCTACCACTAAGATGGATTGTTGGGTTGTTCGTTTCATTGTGCGCATGGTGTTATTGCAATTCGTCTAAATGGGGCAGCGTGTCTATCCGTTCCCATGTAAAGAGTTGCACTTGTTTAGTGAATGGTTGCCCATTCTCGTCCTTGAATGTTTTGGTGACCGTCTCACATTTGCGTCCCATGTGCCCATAGCGAGCTGTCTCCTCGTAGATAGGCGACTTGAGTTGGAGGAACTTGATGATTCCTGCGGGTGTGAGGTCAAAGTGTTTGTGTATGTATTGCACTATCTGTTCTTGGCTCACTTTGAGTCCTTCGCCAGATACATATATACTGACGGGTTCAGCCACGCCAATGGCATAACTCAGTTGCACGAGCAGTTCGCGTGCCACTCCGGCTGCCACTAAGTTCTTTGCTATGTACCGAGCCATGTATGCTGCCGACCTATCCACTTTAGATGGGTCTTTGCCGGAGAATGCTCCTCCGCCGTGAGCGCCGCGTCCGCCGTATGTATCTACAATGATTTTGCGGCCGGTCAAACCGGTATCACCGTGAGGACCGCCAATGACGAAGTTGCCGGTGGGGTTGACGAGCAACTTGAAGTCACCTTGTAATAGACGACTATAGCGTGAGTCACGTCGAGCTACTTCCGGCAGTAATATCTGCCGTATGTCTTGTGCAATCTGTTCTTGTGTGACGTTGGGGTCGTGTTGAGTGGAGACGACGATGGTGTCAATGCGCAGCGGTTCACCTTCCTCACTATATTCGATAGTCACTTGTGACTTAGCGTCCGGACGCAGGTAGGTCATTTGTTTGCCCTCTTTGCGTATGCGCGCGAGCGTATAAACTAAGGTGTGTGCCATATCGAGTGTGAGGGGCATGTAGTTGTCTGTTTCGTTGGTTGCGTAGCCGAACATAATACCTTGGTCACCGGCACCTTGTTGTTCTTCGGCACGGTTGACGCCCATGGCGATGTCTGCACTTTGTTCGTGGAGGGCGGTTAGGATACCGCAGCTGTCTGCTTCGAACTTATACTCAGACTTGGTGTAGCCGATACGTTGGATAGTGTCTCGTGCTACTTGTTGTACATCGACGTAACCTTTAGCGGTTACTTCGCCAGCGATTATCACTTGCCCTGTCGTCACCATTGTTTCGCAGGCAACGTGGGCATTTTCATCTTGTGCCAAGAAATGGTCGAGAACGGCGTCGCTTATTTGGTCAGCGACTTTGTCTGGGTGTCCTTCGGACACACTTTCAGACGTAAAAAGATAGGTTTTATTCATTTTAGCATTTAGTTTTTATGGGGAGTTGCAAGCAGTCAAATCTGTCTCCCCTCGTAAAAATCGCACAAAAGTACAATTTTTTTTTGACATACACAAATTTTCCCGCATTTTTTGCCGAAATTTTTGGTTTAGCTTGTCTTAGGATGGTCCCGAGATGCTCCCGAAGTATGTGCGAACTTGTGTCTGCCTTTGCGGTTGCTCAGCAAATACATTATATTGGATGAGAGATATGATTTTTCATTCTTCAGGTAGAGGTGATTTTTCTCCGCACCAAAGAATATGGCTTATGCATACTTGCATTTGCTGCATGGTAGGAAACATTAGTTCTCCATATTTTTTCTGATATTCTTGCAGCCATTCCAAAAATTCTTTAATGAATATAGGATTATGCAACTCGTCCAAAATTTTATTAACATCTCGTCGATTTACTCCATTTTTTTGAAGCAATAATGAACATGTGTATTCATACGTTTCAATGATATGCTCATCTTCTTCTGTTTCTGGACTATTTTGTGAGAATAGTTGTTGATGTTGCAGAAAGAATTGGTAATAGTCCTTGATATTTTCAATATGTTCCCACTTTTGAACCCGTACTGGATTCAAATCCAGATTGTATATTTTTGCGTCCTTTATAGCGAGCAGAAAAGGCGAGTGCGTAGCAATTATAAATTGGCAATTCTCGAATTGCGCCATTTCCTCGAGGTATTGTTTGAGAAGCAATTGTCGTTTAATAGACAAGGAGTTCTCGGGTTCATCCAACAAATAGAGTCCGTGCGGTTTAATTTGTTCTAAGAAATACTCCAGTGCATTTTCGCCATTGGAATGTAAAATAATATTTTTCCCCGCCTCCTGCATAACCAGTTTGCCTATTCCTCCTTCGTGAATAGCTGTTGCTTTCCGTTTTATTTGTGCTACTTCGTCGGGGTTGTTTGGATTAACAGAAAAGTCATGGTCTTTACGCATCGCCACTCCTTCATGTGTGACACGTGTTTGGTCGTTGAGGATAGACATGTTCGATTCGCGTTTTGTAAACGAATGTCTAAACACATCATCGCTGGCAATGATTTTCGTATCCCAAGGTTGCATGTCATACGTATATTCCCAGTCACAACAATCTGCGTAATGCTGCAGATAAAACGCCTCATTGTATGGTGAGCCATGTTGTATAGTCAAACACTTAGCAAGGATATTGAGCAAAGTGGATTTACCAGAACCATTATCGCCACAAAAAACAGTAATGGGCGCAAAAGTAACCTGTCTTAATCTTTTATTAGGGAATAGTCCATAGGGATAGGGACTGGCAGCGAAACCTTGTGGATGGTATATTTTGTAAAAGAAATGCCGTTCCACATCTATACTTGGTATAGTGAGCCTTTTGATATATAATTGTCCCATAGTAGTATATTATTTGTTATTATCTAAAGTGCAACTCCTCATCGGAGCAGAGGCGATAGACGCGGTTTTGGATATAGTCGCTTAGGATTTGGACGTTACGTTTGGATTGCGGTATGCCAAAGATATTGATGAAAACTTTGTTTTTGCTTTCGATGATAACATCGGTCGTTTGTGTGCCCTTTGCCACCACGCGAATACGTATGTTTTGCCCTGTAGGGATAAGCGACCAACCGTGGGAAGCGATGAGCTCAAAATGGCGCTCATCGCATTCCACACGCTTGAAATCGTCAGCCGTCTGCAAGACATGTTTTACACAAGTATATACACGCCGTGCAGGTTGAGAAAAATAATGCTCAATATGACTTCTTTACAAACAAAAAAGTTTAAATCCTATTGATAGAATTAAGTTTGCGTTTTTACTACTTAAATTCTATTATAGTAGAGATAAGCATCTCTTAATTGTCTTTGTATACGCCATATTTGTTTGGTCCTAAGTTAATTACCTTACCTCCAATTTTAGCAGCAACTTCTGCCGCTTTAGCAAACCCGTCAAAAATGAGGGTGTTGTTTAAATCTAAAAATCCCATATTCTTTAAGTTTTGTGTAATCCAGGCTCCGCGGATTACGTTTAACATTATTAAGGGCGTGGAGCCTTAATTCGCCCATCAGTGGCGTTTGTGGTCACTTCCAACATTAGTAAGACTAACTTATAGGCTTTTTCACTTATGCGTAGCTTGCAATGTTCTTTTATTTTGTTGAATATATTCATATACGTAAAATTTTATGTTAGCAGAAATCTGTCTGCCGCAGTTGCGATTATAATTCGCTATTTTATTCTTTACATTTAATCCCACATTAGGATTATGGTTCCCACTCATAACCACAATTGGGGCAAACATAGCATGAACCATCGAAAAAGGCATCTTCACAGCCACATTTAGGGCACTCTATTTCCATTTTTGTTTCGTTTTATTTTTGCCTACTCTTGGGCATTGGTAAGACCAAAATAAGTTGTGAATAAAACTTAAAATATAGGGACACTTTTTATGTAAAAAAGCACCCCCAATATTTGTTTATCTTATTCCGAGAGACTTATTCCATTTTTTCTGTAATGCTATCTCTTCATCGGCATAACGACCATCAATAGCAATCAATTCGCTAACAAATTTTTGAATGACATCATTAACTTGTGGACGAGTTTCTTCATCAAAATTAAGAAGCATATTTTTAGTATCAAGTATGACGTCTTCATACGTAAATGTACGATTAGACATACTTAATAGCATTGAAATTTGTTCTTCATTAAAATGCATTTCCTCCTTGAGCGATGTTATAAAATTTTCCACAAACTTCTTCTCTCGGTTATCGTATTCCCCATCACAATTAGCGAATAAGGAGCCTATTTTTATAATTAGTGTTGCAAATTGGTAATTCATAATAAATTCGATTTTGTGTAATTTAGTCTACATATTTTTCAATTGCTTTTATAGCCAACGCACCAACTCCAATAACTCCTACTGTAATAAGGGCGATTAGAGATGGTTTGTTTCCGTTGTCAATGATGTCTCCTACTTTATTGGCGACGTCGTAACCTGGATGATAATTTTGTAAATTTGACATGATAGTGTTTTCTTATGTTAGCAGAAATCTGTCTGCCGCAGTTGCGATTATAATTCGCTATTTTATTCTTTACATTTAATCCCACATTAGGATTATGGTTCCCACTCATAACCACAATTGGGGCAAACATAGCATGAACCATCGAAAAAGGCATCTTCACAGCCACATTTAGGGCACTCTATTTCCATTTTTGTTTCGTTTATTTTGCCTACTCATGGGCATCGGCAATCCCCTATGATTTTGTTAAAGTGTTATAGAACACTATGATGTAATGTGCTAATTTTCTGTTGACGGCAAATTAGTTTCATTTAAAATATCAATCGCTTGTTGGTAACCGTTTTCGGCAGCTTTATAAAGCCATTCTATAGCATTCTCTTGATTTTTCTCTACGCCAAGTCCATCTTGATAGCAAAGTGCTAAATAAAACATAGACTCTGGCTCCCCTAATGTGGCTGCTTTATAGAACCATTCAAATGCAAGATCGTAATTTTGATTTACGAATCCACCGTTGAAATAACGACTTGCTAAACAAAACATAGCATCAGGCACACCATTCTTTGCCGCTATCGAAAAATACTCTATTGCTTTTTCTTCATTTTTGCAGCATCCGATGCCAGAGGATAGCATAATCCCTAGATTGTGCATAGCATTGAAATTGCCCAAATCGGCGGCTTTTTGATAGTATTCAACCGCATTTTCGTCACTTTGAGATACGCCTTCACCTCTCCGATAGCACACCCCTAATTCGAACAAGTCTTCCGCCGTTGGAGCTGTAGCGATATTATCCTTCAGTATATCCACGGCTTTTGAGAACCATTGATTCGCAATATCAACATTACCATTAACAAATTCTCCATCTCTATAGCATTCTCCTAAACGCAGGCATGATGGATAATGTCCGTTTTTTGCCGTTGTCTCAAGTAATAACAAAGCAAAGTCTACATTTTGATGGAGACCATCACCATAGAGATATTGCAAGGCTAATTTATAGGCTTTTTCATTATTACGTTCCTTGCGGTTTTCTTTAAATTTTTTAAATATTTCCATTTTTTGTTTCGTTTATTTTTGCCTACTCATGGGCATCGGCACTCCTTAATCATATAGTTAATCAATTAAGAAAACATCTTGAATATCAATCCTCCAATTAATGCAACCAATAAAATAGCGATGACACCAAGAATCAGCACAATCCATTTGAACATGCCTAAAATGCTGGATAATGTTTGACTAGATTTTCCAACTTCGGCTTGTATAAAATTCAGCACTCCCGTTCCCGTGATTATTAAATCATCAACCCATCCAGCAAAAGGCACAACGTCGGGTAATATATCTACTGGAGATACGGCATACAAAATGCCTATTATTAACCAAATCCATGAACCAACACCTGGTCCATTTTGTTTTTCAAGTTCTTCGTTCATAATACTAATTAACGATGTTTGCTATATTTCTTCACATTTAATCCAGACGGGGTTGAGGGCGTCGGCTTGGCGGATGCTGATGCCATAACGGCGCATAAAAGCATCTTCAATAGCTTGGCGACCTTCTGGAGTTCGAATGGGATTGCGCACGTTAGGGCTTTGTAACTCTACGGACATACCAGGTTCCAAACGGACACCATTGCGAACACAAAAAAACCGCACCTCTGCTCGATATAAACGATGTATAACTCCCATCTCTACATTCTGTCTGCCGTCATATAAACCATACTAATGCAACTTGGGCAACGGCTGAGATCAACGCCACATTGCATTCTAAAAGCATTAGCGATAGCTTGCTTGCCAGCAATGGTAGTTAGTGAATTAGACATTGAGTCATAAGCGACGCGAACGGAAAGTCCTGCGGGTAACTGCACACCGCCTCCAACATACTTGTTCTTGACGGTTACTTCATACATGTAAGTCATGACTGTGATTTTTATTTTGCCTACTCTTCATCGGATTTTCGGCGAACTCCGTTATATTTATATAGATGTTTTTATTAGTAGCATAATAGAATAGTATCCTATATTGCATAAAAAAGCGTGGAGAATTATCTCTAATTCATCCACCGACGGGCTCTGGAATAACCTTGCAGAAACAAAAGAGAAATAATGCTCCACGACGTATGATGTTGGTCGCAACCAAATGCATACAATCACGGAAAGCTACTACTGTCTCCCTCTGCCATAGTGAAATTTTCCAGACTTCGTCGGTAAGGATAAAGCAATACTTTCTTAACGATTTTCGGGTTTCTCTCCGAAAATCGGGTGCAAAAGTACAAAAAAGTTTTGATACCTGCAAATTTTGTGGAGCATTATTTCTCATTTTTTTGATTTTTATTCGTTAGTGGTCGTTAAATCGGCGATAAAAATGCCTAATACGAGAGGGGCTTAAAAGGTGCTTAAGGTATGCTATGACTGTCGAGCGACCTTCGGGCGACCGTCGGGCGACTGTCGGGTGACCGTCGGGTGACTGTCGGGGAATATCCGATTCGCGTTCGGCAACAAGGTCGCAAAAATCGATAAGGGAAGACCAATGAGTATGGAGTATAGACCGCTGCGCTGAAGGAGTATGGACCGCTGCGCTGAAGGAGTATAGACCGCTGCGCTGAAGGAGTATGGAGTATGGAGTATGGAGGAGGGAGAATTTTTAGAAATCATAGTTCGTTATCGTTTTCAACAGTTATTTTAGGAAGGTAGTCGGAACGCATAGCTTCCGTAATTAAATCGGTAGTTTCAGCATTAGAGAGTTGTAGTTTGTCACCTAACTCGTAAGCAAAATCAATTTCCTCCGAAGTGACAGAACCATCAGCTAACATAACCTTGAGCGCGTATCGGAACATACGCTCACGACCAGTTAATCCAAAGGTTGTTAGTATCTGAGGAATAGATTCATCCAAGAGTTTCTGCCAATCGGTATCCTTGAATTCGTCCAATACCTGTTCTGGACAAAAACAATCAGCACCCATATACTCGTAAATAACAGCTAACTCCTTGTCAGAGAGTTCACCATCTACTGTAGCCATCAGTATGCCAGCAGCAGCTGTATAACCCAAGATAGAGTCATTAAACAACTTCTTGCAGAGGCAATTGACGATAGCATGTATGCAATCATCAATCTCTTCTTGACTTTGAGCCGTAGAATAGACATGAAGCGCCTGCACCCGCAAAGGATTAACTGGATGATCTCCAAACATTTCCCCGTCCTCTTCTAAGAAAAACTTGATGTGCTGCTCGTTGTTCTCAATCAAAGCTGGTATAGAAACCTCTAACTTTTGGAGGTCAATGCCAGATGTCAACTTATACAATGCAGAGACACAAGCCTCTAAGTTGTGATTGGCTAAATAACCGTAACGGTCGGCAATGAACTCTGACAAATGATTATGAATGACACGACGTTCATCAATATAAGGAGGAATAGTGTTCTCGTCTGGATACGCAAAACTAACAAGTGACTTGACCATCATATCGTGACTAATCAAGTGCCCTATCTCATGCCCAATCACGAACTTTAACTCATCTTCAGTCATAAGATTAAATAGTCCGGAGTTGATTTCAATCAAATTAGGTTCTCCCTCATCTTCAGCTTCCCACGAAAATGCGTTGATGTCAGAATTGCCGGACAAATAGAAATCTATCTGCTCGGTGTAGTTGAGAGTCTCAATAACCTCCTGACATATACGATGCAAATCCGGCAAAGAATTGGCATCAATCTTAAAACAATTGCCTTCTCTATATGACTTGGAATCAAAAAGTGAGCTCTGCTCTCTGGTGGTGTGTGAGCGAATAGCAAGCAGGATGTCACAATGAAGTGCATCTAAAATCTGATTCAAGACAAAGTTTTGTACATCAATGGATGGATCGAAGTTTTTCATAATACTATTGGTTTAAATTGTTTATATATATTGTTAGACAACGATGGTAGCAACCATGAACTGAATGAATGAGACATGATGTTTTTTGCCAAATCGTTCAAGCGCTCTGGCTTGTTTCAGCAATTTCTCGGGTTCATCCATGTGGAAACAGTCGACATAGAAACGCATGCACTCTTTCTCTGTCACAAAGCGCTTCAAAGCAGCCATCAACTCATCCACAGACGCATAGTTGGTATCGTCAATATACAAAGGAATACGCTCTAATTTAGCCATACATTTGGCAATTATATCTGGATGACGTTGCTTGTAATCTCCTGACACATCTAAGTCATGTCTCATAAGGATGTGTTTCAGCAGCGCGTCTGTCAACTGGATTTTAGTCATATTCTTCGAGATAATCACCAAAGGAGAACTATCCGAATGCAATGCCATCACATCATCTACCACATACGAGAATGGTGTATGCACTTTGTCTTCGCCAACACAAGGCAATACAGCTGCTTCTGGATCTTTGTTGTACATGTGACATAGTTCGTACGCTACTCGTTCTGTAGGACTCATAAAAAAACGTCTAATAAAAAAAGGAGTCATAGTTGTAATTATTAAAGGTTGAAAATCGGGTGCAAAGGTACAGGATTTTTGTGGAACGTGCAAGAGGCAATGTGATTTTTATAAAAGTGTTGTCAAAAGACGACTTTTTGACACAAAACAGAAAAAAGTGACACAAAAATTTGGAGAATTGGCAAAAAAGCATTACCTTTGCACCCGCAAAAGAGAACTGGAATTAACAAAAACAATATTGATATTATGGAAACGAAAAGAGACATGTTGATTTCTCTTATTGAAAAATGCATTTTTGCGAACTCAGTATCGTCGATGTGCAAAATGATTGGACGTACAGACAAACACGTTTTATCGCGTCTGAGCTGTGAAGAAAGAACCAAAAGAAAGAAGAACACAAAAAAGTCTGATAGTCGAATGAAAGATAATACGATTGACGAACTGATTCAGCAGATTTGCAACGGCTATGAGATAGAAGAAGCGACATTGTGGCACATGCCACATCTATGGGAAACCGCAATAGAGCTATCCAAAGGAATGGATAAGACGCATTTCCTGCGCCTATACCAAGGGCAAGTGTCATTCTTGAAAAGTACCAAACTGAAGAAAGAACTGCAACAGTTACAGAACGAATATCCATTTGACTACTATCACCTGTTGGCGTGGGTGTACGCGCGTATGTGTGGACTCAATCCTAATCGAATGAGGAAAACGGAAGTGCTGGTAACACTCCTAAAAGACGTGGATACGATGTTGTACAAGCAGTATCCAGAGGCAAATTCCAGTCACTATGTGGCGGCTGCATGCATTCGACAAGCACAAGACCTTCCACTAAGCGGATGGACACATTTGATGGTTTATTTAGGGCACGTCATGTACTATTACCGCTACACAGACGACTTACTAAAAGCCATCCATACAGGTAATAAAATTATGCCATTTCTACCAGTACAATGGTTGATGGAAGACCATGCTGACGAGGAGAAGACAACACTTTGGCGGGTGATAGGTGAAAATGGAATATATAATGTACTACAGGTACAAGCCGATAAGAATCAGCCATTTAATCCAGATAATTGTACTATGCAACGATGGTGCTTTATGCTGGAACCAACCAAATTAGTTGTACATATACATAAACCTCAAGACGGAACAGTTGACAGCATAACCTATTTCTACTATGAATTAGAGGATGACGATTTATTCGAAATTCGCTTGCAGTTGGATTGTGCGTTGTGCGGTACAAAACATATCGAATTACCATCCGTGCTGCACCCAGTCCTACCAGATAATCCGTGGATGAAATGGATAGAACAGCAAGATAAAGATATGGTGCAGAACACTTTACGTAAATTAGTGAACCTATACATGGGGCAGTCCGATACCGATATTGAGGTGACCGATGTGCAAATGAATCGTCAAGGTTGCACCGTGCTACTTCGGAATGGACAAAAGACGGCAAACTTATTCATCGACAAAGAGAATCATCCATTTTTGGAGAAAATAACGGTGTGGGACGAGGTAGAAGTTAACAAACAAACTACCGATGGCGAATATTGCCTGTGTTGGTATACTCGCGGCTTGACTCATTCAATACCGAGCGAGATTATTCAATTACTGTTGTAGTAGCCACTCCACCATAATTACTTACCTTTGTCTTGTCAACTTTTTTGTGTACATTTTTGGTCTAACACAAGTGCTATATTAAAAGACAAAAACCAATAAATTAGCAAAAAAATGCACCAAAATTTGCACATTCCAAAAAAAAGTAGTAATTTTGCCGCGTGAAATGTTAATCTCTCAATTGAGATAGACTACTATGAATGACAAGAATAAAGCAGAAGCCCAAGCCGCACCACCTACTGACCCCGAAAGCGTAAAATATATCAAAGTAACCGAATAATAGCAGAAAAAAATAACGAATCGGCTCAAAAACCGCATAATTTTATCATTTTTTGGCTCAAAATGAGCCGATATATCAAATATTTTTTGTAATTTTGCACCGTTTTTTGAAAAGACAATGGATACAAAACGAGAAATATTACAATTTTTACACTATCATCCGGCATCCACCCGAGATGAGATTCGCCAAGGCATATCCTTTACAGGAAGCGATGCTACACTGAAGCGACTTATTAGTAACGCGGTCGTTTCGGGAGATGTGACTGTTAGTGGTAAAGCACGCGCAACCCGTTATTCTTTGTCTCATCAAGCATTTATCACTATGCCGCTGGATTTGGATACGTATTTTGCTCTTGAAGAAGATAAACGTGCTATTCAGTCAACATTTAATTTTGAACTAATACGAGATATACTACCATCGGTTTCTTTATTCAGTGAAGATGAATTGGCGCATCTTAATGCCTTACAGGATGAGTTTAAGCAACACCTGTCCCAACTGACCGATAACGCATACCGTCAAGAAATGGAACGATTAGGTATTGATTTAAGTTGGAAATCGTCACAAATAGAGGGAAATACCTATTCGCTATTGGAAACAGAACGCCTATTGCGCGAAAGCAAAACGGCAGATGGAAAGACCCAGGAAGAAGCTGTTATGCTCCTCAATCACAAATATGCTTTGCGATTTGTGTTGGACAACCCGGATTATTTGCAACAGCTGACTATTAGCCGAATCGAAGATATACATTCGCTGTTAATCAAAGACTTGGCGGTGGATAAAGGGATTCGGCATCGGCGTGTAGGTATTACAGGCACCAATTATCGTCCTTTAGACAATGAGTTTCAGATACGCGAAGCGATGCAAAGTATGTGCGACTTAATTAATAGCAGGACAACTATTTTTGATAAAGCACTATTGGCATTAGTACTGCTCAGTTATATTCAGGCATTTATGGATGGCAATAAGCGTACAGCGCGAATAACAAGCAACGCTATTTTAATTGCTAATGGTTACTGCCCATTATCTTTTCGCACAGTGGAGTCTATCGACTACAAAAAAGCGATGCTGATTTTTTATGAACAGAATAATCTATATGCCTTCAAACAAATCTTTATACAACAATTTGAATTTGCAGTACAGGAATATTTTTAATGAATCATAAACCATTCCCGTAATAAATAAGAATAAATAACTACTTGATTATGAATATATCGTATAATTGGCTTAAGCGCTATATCGCGCTCAAAGATGACGCCCAAACGGTGGCAAAAATCCTAACTTCTATCGGACTGGAAGTAGGTACCGTCGAAAATGTGCAATCTATCCGTGGCGGATTAGAAGGATTAGTGGTAGGTGAAGTGGTAACCTGCATCCCCCACCCTAACTCCGACCACCTACACATCACAACAACCCGTGTTGCACCCAACGAGGAACCGATACAGATAGTGTGCGGCGCGCCAAACGTGGCTGCCGGACAAAAAGTGATTGTGGCTACTATCGGTACTAAACTCTATGACGGCGACGAATGCTTCACCATCAAACGCGGCAAGATACGTGGCGAAGAATCACTCGGCATGATTTGCGCAGAAGATGAGATTGGTGTTGGCACCAGCCATGACGGCATCATGGTCTTGCCCTCCGACACACCCGTTGGACTGCCTGCTAAAGAGTATTTTCATCTCGAAGATGACACCGTCATCGAAGTAGATATCACCCCCAACCGCAACGACGGCGCTTCTCACTACGGCGTAGCACGTGACCTACACGCCTACTACGTAGCACACGGACAAGACATCGCACTCACACGCCCAGACGTCAGCGCTTTCGCTGTACAAAACCATAATCTGCCCATCCATGTGACCGTTGAGAATACCGACGCCTGCCCACGATACACAGGAGTTACCATAGCTGGCGTATCCGTTCACGAGTCCCCCGATTGGCTCAAAAAAGCACTATCCACCATCGGACTACGACCCATCAACAATGTCGTCGATGCCACAAACTTCGTCCTCTTTGAGATGGGACAAGCACTGCACGCATTCGATGCAGACAAGATCGAAGGACAACATATCATCATCAAGAACGCCCAACAGGGAGAGAAATTTGTGACACTCGACGGCGTAGAACGCACCTTAGACGCACGCGATTTGATGATTTGCAATGCCAACCGACCCATGTGTATAGCTGGCGTCTTCGGCGGACAAGACAGTGGTGTCACCGAACAAACAAAGAACGTCTTCCTCGAATCCGCCTACTTCGACCCCGTCTCCATCCGTAAGACTGCACGTCGTCACCAACTCAGTACAGACGCCTCCTTCCGCTACGAACGCGGTTGCGACCCCAATAACACCCTCTACGTACTACAACGCTGCGCACTCCTGATTCAAGAAGTGGCAGGCGGACAAGTGGCAATGGACATTGCCGACACCCACCCCGAAGCATTCCCTGGTTGGGAAGTAGAGTTCGACGTCGATCGCGCACAACGACTCATGGGTAAAGAGATAGGAGAAGACACTATCCGCACCATACTCGAGGCGCTGGAGATAGAAGTCGAAAGTCAAAAGTCGGAAGTCGAAAGTTCAAAGTGCTGGACGCTGACCGTTCCTCGTTACCGCGTCGATGTACAACGCGAATGCGATGTGGTGGAAGATATACTTCGTATATATGGATACAACAATATCGAGTTCCCCGACAAACTAAACACCAGTCTCAGTTATGGCGTCAAACCCAACCCCGAAGCCCTGCAAAAACGTATCTCCGAACAACTGACTGCACAGGGATTCAACGAGATAATGAACAACTCTCTCACTAAAGTGAGTTACTACGAGGGCGAGTGGCTCAACTCATGCGTACGCATCATGAACCCACTCAGCCAAGACCTCGGCGTCATGAGACAAACACTGCTATTCGGCGGACTCGAATCGATTCAACGCAATGTCAACCGCAAAAACAGTAACCTCAAGTTCTATGAGTTTGGACACTGCTATCACTATAAGAGTATGGACCGCTGCGCTGAAGGAGTAAAGAGTATAGACCGCTGCGCTGAAGGAGTAAAGAGTATAGACGATGTGGAGCCGATACAGCAATATAGCGAGGAGCCGCACTTAGGACTGTGGATTACTGGCAACAAATCTTCTATGCTCAGTTGGGCACATAAAGAGGAAAAAACCACGTTCTATCAATTGCACGCTATCGTCAACAACATCCTCCGCCGTATCGGTGTGGCAATGGACAAAGTGACCCTCGAGACAGCCGTAGATACCAACAGCACGCCTTGCCCACTCGCAGCATGTTTTGCAGACGGATTAGTCATCAAAGCAGGTAACGGCAAAGTATTAGGTTACATCACGATTGTAGCACCTAAACTGCTCAAACAGTTTGACATCGACAACCCCGTCTACTACGCCGACCTCGATTGGAACGCATTACTCAAGCAGAACAAAGCCTATCGCCCCGTCATCAATGACCTGCCTAAGTTCCCCGAAGTGAAACGCGACCTCGCATTGCTGATGAACAAAGACATACAATTTGCAGACATTGCACGCGCCGCTTTCGACACTGAACGCAAACTGCTCAAAAACGTGTACTTATTCGATGTCTATGAGGGCAAAAACCTCGACGCTAACAAGAAGAGTTATGCACTCTCCTTCATCCTGCAAGACCGCGAAAATACACTCAAAGACCAACAAATAGATAACATCATAGCACGACTGCTCAAGACATTTGAGGATAAGTTCGGTGCTAGCATACGTCAATAAACGCATGATAACAATTGAACAACTAAAAGACGTACAAACACGTGCCGATAAACTGAAACAATACCTTCAGATTGACGAGAAACGTATTCAGCTGGAGGAGGAAGAGTTACACACGCAAGCCCCAGGATTCTGGGATGATGCCAAAGCCGCCGAAGCACAGATGCGCAAAGTCAAAGGCATCAAACGCTGGATTGAGGGTTTTGAGGAAGTCAGAAGTAAAAGCGAAGAACTCTCCCTCGCATTCGATTTCTACAAAGACGAACTGGTGACAGAAGCCGATATAGACACCGCATACACCAACGCCCTACAAGCCGTTGAAGACCTCGAGATGAAGAACATGCTTTCGCACGAGGAAGATCAAATGCCTGCAGTACTGAAGATTGTGTCCGGCGCCGGCGGTACCGAAGCCCAAGACTGGGCAGAGCAACTGATGCGTATGTATCAACGCTACTGCGAGAAACATAACTACAAAGTGACCGTCTCTAACTACCAAGAAGGCGACGAAGCCGGTATCAAAACCGTCACCTTCAATGTCGAAGGCGACATGGCTTACGGTTACCTCAAGTCTGAGAATGGTGTACATCGCCTCGTTCGTGTCAGTCCATACAACGCACAAGGCAAACGTATGACATCTTTTGCATCCGTGTTCGTGGTACCTCTCATCGACGATTCTATCGATATTCAAGTTGATCCTGCAGGCATCAGTTGGGACACATTCCGCTCATCTGGAGCAGGAGGACAAAACGTCAACAAAGTGGAGTCCGGCGTACGCCTGCACTATAAGTTCATCAACTGCCTCACAGGGCAACCTGACGAGATTGTGATTGAGAACACCGAGACCCGCGACCAGCCCAAGAACCGCGAAAACGCCCTGCGACATCTGCGTAGTCAACTCTATGAGTTGGAGTTAGAGAAACGCCGCCAAGCTGCCGCCAAAGTGGAAGCAGGTAAGAAAAAGATTGAATGGGGTAGTCAAATACGCTCATACGTATTCGACGACCGACGCGTCAAAGACCATCGCACGAACTACGAGACACATAACGTCAACGCTGTCATGGATGGCGACATAGACGCTTTCATCAAAGCCTACTTGATGGAATTTCCAGACTAAAGAATCTTAGGCATCAGACAATTCACAAGCCAGTCCGGCAAGTGATTGATGATGGGAACAATAATATAATTCCAAGCTCCAGGCATACAACGTTTGCGGCGCGTGCAGAATAGCACGTGCAGGGCGCGTTGTACTAATCGCTCTGGCGACATCGTGATACCTACTATCCGCAATAATCGTCCCCACTTATCAGGAAACGGCAGCAACCCCGTGTTGGTCGAACCAGGCGTCATGGCTAATACATGCACGTGGTGCGGACGCATTTCATACCACAACGACTTGCTGAAATTGAGGACATAACTCTTGCTCGCATTGTAACATTGGATACCTGGCATCGCCATCCATGCAGACATAGAGGACATATTCAATATATACCCCCTCGCGGACGCGTCCTGCTCGTGCGCACGAACCATATCTTGACCGAATAGCTGACACAACTTAGTCAAGGTCACCACATGCAACATAAGTAATGTGTTGAGCCGCTGCTGGGAGACGTTAACAAGGTAGTCAAAAATTAACATCCCCGCATTATTGATTAGCACTCTCACATTGAGACCATTCTCCACACAGAAAGTATGCACTTGTTCCGCAGCATCTGCTGCCGCTAAATCCAAACACAAGACTCGCGTCTCTATGCCATACTGCTTAGATAAGTCTGCGGACGCTTCGGTCAATTCTTTTTCTTGATTGCTGACTAACACGATGTTGTATCCATAATCGCGTGCTAAAGCGGTGGCATAGCGGAGACCGATGCCACTACTGGCACCTGTCACCACTGCCCAAAATGTATGTGTCTGCACTTTTTTCATCATTATTTTGCTGTATCGGGCTGCAAAAGTAGTAAAAAAAACGCATGTACGCAAAAAAAATGCGATTTTTCTTGCACAATTCAAAAAAAAGTTGTAATTTTGCGGGCAATTAGAAAAACTATAAGTTTTTATAATATGAAAGCATTAGTTAAACGTTACGCAAAACCTGGTATTTGGATGGAAGAAGTTCCAATGCCTGAGGTGGGTGTTAATGATGTACTCATCAAAGTAACTAAAGCAGCCATTTGCGGTACAGACTTACACATGTACAAATGGGACGAGTGGTCACAAGCCCACTGCACCCCACCCTACACCATGGGGCATGAATTTGTTGGTGTCGTTGCCGAAGTAGGTGATGGTGTCCGCAACTTCAAGGTTGGCGAACGCGTCACAGCAGAAGGACACATTGTCTGCGGACATTGCCGCAACTGCCGCCGCGGAATGGGACACGTATGCGAGAACACTATCTCTGTCGGTATCATGGGCAAAGATGGTTGTTTCGCTGAATATGTCACCATACCAGAATCCAATGTGGTGAAGTTACGTCCCGAGATTCCAGACGACTTTGCCGCTATAATGGACCCATTCGGCAATGCGACCCACACAGCATTAGCTTTTCCGCTGTTGGGCGAAGATGTGCTCATCACAGGCGCAGGACTAATCGGCACGATGGCAGCAGGTATTTGTCGATATGCAGGAGCAAAGAATATTGTGGTTACAGATATTAACCCACTGCGATTAGAGATTGCTAAGAAAATGGGGGCAACAATCACCGTAGATGGTTCAAAAGGCGAAACCGTACAAGACGCTATGAACCAATTAGGTATTCGTGGTTTCGATGTGGGATTAGAGATGTCTGGCGCACCAGCGGCATTCAACGAAATGATTGCACACATGTACAAAGGTTCCAACATCGCACAACTCGGTATCTTACCCTACAACACACAAGTCAATTGGTCAGATGTCATCTTCAACGCATTGACTATCAAAGGTATCACGGGACGTCGTATGTGGGAGACATGGTACCAGATGGAGCAGATGCTGTTAGGCGGACTCGACCTCAGTCCTGTCATCACACATCGATTCAAGTTCGACGATTTCCAAAAAGGATTTGATGTGATGGTCAGTGGACAGTGTGGCAAAGTGCTGTTGGAGTGGTGAGAAAGATGAGAGATGAGAGATGAAAGATGAAAGTAATTAATATAAACATTTACGACAATGAAAAAAGGATTATTATTTGCAATGTGCGTACTGCTCGCAGGCGAGCTGATGGCACAAAACCGTGAAGGATTAACAGAGTACAAATTAGAGAACGGCTTGACCGTTATGTTGTGGGAAAACCACGACCAAAACGATGTAGAAGGTTACGTAGCCGTTCGTGCAGGTGCAATTGACGAACCAGCCGAATGCACTGGTTTAGCACACTACTTAGAGCACATGATGTTCAAAGGTACCGACAAGATTGGTGCTATTGATTGGGAAAAGGAAAAACCGTACTACGAAGAGATTATTCGTCTCTATGACGAGTACGCTGCCGCCACCGACAAAGTACAACGCGACACGTTGACAGCACGCATTAACCGCGCCAGCTTAGAAGCCGCTAAGTACTCCACTACCGAAGACTTCTTCAGTATGTTGGACGGTATCGGCGCAACGGGCGTCAATGCGTTTACGAGTTATGACATGACCTGCTATCACAACAGTTTCCCTGCTAACCAAATGTACAAATGGTTGACGATCTTCTCTGACCGTCTGATTAACCCTGTCTTCCGTACATTCCAAGCAGAGTTAGAGAACGTGTTCGAAGAGTACAACATGTACGAGGACAATGTTAATATGCAAGTATCTAACAAGATGTTTGAGGAGTTATACAAAGGTCACCCTTACGAGCGTAACGTGATTGGTCTTCCTGAGCACCTGAAGAACCCACAACTCAGCAAACTCATTGAGTTCTACAACACATGGTACGTAGCCAATAATATGGCTTTGATTATCGTAGGTGACTTCGACACAGAGGCTACCAAACCGATGATTGAAGAGACTTTTGGTCGATTGAAACCAGCAGAATTACCTGCTCGCAAAACCTATCCTAACGCACAATTCCAAGGCGGCAAAAAACTGAGTTACAAACTTGGTTATTATCCTGAAATCGTTTGGGCGTGGGATGGAGTCAAAGTAGGCGACGAAGACGCACTGGCTTTGCAGTTTGTATGCAGCCTATTAGCCAACAGCATGAGCACTGGTCTTTTGGACAAGATTTCTATGGACGGTATCGTTTCTGATGCCGGATGCGGCTTAGATGCCCGTCGCGACATGGGACGTATATTGGTTTATGCCGTTCCTTACTATGACATGAACCAACAACAGTTCGAGTCCAATGCTGCTACTGAGAAAATCATCTTCAAAGAAATCGAGAAACTGCAAAACGGCGACATTCCCGATTGGCTGATTGAGTCGGTTAAGACTGAGTATGTACAAAACACCATCCTCGGTTATGAGGAAGGCGAGGAAAACATGATGAGTCTTGTAGATTGCTTCATTTATAATGAGCCTACTGAGAACATCTTTACCAATATGGAGAAAGGTTTAGCCCTCACCAAAGAGGATGTACAACGTATCGCTAAGAAATACTTCTCCGCACCACACTTAACCATCAGTTTCGATGAAGGAGACAAGAAAGTCAACAAATTGGATAAGCCGAAAATCAAACCATTAGACATGCCAAAGGGCGTAGAGACGGAATACGCAAAGAACTTCAAGGCACTGCCTGCTGGAGATGTGATACAAACCTACACCGACTACAGCGATGTACAAAAAGTATCGATGGGAGACAAAATCGACCTGTACTACAACAAGAACGAAAAGAACGATATCTTCTCGCTCACCCTTCGTTATGGCATCGGCACGATGCGTCGTCCTTTATTAGAGTATGTGGCACAAATGATGAACGTGGCTGGTATCAAAGGCATGCCTGCTATCGAGCCACAAGACTTCCGTCGCCAATTGAGCGAAAAAGGTGGCCGCGTATTTTATGGTGTATCTAAAAACTACTTTGAAGTGACTATCTTTGGTGACGAGAAACACTTGGCAGACATCTGTCAACTCGTTCAACGTCAAATGTTGTTCCCTAAATTTGACCAACAACAGTTTGAATCTATGCAAGGTAGCGAATTATCCAACCGTTTCCGTCTGGACAAGATTGATGATGTACAAGCAGACGCATTGGAAGAGTACGTACTCTTTGGTGACAAGTCCGACTATAAAGATGTTGTTCCGTTTATGGACATTTATTACATGGACGAACTCAAACTGATGACTGAGTTCTTAGATGCTACCAAATATAAATTGGACATTTTCTACTGCGGTGCTAAACCATTAGACGAAGCTAAGACTATTCTCGCAGGAAACTTACCATTGCAAGAAGGTATGCAAGATACTAAGTCCCCAGAATATCGTGACCGCAAGAGTTATGACAAGACACAAATCTATTTCTTGGCTAACTCCAACGTACAACAAGCCACGATTTATTTCTACTTCAATAGTATCCCTTACGACAAAGACAAAGCATACCTTTACAATGCCTTCAACCAATACTTTGATGGAGGATTCTCGGGTATCGTCATGGACGAGATTCGTACTAAACGTTCGTTCGCATACACCGCTACTGGATACATGGCTAAAGGAGAACTTCCCGGTCGTGACTCATACTTCATGGGTTACATCGGCACACAATCCGACAAAGTGGCAGACGCAGTAGAGACGTTCATGCACATCTGCGACTCAATGCCAATCCATCCAGAGCGTATGGAGAATGTGCGTGCAGCATTGTTACAAGAGATACAAATCAGCAAACCAAGCTTCCGCTCTAAGGCTGAGCAATTGGAACGCTTGAATATGTTAGGATATACAGAAGACCCAGCTATCCAATTAGTAGAGCAAGTGAAGAACATGACCTTCGAGGACATCGAGAAGTTCTACAAAGAGAACATTCAAGGTAAACCTATGACTATTATTATCATGGGTGACCCAAAGAAGATCGACCAAAAACGCTTAGCTGCTAAGTTTGGAAAGATTCAGAAAGTCAGCAAATCTAAACTGTTTGCTCCACTGGATTTAGATTTCTAAAAAGTTGTGACTGTGCATAGAAGTGGTTTTGTCAATATTGTAGGCAACCCCAATGTCGGTAAATCAACATTGATGAATGCGTTGGTGGGTGAGCGTCTTTCGATTATTACATCGAAGGCGCAAACCACTCGCCATCGTATTATGGGTATTGTCAATGGAGAGGATTTTCAAATCGTCTATTCGGACACACCAGGCGTACTCAAACCCACCTACAGACTACAAGAGCAAATGCTGGAATTTTCTCGTTCCGCGTTAGTGGACGCCGACATATTGCTCTACGTAACCGATGTGCAAGACACTCCCGACAAAAATGCCGAGTTCTTGGACAAAGTGCGCAAGATGTGCGCTGCCACGAATAACGTGCAGGTGTTTCTTATCATCAATAAGATTGATTTGACTACGCAAGAGACGTTAGAGCAGCTGGTAGATTATTGGCATCGCGAATTGCCCGAAGCACAGATTTTTCCCGTATCGGCACAAGAGCGCTTTGGCATAGACCAACTCTTTGCTGCCATCAAAGAAGCGTTGCCCGAATGTCCACCATTCTTCGACAAAGACCAACTGACGGACAAGCCGTCACGATTCTTTGTGAACGAGATTATTCGTGAAAAGATTCTGCTTAACTATGACAAAGAAATCCCCTACTCTGTCGAGGTGGAAGTAGAGACATTCCAAGAGGAAGAGAAAATCATCCGCATTGGCGCCGTCATTTATGTAGAGCGAGACTCACAAAAAGGAATCATCATCGGCAAAGCCGGTACCGCACTGAAGAAAGTGGGAACACAAGCCAGACATGACATTGAAGCTTTCTTTGGCAAACAAGTATATCTACAACTATTCGTGAAAGTAGATAAAGATTGGCGTTCTTCTCAAGCCAGACTACGCCATTATGGATATGATATAAGTTAGAAAACATATAAACATCATGAAAAAAATTGAAGAAAAAAAAGAAGTTCAGTTTTCACTCGTTTACCGTGATATGTGGCAATCGAGCGGTAAATATGTTCCTCGTAAAGATCAGTTAGCAAAAATTGCACCCGTCATCATTGACATGGGTTGTTTTGACCGTGTAGAAACCAATGGTGGTGCATCCGAACAAGTGAACCTGCTATACGGAGAAAATCCCAACTTAGCCGTTCGCACATTCACTAAACCATTTAATGAAGCAGGTATAAAGACCCACATGTTGGACCGTGGTTTGAACGCATTGCGTATGAACCCCGTTCCTGCTGATGTACGTCAACTTATGTACAAAGTTAAACATGCACAAGGAACAGATATCACACGTATCTTCTGCGGACTAAATGATCCACGTAATATTATTCCTTCTATCAAATGGGCAAAAGCTGCGGGTATGACAGCACAGGCAACAATGTGTATCACGTACTCCAAAGTGCATACTGCTGAATATTACATCAACTTAGCCGAGCAACTCATTGAGGGCGGTGCCCAAGAGATTTGCTTAAAAGATATGGCGGGAATTGGCCGTCCTGCTATGTTAGGTATCATTGTGGCAGCCATCAAAGAGAAACATCCTGATATCATCATTCAATACCACGGTCATACTGGACCAGGTTTCTCTGTTGCCTCTATGCTCGAAGTGGCTAAAGCTGGTGGTGACGTACTGGATGTGGCGATGGAACCTCTGAGTTGGGGTAAAGTACACCCAGATGTTATCACGATTCAAGCGATGCTCAAAGACGCAGGTTTCCAAGTGAAAGATATCAACATGAAAGCATATATGGAAGCTCGCTCACTCACGCAATCGTTTATGGACGATTTCTTGGGCTATTGGATTGATCCAAAGAATAGTCTGATGACTTCTCTATTAGTGGGATGTGGTCTTCCTGGCGGCATGATGGGTTCATTAATGGCAGACCTCAAAGGTATGCACGCAGCCATCAACGCCAACTTACGCAAGAAAGGACAACACGAACTGACCGAAGATGAGTTGCTCGTTGAACTATTCGACGAAGTACAACGTATTTGGCCGATGTTAGGCACACCATGTTTGGTAACTCCATTCAGTCAATATGTTAAGAACGCCGCTTTGATGAATCTGTATAGCAAGTCCATGGACGAGAAACCATTCACACGTATGGATCCTGCTATGTGGGGTATGATTTTAGGTAAGTCTGGTAAGTTGCCTGGCGAATTAGCTCCCGAAATCATCGAACTCGCCAAAGAAAAAGGCTTTGAGTTCTATACAGGTGACCCACAAGCTCTCTATCCAAACGAATTACCGCGTTTCGAGAAAGAGATGAAAGAGAATGGTTGGGACCGTGGTCAAGACGATGAAGAGTTGTTCGAGTTTGCAATGCACGAAAAACAATATCGTGAATTCAAGTCTGGACAAGCCAAAGAGCAGTTCAATCAAGACTTGATTGAGCGCATGAAGAAAGCAGGTAAACCTATTCCTGCATCTTTGCTGCCACAACCCAAAGAAGGCGAAGACGATATCGCAGCCATCGCTATGGCACTCGAATTGGCCAACAAGCAAGACGAAGTGAAACCTCTTCGTATAGCAGCTAATCGCGGCGCACATACCGAATGGAATAGCAAACGATTTAATATGAACGGCATACTATAACCCAAATCTAATACCACACACACTATGAAAAAGTATAATTTCAATGCAGGTCCATCTATCCTGCCACAAGAAGTAATCAAACAAACAGCAGAAGCCGTACTCGACTTTCAAGGTGAAGGCTTATCGATTTTAGAGATTTCTCACCGTGCTAAGTATTTCCAACCCGTCATGGACGAAGCAGAAGCACTGATGAAAGAATTGCTGAATATCCCAGAAGGATACCGCGTTCTTTTCTTAGGCGGCGGCGCCAGCCTGCAATTCTGTATGGTTCCGTTCAACCTGCTTGAGAAAAAAGCCGCTTATCTCAACACCGGCGTATGGTCAAAAAAAGCCATCAAGGAAGCAAAAGCCTTTGGCGAAGTAGTAGAATTGGCTGCATCAACCAACTCTATTCCTATGGATTGGGAAGTTCCACAAGACTGCGACTATCTCCATATCACAACCAACAACACCATTTATGGTACAGAGATTTCGGACGCTAAACTGCAAGAGATTTATAAAAAGAAAGGCAACGTGACACTCGTAGCCGATATGTCGTCCGATATTTTGAGCCGTCCAATCGATGTAAGTCAATTCGGTTTGATTTATGGTGGCGCTCAAAAGAACCTTGCTCCTGCAGGTGTAACTTTCGTCATTGTACGTGAAGACATTTTAGGCAAAGTGACTCGTTATATTCCTACTATGTTAGACTATCGCACGCATATCGAAGGTGGCTCCATGTTCAATACACCTCCTGTACTTCCTGTTTATACTGCACTGCTGACAATGCGCTGGTTGAAAGCCAATGGCGGCGTTGATTGGATTATGAAACGCAATATTGCTAAAGCTGAATTACTCTACAAAGCTATTGACGAGAGTCCTATATTTACTGCAACTATTTTGGATAAAGAGGATCGCAGCCGCATGAATATCTGCTTCGTGCCTCAGCCTGGCAAAGAAGATATCTTTGACGATTTCTTCAAGTTCGCTACCGAACGCGGCATGGTTGGTATCAAAGGTCACCGTCTCGTTGGTGGTTTCCGAGCAAGTTGCTACAATGCAATGGACTTAGAGGGTGTTCAAGCTCTCGTAGATTGCATACACGACTTTGAGAAGAAGTTTTAAGTAAACCAAGTACATTGTTATCTAAAAGTTGAGCAGTATGAAAGTTTTAGTTGCAACCGAAAAGCCCTTTGCGAAAGTAGCCGTGGACGGTATTCGCGAAGTGGTAGAGAAAGCAGGATACGAATTAGTCCTTCTTGAGAAATATACCGAGAAAAAGCAACTGCTTGATGCTATTGCAGATGCAGATGCAGTCATCATTCGTTCGGATGTCATTGACGCCGAAGTACTTGACGCCGCTAAGTCACTCAAGATTGTTGTACGCGCAGGCGCAGGATACGATAATATTGATTTGGCAGCCACAACGGCTCATAAGGTAGTGGCTATGAACACGCCTGGACAAAACTCCAACGCAGTCGCAGAATTAGCTCTTGGTTTGATGGTTATGGCCGTACGTAATATGTACAACGGCACCAGCGGAACCGAGTTGATGGGCAAGAAGTTAGGTATTCACGCGTTTGGTAACGTAGGTCGAAACGTAGCACGCATTGCCAAAGGTTTTGGCATGGACATCTACGCATACGATGCCTATTGTCCAGACGAGGCAATGGTCGCTGCTGGTGTAAAACCTGTGCATAGTGCAGAAGAACTATACAAAACTTGTAACGTTGTCAGTCTGCATATCCCTGCTACAGACGAAACTAAGAACAGTATCAACAAGAGTCTTGTTGGCTTGATGCCCAAGAACGGACTACTGGTTAACACCGCTCGCAAAGAAGTTATTAACGAGGACGAGTTGATTGAGTTGATGCAAGAGCGCACCGACCTCAAGTATGTCGCCGACGTGATGCCAGCTGCAGATGCTAAATTCCGTACATTGTTTGAAGGACGCTACTTTGCTACTCCTAAGAAAATGGGAGCACAGACAGCAGAAGCGAATATCAATGCAGGTATTGCTGCTGCTAACCAAATAGTGGATTTCTTCGTAAATGGTAATACACGTTTCCAAGTCAATAAATGAGAAAACTCCTTTCCATATTCGCTCTATTAGTTACTGCAACAACCATGTGGTCGTTGCATATTGAGCCAACTGACCCAACCAAAGTCTGCCCCGTATATACAGCAGATAGAGACACCATTTTCCTATTCAATGGAAATCCTGAACTGAGGTCTAAAATAGGGAACGTCAATTGGTGGCGTACACTAAACACAGACCCTATTCAGACCGATGCAGAGGAGACTTCAATGGCCAATTCAGGCGACCGAGTGATTGTGGAAAAAGATGGGCAAGTTTTAGATGTAGTGTATGTATTTAACTACAACGACTACAAGCCCACTATTGATACAGACAAATTGTATGCAGATTTGACCTGCGACCAGACGCACATTTTTATCAATGGTAACGTGCCATCTATCACTTATGTGGACACATTTGCTCAAACCAAGACTCTCGCACACGAGGGTGTTATTCGTTATACAGATTTAGCTTGGGACGGAGAGCAATGGCAAGATTCAGCTGCCTCCAAAACCTTCGTGTTAGAGCAAAAACATGTGCAGTTACCCGCTATCGCAGGTGAAACTTCGTTTACATTAACTTGGGACGCTACTTGGCGAGAAGCATTGGGAATGGAAGTCGATTCTATAGAGACTACCACTTATACTCCCATAGCAGCCCGCACCAAAGTAACCACTGAAGCAACCGTACGTGGAACGGAGGAGGAGAACGAAGTAGATCGTCCCATTGATATCAAAGTGCTGTCTGCTTCTGCCCCTCTGGAAGTAGTGTTCCATTCCAACCCCACCCCAGCTGTTCGGTTCTTTGATTGGAATATCTATCGCGGTAGCGAATTGCTTGCTAATCGTAAAGATCAAGATGTACGCTATACGTTTTATGAGCCAGGAAATTACAGAGCCGTCGTGACCGTTCGTAGCGATTCATGTAATAAGGAAAATGTATTAGATCCAGCACCTTACACAGATTCCGTACAGATTAAGACCAGTAATTCACAACTATTAGTGCCCAACGTATTCACCCCCAATGGTGACGGAAAGAATGACGAGTTTCGTGTACTCTATACATCCTTGCGCGAGTTTCATATTTGGGTATATAATCGCTGGGGCAAATTAGTGTATGAATCCACCGACCCATCCAAAGGTTGGGATGGAAATATCGGCAATCGTCCTGCATCAGCCGGAGCCTATTATTATGTTGTTCGCGCGATGGGAACGGACGCCGCTAAAGATGCCACGTACCACTCGCGTCAAGCTTATGAAAAAGGCAAAAAAGAAAATGGCGACGAATATTTAGGTATCTATCAATTGTCAGGAGACATCAATTTGTTGAGATAAGAGATTCGGGCAAAAGATTAGAGTAAACATTAGAATTATGTATAAAAAGATTATTACTATGGCTATTGCTGCCGCTGCGCTTGTTGGTTGCGCTTCTAAAACCAAGCAGACTGTTGTTGAAAATGACAATCCGTTATTAAACTATGCCAATTGGACTACTCCTCATGGTGCATATCCTTTTGACCAAATCCGTGCAGAGCACTATATGCCGGCATTTGAGCAAGCATTCAAAGAAGGCTTGGAAGAGATTGATGCTATCGTTCGTAATCCAGAGAAGCCCACTTTTGACAACACTATCGTGGCTTTAGATAATGTAGGACACACATTGTCCGTAGTAGCAGGTTGTTTCTTTAATCTCACCAGCGCAGAGACGAATGACACACTCGATGCCATTGAGACCGAATTGATGCCTAAATATACGGAATATTCAACATCTATTATCCTCAACGACAGTCTTTTCCAACGCGTCAAAGCCGTCTATGAGCAACGTGAACAATTGCGTCTCAAGCCCGAGCAAATGAAGTTGTTGGAAGACACGTATGAAAGTTTTGCTAATAATGGTGCTAACTTAGACTCAATTGGCAAAGAGAAATATCGTGAATTATCCAATCGTCTTTCGTTACTGACTTTAGCATACGGACAGAATGTGCTCAAAGCAACCAATGCTTGGACCAAACTGATTACCGACGAGTCACAACTCGCAGGCTTGAATGACGACACCAAAGCTATGCTGCGTGCAAATGCCGAGAAGAAAGGGCAAAAAGGCTGGTTGTTGAACCTCAAACCGACCACTACTATTCCGTTTATGCAAGATTGTGACAACCGCGAGTTGCGTCAAGAGTTATATATGGCATTGAATACTCGCTGCATCGGTGGCGAATTTGACAACACACAGAACATTGTTGACATCGTCAATGCACGTTTAGAGTACGCACAGTTGTTTGGCAAAGAAGATTATGCTCAAAAATCATTGCATAAAACTTGTGCAGAGACAGAAGAGAACGTGATGAACTTCCTCAATCAACTGCGTGATGCATACATGCCAGCAGCTAATGCGGAAGTAGCAGAATTGCAAGAGTATGCAAAGAGTTTGGGCTTTGAAGGAGAACTTCAACCATGGGACTTTAGCTATTATTCTAAGAAACTGAAAGATGCAAAGTACAGCATTTCGGACGATATTCTGCGCCCATATTTTGAATTAGAAGCAGTTAAGAAAGGTGTGTTTGGTTTAGCACAACGTCTTTATGGTCTAACATTCGTAGAAAACAAGGACATTCCTGTTTATCATCCAGAAGTGTCTGCATACGATGTTTATGATGCCAAAGGTAAGTTCTTGGCTGTTTATTACTCAGATTTCCATCCGCGTGATGGTAAACGTGGTGGTGCTTGGATGAATGATTTTCAAAGTCAATATAAAGTTGGACGCAACGACCATCGTCCGCATATCATCAACGTAATGAACTTCACACGCCCTGTAGAAGCCACGGATAGCGTAGAAGGCAAACCCGCATTGTTGACTTACGATGAAGTAGAAACTTTCTTGCATGAGTTCGGCCACGCATTACATGGTATGTTAACACGTTGCACTTACTCAAGTCAATCGGGCACCAATGTTCCTCGTGACTTTGTGGAATTGCCTTCTCAATTCAATGAGAATTTCTTAGGAGAGAAAGAGTTCTTAGATACATTCGCAAAACATTACATCACGAATGAACCGATGCCGCAGGATTTGATTGATAAGATTCATGCAGCACAGACATATCATGCTGCTTACGCGTGCGTGCGCCAATTATCATTTGGATATTTAGATATGGCTTGGCATACGCTTCGTGAGCCATTTGCACCCGCTGAAAACCAATCTATTCAAGATGCCGTTATTGCCTTTGGTAACAATGCCATGGAGCAAGTGCGTGTGATACCTAATGTAGCTGGAACTCAAATGGAAACAGCATTTACACATATCTTCTCTGGTGGTTATTCTGCTGGGTACTATAGCTATAAATGGTCAGAGTTGTTAGATGCAGATGCTTTTGCACAATTCCAAAAAGCGCGTGATGTACGCGGTTCTATTTTTGATAAGAAAACGGCAGACTCTTTCCGCAAGAACGTTCTTGAACGTGGAGGAACAGAAGAACCGATGGTGCTGTATCGTCGTTTCCGCGGTGGCAACCCTACTATTGATGCATTGCTGGAACGTGACGGCATAAAAAAATAAGTTATGCATACAAGACAAGAACAATTAGCCGCTTTTGAGCGGCTACTTGATATCATGGACAATTTGCGAGAAAAATGTCCGTGGGATCGTAAACAGACTTTTGAAAGTCTGCGTCAAAACACAATTGAAGAAGCCAACGAATTAGCAACAGCTATCATCAGACAAGACAAAAACGAGATTGCCAAAGAATTAGGCGATGTCTTGCTGCACGTGGTTTTCTATGCCAAGATTGGTAGTGAGACAAACGATTTTGATATAGCAGACGTGTGCAATCGTATCTCTGATAAACTGATTTTCCGTCATCCACATGTCTATGGCGAAGAAGCCGCCAAGAATGCAGAGGACGTGAGCAAGTTGTGGGAACAAGTTAAGTTGAAAGAGAAAGGCGGCAACAAAACCGTCTTAGAAGGTATCTCAGACTCATTACCATCTATTGTCAAGGCTTATCGTATTCAGGACAAAGTCGCCAATGTAGGTTTCGATTGGTCTAATCGTGAAGATGTATGGGAGAAAGTAAAAGAGGAAATCGATGAGTTTGAGGCAGAATTAAGGGATGCGCATTCTGACGAAAAGAAAGACAGCCAAGAGGAAGAATTAGGTGACTTACTATTTGCACTCATCAATGCTGCTCGGTTATACAAACTCAAGCCAGACAATGCGTTGGAAAAGACGAACCAAAAATTCATTCGTCGATTCAACTATATCGAGCAACAAGCAGCACAACAAGGGCGCAAAGTCACCGATATGACTTTGGACGAGATGGAAGCGCTGTGGCAAGAAGCTAAAAAACAGGCTGAGTAAAAGAGAGGCATGCAGGCGAGAACTTCGATGTAGTAGAAACCATCATTGCGAAGTCATAGCGACCAGATTTGCGAGCAATGTATTTAACGCCAAAACCTGCAGCTACGTAACCAGTCTTGAAATATAATTTCCCTTCTGCTACCGAAGACGAATCAGTCAATGCTTGCATAAATTCAGGTGTTAAAGCCAAACTGATAGCAAACGCAGAAGTGTCTATGGTAGAGAACTCAAATCCAGTCAACAAACTGGTCACCGCATTGATTTGCACGTTATATGTCACCGTGTCACCAATATGAATGGTGTCATAGACATTCGGCGATGCGATGATACGCAAGGTATCGACTTTAGCCGTGCTATCAACAGGATGTAAAATGAAATAATCCGTAAAGATCCTCGGCGTACACTGAGAATCCGCCATATTTGAACAAGCACTCATCACAAACAATGAGCAAGCAAAAATAGATAATGCTATAAACGAACGTTTCATCATGTGCGGCATAAAGGACTCGAACCTTCACTCTGGAAGAACTAGATCCTAAGTCTAGCGCGTCTACCAATTCCGCCAATGCCGCAAAAAACGCTTCTTTTGAAAAAGCGTGCAAAAGTACTACAAATTTTTGATATATGCAAATAAATTGCTCAACTTTTTATAAAATTTTGCCAAATGGGCTCAAAATAGTGCATCGGACGACTCCTTCCGAAGTGGCATACATCGGCATTATGATTGGAGCAGGGACACGCGATGAAGTATCCGAACTCAATGGACTTGCCCACTATGTAGAGCATACTGTTTTTAAGGGAGCAGGCAAACGAACGGCTCGACAAATTATCAACAGCATTGAAGGCATCGGCGGTGAGATCAATGCCTACACGACCAAAGAGGAGACCACTTTCTATGCCGCTACGCCTATTCTGCACTATAAACAGACGCTGCAACTATTGTTTGAGATGGTGACACAACCCACTTTTCCTAAAAAAGAGACAGACAAAGAGGTGGGTGTCATATTGGACGAGATTGAGAGTTATGAAGATAGTCCTGCTGAACTCATATACGACGATTTTGAGAGTTTGATTTTTGAAGGACATCCATTGGCAATGCCTATCTTAGGCACGAAAAAGACGCTTCGCAAGATGAGTAGCAAAGCGGATTTTGCTCAGCAATGGATTAAAACACATTTCACACTAGAACGAATGGTGGTGTTTTCACAAGGGAGAATTGATTTTCAAAAAGTAGTACGATTCGTTGAGCGACTGTTTGCTGATACAGCATGTTTGCCAATCCAAGATGAGCGGACACGTCCCTGCGACATCGTGCAGCAAAGTAAGACCTTAATTAAACGCACGCATCAGGCGCACGCACTCGTGGGCGGGCGCGCGTACGAGATTGGACATCCTAAACAACTGGCGATGTATATGCTCAATAATATCTTGGGCGGTGGCAGCCTCAATTCTCGACTCAATCTCAGTTTACGCGAACAAAAAGGATTAGTTTATACCATCGAATCTCAGTTTGTTCCGCTCAGCGACACTGGCTATTGGGGAATATATTTTGCAACCGAGCCACAACAACGCGAACAATGCCTACAACTGATTTATAAAGAACTCAAACGACTTCGCGAAGAGACGATGACATCCTTGCAGTTCCAACGCGCCCTCACACAATTGCACGGGCAAATGGCAATCTCTGCAGAAAACCAAGAGAACAATGCCTTAGCCATGGGGAAATTGATGCTATACCAAGGAATCGCGCCCACATGGGAAGAGACATTTGAGGAAATCACAAAATTAACGCCAATCGATTTGCAAGATGTCGCAAACGAATTGCTTACAGAAAACAATCTTTCTACGTTATTCTATGTGTAAAATGCCATATTTAACCCTCAAAAAAGATATTTTTGAGCAAAATGCATATTTTTTGCAGCAAATATTTGCATATATGAAAAAAAAGTAGTATCTTTGCGTGTTTTTTCGCGTAAAGCACCTAATATAGAGACGAACAAATCAATAAAATGTTTAAATATATGAGAAAATTATTCACACTCGTAGCTGTTATGTTCAGCATGCTGTCAATGGCATCTGTTCATGTCAGCGGTGTAGTAGTTGACGAGAAAGGCGAACCGGTTATTGGTGCCAGCATTGCTGTACAAGGCACATCGGTCGGTACAATCTCTGACTACGATGGTAATTTTGAGTTGGATGCTCCAGATGATGCCAAGATTTTGGTCATCAGTTTCGTGGGCTTGCAATCTCAAGAAGTCAAAGTACAACCTAACATCAAGGTTACTCTCCGCGAGAACACGGAGGTGATTCAAGAGGTGGTGGTTACTGGTTATGGTAACATCTCCAAAGGTAGTTTCGCAGGTTCTGCCCAAGCCGTTGATGCAGAGAACATCGAGAAGAAACATGCCACTGAGATTACCAAGGCACTCGCAGGTGAAGTGGCTGGTGTACAAGTGATTAACACCTCCGGTCAACCTGGTACTAATGCGACTTTGGTTATTCGTGGTGTCGGCTCATTGAATGGTAGTGCTACCCCACTCTACGTAGTAGATGGTGTGGTTTATAATGGAGATATTTCTTCCATTGACCCAGGTGACATTGCTTCTACTAACATCTTGAAAGACGCATCTGCTACTGCTTTGTATGGTAGCCGTGGTGCAAATGGTGTGGTCGTTATTACCACCAAGAAAGGTAATGCCAATGACAAAGACGAAATCGAAGTCAATGTGGATTACGGAGGAAACATGCGCTTATTGCCTATGTATGAGACGATTACCAGTCCTGAAGAGTATGTAACTATGGCATGGATGAGTTTATACAACATGGCGCATATCGTAAATGGCGCTCCTGAATCCAAAGCCATTAAGACTGCCAACACTGCCCTCTATAGCGAGAGCTGTCTGCCTACAGCATACAACTTGTGGAACTTGCCTGGCAAAGAGTTGATTAACCCATACGATAACAATGGCTTCTTTAGTCCTTCTTTCAATACAAATGCACAACGCAGACCTGGTTATGAAAACCTGGAGAGTTGGTACAAATCTATTTTCCGTGTAGGTAATCGTATTGACGCAAGTGTACGTTTCAGCGGTGGTAAAGACAAATTGTCGTACTACACCAGTTTTGGTTACAACAAAGACGAAGGTTACTATTGGGCATCTGATTTTAGTCGTTTCAATGTACGTAGTAACTTAGACTACCAACCCAAGAAATGGTTCAAAGCATCTTTGAATATTGCGTACGCTTATTCCGACATGAATAACCCGAACCAAGATGGCGGTGGCGCCATGAATAATGGATTCTTCTTTATCAATGCTATTCCTCCTATCTATCCCGTTTATTTACGTAATCCAGATGGAACAATTGCACAAGATGCTCGTATTGGAGGTCCTGCATACGACTATGGTGATGCAGACTTGGAAGGTAAACCTTTGAACCGTGCATTCGGTTTTGGTATCAACCCTGCTGGTGCTCTTCGTTTGGATAAACAACAAAGCAAACAACACCAATTGGACGCCAATGCTCTCTTTGAGATTAAGTTCTACAAAGATTTGAAATTCACAGCTACAGTGGGTGTTCAATACTTGAATGCACTTGGAAGTCAATTGACCAACAAATATTATGGAGATGCTGGTGGTTTAGGTCGTATTCTCCAACAGAGTACAAACTTATTCTTCTTGGAAGCAAAGCAACAATTTGACTATCTCAAGACAATTGGTGACCATACTATCACTGCTTGGATTGGCCACGAAACACAAATGTATCAAGAGAATTACCTCTATGGCTACAAATCTATGTTGGCAGATCCTAACAGCACAGCCCTAAGTAATGCCGTACGTGTGGATGACACACAAGGTAATGCAGAGGGATACACGATGGATAGTTACTATGCATACGCAAGTTATAATTATAAGGAGCGTTATTTGATTCAAGCCAACTACCGTGCTGATGGTTCGAGCCGTTATGCAAAAGGTCACCGTTGGGGACACTTTGGTGGTGTAAGTGCTGCTTGGACATTTACGAACGAAGAGTTCATGAGCAACGTTAAATGGCTGAAAGATGGTAAATTGCGTCTCAGTTGGGGTGTAAATGGTAACCAAATCAGTTCACTCTACGCTTACACAGACCTCTATGCATTGGAGAACTTCAATGACGAGATTTCTTATATTTGGGGAAGCAAAGGTAATCCAGACATTACTTGGGAGCGTAGCCAGCAGATTGACTTAGGTTTGGAAACCAAGTTCGGTAAATGGGTAGATTTCGAGTTTGACTTCTTCCACAAGATTACCGATAACATGTTGTTCTATCGTGCGGTTGCTCCATCCTTAGGTTACTCATCCATTCCAACTAACGATGCTAAGATGGTTAACCAAGGTGAAGAGTTCTCGTTCAACATCCACGCTGTTCAACAACGTAATGTAAAATTGGATATTCGTCTGAATGGTGCTCACTACAAGAACTGGATGACTCAAATGCCTGTTGACTACTACGATGCAGATGGTAAGCCTGTACGTATGTTGATGTCTGGTGCGATGTCAGAAGGCCACTCTATGTATGACCACTACACATACGTTTATGGTGGTGTAGATGACGAAGGTAATGCTCTCTATCAAGCATTCTATGACCCTGCTCATGGTGGATTTGGGGACCCATATACCGACGAAGGTGGTGTGGATACCTACAACTATATTCCATCTAAACACCAATATGAGTTAGAGCATCCTGAAGCCAAAGGAACTCTTCGCGACACGATGGTAGCAGACTTGGATATGGCAGCTGCACAATATGTAGGCAAGAGTTATCTGCCTGATTTTGAAGGTGGTTTAGGACTGAGTCTGGAAGTATATGGCGTAACATTGAACGTTTCGACCAGTTATCGTATTGGCGGTTACGGTTATGACTATACCTATATGACCTTGATGGATAACGAATCTATCGGTAAATACAACTGGCACGTAGATATGCGCAACGCATGGACACAAACCAACACCAACACCGATATTCCTCGTTTGAGTAATGGTGTGGGCGAGTTTGACCAATATGCGAATGCAGCATCCACTCGTTTCTTGACGAGCAACTCCTACTTCTCGCTCAACAGCATTCAGTTGGGGTATAACTTCCCCAAGAAGTTGATTGAGAAGGCTAAGATGAATAAGTTGGAACTTTTTGTATCTGCGAACAACCTTGCTATCGCGACCGCACGTAAGGGTTATAACCCAATGACGTCATTTACAGGAGATAGTGACACGCACGCATACAGTCCATTGTCCACCATTATGGGTGGTATCAAAGTGGTCTTCTAATTCTATACAATAACAACTTAAATGAAGAAGATTATGAAAAGTGTTAAATATATTTTCGCATTAGCAGCAGCCGTTCTTATGCTGAATGCCTGCTCTGAGAAATGGCTTAGTCAAGAGCCCGAAGGTGCTACTGTCACAGAAGACCAGTTCAAGAACAGGGATGACATGTTGCAAGGTTCCGTCTATGGTATTTATGCTATGATGTATCAATACGCAGACCACGATGTGTTTGGTTTCCGTTCTATTGATATGTATGGCGACATTAACTGTGGTGATATGGCGATGAAGAGTTGGTCTTACGGCTGGTTCCAGACCGACGAAATGGGTCAAACCTACCAACGCCGTGCGTATTTTTGGTCATATTACTATGATATGATTCGTCAATGTAACAAAGCAATCTTGAACATCAAACAAGTGATTGATGTCAGCAAGATTGATGACGATGAATATGTTAAGAAAGAAGCTGCAGGTTGTTATTACTACGGTGAAGCATTGGCTATGCGCGGTTGGGCATACTCCAACTTGATTAAATGGTTCTGCCTCACTCCTACTCAATTAGCGATGGAGGGCACAGACCTTGAACATAAATTAGCGTTGCCTATTTATACAGAAGAAGTTGTAAAGGCAGACAGCATTATGGGTGCCAAACTCTCTTCTGCAGCCGATGTTTATCGTCGTATTGAAGAGGACTTGAGTACTGCTATCCGCTGCCTGAGTTTGGCAGAGAGTGCAGGTGTAACACGTAGTCTAAAGCACGAAGTGAATAGTGATGTGGCTCGTTTGATACTCGCGTACGCGTACCTTAATAAAGAAGATTGGGGCAATGCAGAGAAATGGGCATTGGAGTTCATCAACAACACTGCTGCTCCTATTTTGCCAAATGACAAAGTACTAACCACTGGTTTTGCGAACGTTGATGAGCCCAACTGGCTCTGGGGACAAGATGTTAATGTGGTTACTTCCACAGCATTGGCTTCTTTCTTTGGTCAAGTAGATGTATTCTCTTATAGTTATGCATGGGCAGGTGATGTCAAAGGTATTGACGAAAACCTCTATAAGGAAGTTACCGATAGCCACAAATGGGATATTCGTTCACAATGGTGGAACAATTTGTACAGCAAACATAAACAATATCAGTTCGCGCCTGATGGTAAGTTCTATAGTCCATCTATTAAGAACGCCAACAACTATCAGTCTCTGCCTACTGGAGATGAAATTGATAAAGTTTGGTTATGTGACCAAGTATATATGCGTGCAGAGTTAGGCTACCTCATTGCCGCAGAAGCACAATGGTGGTTGGGACAAGAAGATGCAGGTAAACTGACAGAATCCATGAATAACTTGATTATGATTACGGATCAACGTCAGAACGACGCAACCGATGCCAATGGTTATTATAGTGCATGGAAATCATCCTTATCCGACCCAGATGTACTCTTTGAAGAGATTCGTTATAACTGGCGTGTAGAACTTTGGGGTGAAGGTTATGGAATGCAAACGTTCCGTCGCTTTGGCGAGCAGGTAACTTTGGGTTCTAACCATAAAACGCGCGGCAACAAGACGATTAATCCAAATGGTCAAGCAGAGCGTCGTCAGTTCACGATGGAGATTCCAAGTGGCGAGCAATATTACAACCCATACTTGCGTGATATAACGACATTGCAAACACAAGACTAAATCTATGTAATATGCCGACCACGGGTCGGGTTTACAAAGATGTAAATAATAACATTATTAAAAATCAAACAGTTATGAAAAAGATTAATTTTTTAGTCGTAGCCTTAGCAGTATTGGCTTTGGTCGGCTGTAAGAAAGAGAAACAAGAGGATGTTGTTGTTAACAGCATCACCTTAGATCAAACAGAAGTCACCATCAAGGCTGGTGAAGAAGTTAAATTGACTGCAACTATTGACCCCGCAGGTGCAGCAAACATCGAATGGAAATCCAGCGACACGAAAGTAGCTTCCGTAAATGCTGGTTTAGTAAAAGGTATCGAAGGTGGTACAGCTAAGATTACCGCTACTGCTGGAGACAAAACTGCTACTTGCACAGTAACAGTCGTTGCTGCAGCAGAAGTTCCTTTCAACATTGAAGACATGGGATTATTCGGTTCTGAAATTGACTACATCCCTGGCACAGAAAGAGACATCGAATTAACAGACGGTTCTATCGTACACTGCCAATTAGGTTACATTTGGTGCTACGGTTGGGATGGTGACCTCCAATATATTGATAAGGTAGGATGGGCTGGCGATGGTGAATTCATCATGGGTGGCCAAATGCCTGTTTATTGGATTATCGAAGGCAAGTATGCAGGTTACTACATTGGTCGTTCATATTACACCATTGGTATGGAAGAAAATGATGACGATATCATTCCTTACAACATGGCAAAAGCTCACGTAGATAAAGACACATACGGTGACTGGGTAAGTTTTGTTAACGGTGACCCGGAAGCTCCAGATTTGAGTGGTGACGGTGCACAAGACTACATCTGGGACAAGAACTGGGGTGCAATTACCACTTACTGGAACGTAGAAGCAGACTTCAACTATGCTGACTACGGATTGTATGAAGGTTATTTCAACAAAATGATTTTCCGTGTTCCTGATGAAGAGGAAGGAGTTGAGTCCGCTTTCTATGCTGACATCAACTGGGCACTCAATGATGAGGATCATACCTTTGGTTTCACCAGCACCTTCAATGCTACTGACACCACCTACTCTTTCGTTCGTCCTTACGAATTTACATATGTTAATGCCGTTTATGATGACGACAACGTATTGGCAGAGTATGAGGAGTATATGAAACCAAAAGAAGAAGCTCAATACTTCATCTGCAGTCCTAAGACTATCTACAAAGAACTGCCGGTTATCCGTGGCAACAAAGCTACTGACAAACTCTACAAAGTACGTTAAGCAATATGAAAAACAAGTATACAGGTACCCAGACCGAGAAGAATCTGGAAGCCGCTTTTGCTGGAGAAAGCCAAGCTCGTAATAAATATACGTACTTCGCATCCAAAGCAAAAAAAGACGGCTTTGAGCAAATCGCTGCCATCTTCTTAGAGACTGCCGACAACGAAAAAGAGCATGCCAAAATGTGGTATAAAGAGCTCAACAACGGTGTTGCTTCTACTACAGAAAACTTGGCTGCAGCTGCCGCAGGTGAAAACTACGAATGGACTGACATGTATGCAGGTTTCGCAGAAACAGCAGAGAAAGAAGGATTCCCCGAATTGGCTGCTAAATTCCGTGGCGTTGCTGCCATTGAAAAGCACCACGAGGAGCGTTACCGCGCATTACTCGAAAATATAGAAATGAAGAAAGTTTTCGAGAAATCAGAAGTGAAAGTATGGAAATGCCGTAACTGCGGACATATCGTAGTTGGCACCGCCGCTCCTGAAGAATGCCCCGTTTGCGCACATCCACAGGCATACTTTGAACTCTGCGCAGCAAACTACTAACTCGCTTCGGGAGGGCGGTTAATCTCCCAAACTCTATATGCAAGGACTGTCTAACATCGTTAGGCAGTCTTTTTTTGTGTCAAATTATATAAAAAAATGCTTCAAAATTAATATTTTTCAAAAAAAATTGTCAAAAAATTTGCATACAAAAAAAAAAAAATGTAACTTTGCAGCGGTTTTTCAAAGAACCACCAATAATTAACAATAAACTATTAACCTTTAAATCTTATTTCTATGAAAAAAGTTTTATTCTTATCCGTTGCACTCTGCTGCGCATTGATTTCTTTTGCAAAACCGGGCATTCAAACCCGCAAAAGTATGCTTCAGGCATCCATCTGCCAAGAAGACAGTTCCTATACCTATAAAGAAGGTATACTCACTGAAAAGATGTATTTCACATATAATGTGGACGGCATCTTGTCACAAATTCTTTATCTTGAGAATGAAAGCGAAACTTGGGTTCCTTATCTCTTAGACATCGTTTATGAAAATGGCCTCGAAGTCAAAAACATTTGGTCTTGGAAAGTTGGAGAAGAATGGTTTGTCTATGAAGAAGATGAATATTTCTACAACGAGAATGGAGAGCAAACTGGTCACGCAATCTATGACGTCACAACCGAAGGTGTCAAGACTGGTCGCGAGTGTAAGAATATCGTTATCGAAGGCAACACAACATCAGACATCACTTACAAATGGGAGGACGGCAATTGGGTTGTTAATTACAAGACCGATGTTATCACAGAAGGCAACACCGAAACAACTATCAGTTATCGTCCAGGACTTATTCCGATGAATAAAACGGTCATTGAGCGGTTAGATGGTGGTGCAGGCATCTCTACTATGTATAGATACAACTCCGAAACAGAGGGATGGGATCCTTCCTCAAAGACCGAGTATGACAACTACGACCGTCCTACACAATCCATCGCATATCGCTATAACGAAGAATGGATTTACACCAACAAAGTCATTTATGAATACGTCGGAGAAACCGATGCCCTATCCAATGTAAAAACTTATGCTTGGGATTCTAGTCTTTCTGACTGGAATCTTAACCGCGAAGAAGTTTATGAGTATGACGGCAAAGGCAACAACATTGTCTATATCAGCAAAGGCTATATGGGCGGAGTAATATCCTTTGGAAATAAAACTGTTAACGAATACAATGAAGTCAGTCAACTACTTTCTTCTATCACGTATGGTTGGGACGCTGTAGCCGCAGATTTCGTCACTCCACAGAGCAAGAGTGTTAACGAATTTGATGATTTTGGAAACTGCACCTTCTTTGCTTCATATTCATGGAACTCTGAAGCAAGCGACTGGTATGCTACTAGCAAAAACGAATTCGAGTATGACGAGAACAATAACCTTACTCTTGAGAGATACTACTTCTACGATTGGCTGAGCTCCTCATTGTATATAGGACAAGAAACACACCACTACTATAGCTGTGAAGAAACATCTATTGACCAAACGAAGACTGACATGAATCAGGGAACTTCTAAAGTCATCATGAATGGTGCAATATACATCATCAAAAATGGTATGATGTACAGCGCACATGGTCAAATAATTAAATAAATATGAGACGAACAATTTTAATGGTAGTGCTGACCGCTTGGTCAGCACTACTCTTTGCCTTTACTCGCCAAGCAGCCCCATCCCAAGTGGAGATGGTGGACTTGGGCTTGAGTGTAGATTGGGCATCATTCAATATTGGAGCAACCAGCCCTGAACAAGCAGGCTCATACTTTGCATGGGGTGAAGTAAAAACAAAACAAGTATACGACTGGCCAACCTATCAGTACGGCAAAGAGCCCAACAAACTCACCAAATATTGTCCCTACCCTGAATGGGGATTAAACCAATACACCGACACTTTGCTGGTACTGGAGTCCTCCGACGATGCCGCCACAATCAATTGGGGCAAAGACTATCGCACACCTAATATGTATGAGTGGCTCGAGTTAATGCACCATTGCACGTGGACTTGGGTAAATAACTACAACAATACCAAAGTCGCAGGTTATCAAGTGACTAGCAAAAAAAACGGCAACTCTATTTTCTTACCAACAACGGGATACAAATACCAGCAAGGCATAGACTGTCCAACTACAGACGGCTATTATTGGACGGCAACTGTGGATGACGCCGATCCTAACAATGCATGGGTCGTAAATTTCTACAAGGAGGGTACTGTCTCTCAATATCTACGCAATTCGCTCTATCGTGATTGTGGAAGAGCTGTTCGTGCCGTCTCTGCAATAGCAAAACCATTCGACGAAGACGGAAAAGAACTGCAACAAGCTATTGACGATACCCCAGCTGGAGGAACGTTTGTCTTGCAAAAAGATTATACATTAGGTCCTCAAACACCTGAGGGCGTGTTCATTACAAAGCCCATCACTATTGACCTTAATGGACATACTATCAATGGAAATGGTTTAGTAAGATGCCTATTCATCTCAACCGAAAACGTAGAGGATGAAATCATTATTGAAGACAATAGCACGACAGGAAACGGTTTCATCACTGGTGGATTCTCTCAATTCGGAGGAGGCATCTATGCAGCATCAGGACATGTCATTCTTAATAGCGGACATCTTAATTATAATGCAACCGATGGCTTGCACTGGGGAGGCGGTGGTATCTATGTAGATATTGACGCGGCTCTGACAATGTATGGTGGCGAAATCTCCTATAACAAAACCGAATACGCAGGGGGAGGAGGCATTGCTGCCATCGGACAATTTGATATGTTCGGAGGAACGATTGCTGGCAATTATACCTATGGCCGAGGAGGTGGTATTCGAGTAGAAGGACCCACATCCATTTTTGCTGGAGACATTAAAGATAATACTGGACTTTACGGTGGTGGCATCTTTGTCTTTGGTGAATCTGGCTTTGTCGGTCATACAGTAGCACTCAACTTGACTGCACAGATGGGAGACTCCATCGTCATTACTGGAAATATCGCTACCGGAGCAGAAGGCGGAGTAACTGGAGAAAGCCGCATCTGCCTATCCGGAAAGATTATTTGCAAAGACAACATCTGCAACACAATGGGCTTCAAAGTACTCAAGAATTTCTGGACGTATGTACCCATCTTTGTGGTAGGTGACCTCACCGGTTCCAATATCTATTTCGGAGCAGCCGACGGTGTGACAGATAAGCCAACTTGCCGTATATTTGCATACAACTACAGCCAATACCACCAAGACGACTTCAATAACTATTTCCATTTTGAGGGAAATGCTCCTATGTCGGCTATACTGAATGATAACGGGCATATTGAAGTGGTAACTGGTAGCGGTGTCGAAAACATAGACGCAGCATCACCTGCCCACGTAAGCAAAATCTTACAACAAGGACAACTGCTCATCATCTATGGCAACAAGAAGTACAATGCTATAGGCCAAGAATTGTAACACTTCCCCTTGTAGCATACAATTGTAACACTTCCCCTTGTAGCATACAACACACTTATTTCAACTCATCCCACAGCAATGCGGGGTGAGTTTTTTTTGACCTATACGCCTTTTTTCATCTTTCATCTTTCATCTTTCAACTCTCATCTTTCTACTTTCAACTTTTGGAACTCTTTCAACTTTCAACTTTTGATTTTTGTGCGTCTTTTTTCGGTCTTTCCCCGACGGTCACCCGACGGTCACCCGACGGTCACCCGACAGTCACCCGACAGTCGCCCGACAGTCGCCCGAAAGTCGCTCGACTGTCGTAGCACCTTTACAGCACCTCTGCAGAACCTATGAACTGTACTGTACCCATTTTCTTGGACACAGAAAGTGTTTAAAGATGAATGAGAAA
>JAKSNG010000009.1 GCA_024400125.1 Paludibacteraceae bacterium
TAAAAATTGATATTTTTTGTTCGTTTTATGTGTAAACCTATTTCAGTATAAGACAGAGAAAAATTGAAGTGAAAAAGAAAGAAAAAAGCAACCTCCCCGAAGGGAGATTGCCATTGCGTGGGTTACGCGTTCTCGTTTACGTTAACGTTTACGTTTACGTTATTTTACCTCTTGGCCGAGGATGGTGTAAACCTTGTTGTTCTTGCGAATCAGGACTTGACCGTTGCGGAGAGTCTTGATAGCACTTTGAACATTAGCTTCGGTGTTCTCAACAGAGGTTGGTTGATCGTCATCCAAGAAGATATCCTCATAAGTGACACCATTGTATGCATCAACTTCCATGTTTTTGAGGTCCCATTTATAGGTCTTTCCGTCTTCTCCAACGAATGAACCTACGAAGTTGTATAAACCTTTTCCTACGCAAGTTACAGTTAAACTGCCAACAGGTTCTTCTTCGTCTGTATAAACGCCTTCATCTTCCTCATCATCCGTAGCAAAATAAACACTTTCAAAAGGAGTCCATGTACCAGCAATCTTTGTACCTGATGTTGTACTCTCTTCGCAAGTAAAGAACACCATAGGAGCACCCAAATAATACTCTTCGTTTATCTCTAAAATATCATTATAGAATTCGAATATCCAATAGTCACCATAAGTTTCGTCCTCATAAAATACAGCGTCAACATAGTTCAAGCCTGTGACAACGATTTCGTCGCCTTCGCCGCCTTCGCCGCCGCCTTCACCTTCGCCTTCGCCTTCACCGAGGGTAACTTCAATCTTGTACGCACGAAGTTGCTTGGTAATAGTTAATGTTACAGAAGTAGCATTGATATTTTCTACTACAATAAGCGGATCTTCCAAACTTTCCTTCGTTGTAACAACTTCATAAGAGCTTCCTTTAGTGATATTTCCTTTATCAACGGATGCTGTAAAGCCTGCTTTATTTGCCTTTCCTGCGATACGAACTTTAGTAATGTTTGAAGAAGCAGATAATGTTAAAGTTTTGTTTCCAAAAACACGGAAATCAGCAGGAGCTGTTTCTGTTGCAGCGTTAAGCGTTCCATTGTAAGCGATACCAACGCCATCAATAGTGAGGGAAATAGCTTCGCCATTTTGCGTATCCTCAGTTGAAATAGGAGTTTGTGTGGATGGGTCAAGAACCACAACTTTCGCAGACATAGTAACTGCGCACAATGCAGCGGCTACAAATGTAAATACTTTTTTCATTGTTTTGTAAAAATAAAATGGTTAATATAAAGATTGATTATACAATCAAAAGGAGTTCGTAAAGAACTCCTCTTGACTATAATGATGTTATTCTAAATTATTCAATAACAGTACCAACAGAGTTGTAACGAACGCCGTCGCGGATGATGATAACTTGACCGTTCTCAATCATCTTGGTAGCTTGAGGAGCAACAGTTACGTTCTCAACAGCGGTAGCACCAACTTCGATACGTGGGTGAGTAATGAACTTTTGACTTGGAACTTGATTGAATGCGAAATAAAGGCTGGAAACAGCTTCGTTTGGCAATTCGATAGAAACAGTAGATGTTGTGAATTGTGCGCCAAGAGTGGTTGCAGGAACAGTAACAGCATTGCCGTTAACTTTTACAACCATAGGAGTCAAGTCACCACCGTCACCACCGTCAGATGAGCAGATGTCGAATACAAGACGCATACCCTCTACAGGATTAGCAACGATATCACCTTCAAATTGTACATACATCTTGTCTTCTGCCTTGTTAGCACCAAAATAGAGACCGATAGTATTGTTTTCGCCACCGTTCAGTTTTTTACCGCGGATAGAAACGCCGTAACTATCTACGTTAGTGTAATTAAATGAGTAGCGAGAACCAGCAACTTCTCCCTTAGTTCCTGTGTAACCAGTAAACCATTGGCTTGCATAAGGCCAAGCAGTACCACTTTCCAATTGAACTTTGTCAATGTAGGTGTCACCATTGTTGGTGAAAATTTCTTCCCACAGAACGTTTGCGTTTGCTGCAACAGCGAGTAGCATAACAGCTACAAATGTAAATAACTTTTTCATGTGTTTTAAAATTTAATTGTTAGTAAAAATTGGTTTATATAACGCTTGCGCGCTATTTTGTTTTCGGCTGCAAAGGTAAGAGTTTTTTTTGAATTGACCAAATAAAATATGCATTTTTTAACCAAAAACGGGCAAAATCAGGCCTAAATACCCAAAATCAGTACTTTTTTTGGCGATTTTCGGCAAAATAAGTCAAAATAAACCATGTTCCTGCAATACCCAAAGTTATTAAGACCACAGGAATCCATCGATATGCCCATTTCCAGCAAAAAAAGCACTTCCACGGATTGTCAATCCAACCTAAATAGATGGCAATCGCTGCATAAAAAGCCACGATACCATATCCTAACGCCGTAGCAATGAACATTCGGTCTGTGATAAATCGCCAGTGTGCTACGTATGCCCACACGAGCGGTGTGAGAAAAACGATGGACGGCAACCAATAAGACGCAATACCTAAGCAAATCACGGACGAACAAATCTCTTTTGCCCACGCACCACGACGACGATTCGCTTTCCAAAAAATAAGCGGTATCAGGAAAATAGTCAACGCCCCTTCCCAACGAGGATAAGGGCAAAAACGATAGAAGCAGAACAGCCCGACACCGACCAGCAGCCACAAAGCTGCTGGTACAGTGTAACGGATTATTTGTTTCTGCTTGAGTGTCATTATTGGATAAAGCCTTTGCGCATCAATAGATATTTAGGGTCGGCTTCTTTGCCACGGAACTCTAAGTACAGTTCTTGTGCGTCACGGGTGCCGCCTTGCTCTAACAAGTGACGGAAGCGTTCAGCTACTCGCAAATTGAAGATGTCACCAGTCTCACGGAAAGCGGCAAACGCATCTGCGTCTAAGACTGCAGACCATGTATAGGAATAGTAACCAGCTTCATAGCCTGTGGTGAAGATGTGATTGTAGAACGTGGAGCGATAACGTGTGATAATCTGAGGAATCATCTGCATCTTCGCCATCGAGGCTGCCTCAAACGCATTCACATCAATGGTGTCTGCATTGGTCAACTCGTGATAGTCCATATCTAAGATGGAAGCAGACAGTAACTCGGTTTCTACAAAACCTTGATTGAACTGTTTGGCAGCATTGATTTTGTCAATCAGTTCCTGCGGCATCACTTCGCCCGTTTGGTAATGGAAAGCGTATGTCTTCAGCACTTCTGGTTCATAGCAGTAGTTCTCCATGAACTGTGAAGGCAGTTCGACGAAGTCACGTGGGGTGTTGGTGCCGGATAACGATTTATAGTGTGCCATAGACAACAGTCCGTGCAGTGCGTGACCGAACTCGTGAAACAATGTCTCCACATCGTCCATCGACAGTAAAGATGGGTTGCCTGCAGTCGGTTTATTGAAATTGCCCACATTGATGATGACAGGGCGATGGTCTTTGCCGTTTTCGTCCACATACTGGCTGAGGATATTGTTCATCCATGCGCCAGGTCTTTTGCCGGCACGAGGGAAGTAGTCGGTATAGAGAATACCCACGAGTGAGCCGTCAGCTTCGGTCACTTTGAAGACTTCCACTTCGGGGTTATAGACAGGCATGCCATCCAGTTGCTCAAAGTTAATACCATATAGATCGTGCGCGAGTTGGAAAGCGCCCTTGCGGACATTCGACAATTCAAAGTAGGGCTTGATTTCCTCTTCGTCCAAGTCGTATTGTGCTTTGCGCAGTTTCTCTGAGTAATACCACCAGTCCCAAGGTTGCAGGCGTGTGTTGGCTTTGACATTAGGGTCTTTGTCCATGAGTGCTTGCAGGGCAGCGGCTTCGCGTTTGGCTGCAGCCAAAGACGGCTCCCACACGGATTGTAAGAAAGCATCCACGGTCTCGTGGTTTTTAGCCATGCAGTCGGCTAAGATATAGTCTGCTGGGCAGTCGTAGCCAAACATCTGTGCTTTCTCCAGGCGCAGACGCATGGTTTGATTGATGATGGCTTTGTTGTCATTGGCGTTGTCGTGGTTGCCACGAGTGGTGTAGTCCATGAGCAGTTGCTTACGCAGTTCGCGGTTGTCGCAGTACTGGAGGACGGGCGTAAACGATGTGCGTTTGGGTGTGAACAACCAAGCGTCTGGACGACCAGCAGCAATGGCTTCTTCTTTAGCTGCTGCTTTTGCAGATTCGGGCAATCCAGCCAACTGTGCTTCGTCGGTCACGAAACGTTGCACTTCCGGGGAATTGGTCTCAGCCACTACGTTTTGACCAAACTGCAGCGATAGCATAGCTAACTCTTGATTGATGGCTTTGAGACGCTCTTTCTGCTCGACAGGAAGATTAGCGCCGTTCTGTGCAAAAGCCTTGTAAGTCTCGCTGAGCAGACGGGCTTGTTCGGGCGTGAGGTCTAAGGTCTCGCGTGCGTCGTACACGGCTTTGACACGAGCAAAGAGGGCTTCGTTCAACGTGATACCGTCTTGCAGTTCGGACAGCAAAGGCATGATTTGATTGGCTAATTCGTCCATAGCATCAGAGCCGTCGGCTTCAAGGATGTTGAAGAACACGCCACTCACGCGCTCCAATAATCCGCCTGCGCGGTCTAAAGCCACAATCGTATTTTCGAAAGTGGGGGCTTCGGGGTTGTTGACAATAGCATCTATCTCTGCCTTGTTCTGAGCAATAGCTTCTTGGAAAGCAGGCATGTAGTGCTCTAATTTAACTTGATCAAACGCGGGCACGCCAAAGGGAGTGTCGGGTTGATTGATTAGTGGATTGGTGTTGTGGTGACAAGCCATAATCGTGAGGCACACAAGTGCCGATAAGAGGATTTTTTTCATGTTTGTTATTATTTTGTTATTTTTAACACTACTGTGCTTTTTTATGATTGACAAAAACCGAAATTAACCTCTTGTGGTTGCTGCTATGTCTCTTTGAGCCATTGATGCTGTAGTTGCCTGTAAATCTTCGTGAGTAAACTCCCAATCTTTTCAGTCACCTACATCCTCTTCCTATCGGATTAGCATCAACCCCAAGACGATAAACCACGCGCTTCGCGCTAAAAAACAATTCCACATCTGTTAAAGTTCCAAAAGTTCCAAGAGTTAAACAAAACGGTTTATTTTGGTTAATTGCCTTGATGAGAATGTAGCCATCTGGAGGAGGGGGATGATAAGAGTGGGGAAAAATATCTGGATGCTTGCATACAAGGATTTTTCATACGCTCTTAACATTAAGTGCCTTTAGCACTCATTCTCATCAAGGGGTTTTTATGGTTTTTGTCTTTTCAAAATAGTTACTAGTGTTTATTATTCACTCGTTATTCGGTTTTGACACTTTTGCGGAGGGAGTCACGTATCAGTTGCCGCAACTCGGCATTCTGTGTATTGACATTTCCACGAATGATGGGGCGGAAATCTTGTGCATAGATACATTTGGCTGGTTTGATAGACAAGTCATCAAATGAGCCCTTCACGTTGACACCAAGATAGAGCGGCGAAAGCAAGTTGATGTTGTAGTCAAACGTCATGTCTAAATTGTGTCGTCCACCTAATGCCGCCATGTAATTGTCAATGCTGACACAGAACGGATAAATATCAATCTCTTTCTTGTAAATAGTAATCTCTGCGGAGATACTATCCACTATATTCTCAGTCTTCTTCTTGAACATAAGAATCTTACTGATTTGACCAAAGGTCTCATTATCTAATAAGACTAAGTCTTTGCCAAAGATGGAGCATGCGCCACGGATGGTAGAGGGCTTGATTTCGTATTGGTCGTTGAGGTACGTCTCTGCTGCCAAATGGAACTCGGCTTCGCCCTTGAACGAACGAAGCATTGGCATCATCGAGTCAATCTCAGGAATCATGTGAATGAGTTGGTCAATCTTCACATCTAACATGTGGTAGTCTAAACCTAAGTAGAGGTGATTGCGGCGAGGTGTGCGATACATTGCGGTCAGTTGTAACTTAGCCGCTTCGCACACAAAACCCACTTCCTCCAATACTAATATGCCATCGCGCACATAGATGCGTCCACCTAAGTTGTGCGCTTCGGTATTGAAGGCAACCGCCTCTTTGATATTGGTGTTCAACGTCAAGTCTATGTGTTCCGGCACCATAAACGGAGCGGGTTCATCTTGCGCTGTGCTGTCCGATTGAGCGGCAGGAGCGGGTGTAGCAGATGCCTCTTCCTCACTGCCTTCGTCTGCCGAGAACATCGACATCAATTCGTTGACGTCGGTGTGATTAGAGGTGAAATTGAGCACACCCACTAAGTCTCCTTTTTCTTGAATCCATTTGCCGATATTCTCTACTTTGCCCGACAATTCGAAGTCCGATTTACCTAACACCACTTGGGAGTCAAAGATTTCGAACACGCGGTTGTTGTAACTGAACGCAATCTCAGGCACACTCACGTGATGGTCAAATCCTGCCAAGTCGGCTTCTGCTTGGTGCAGTTCAAACTGCAATCGCGGATTCCATTGGAGCAATAGTTTCTCGCCATCTTTGTTGTAGCGCGCTTTTGCCTCCATCTTGAGTTGCTGGGTGCTGACTTTGGTTTGTTCGTCTGTGCCCTCGTTGATGACAGCAGATAAGGCGTCGGAAGCGACCACTGCACTAAAGACTGGTACCGTCTTGCTCTTGCGAGAGTTCGTCATCTTCGCCTCAATGGATGTGCGGGCTAACTCGCCTTTGTACTGCGCATAATAGCCCTTGAGATGTTCGCAACCGATGGTCGCATCGAAAGTGGGGATGGCAGTTGTGTCCTTCGGATCTATTTCTGCATGAGCAGTCACTTGCGGTGCCTGCACTTGGGCTGCGAGACTGTCGCCTGTGACAGTCAATAACTCTGTCGAAACGAGTGAGACATCGGCACAAAGTAAGTTCTGATTATTCGGGATGTTGTGCAGTTGGAGTTTGCCAGACGGCAGTTGTACTGCCAAACCGTCCATGAGTACATCTAAGTTCGTGAACTGCAAATCACCGTCCGCTTGCAATCGGCTGAAACGTTGCTCTGTGATGTCAGACAAGCGTGCATCTACGTCCAACGAACCTGCCACTTGTCCATTGATTTGCATCGTCTCCGGGATGTAGTCGGCAAAATCAGGAACCGACACCTTAATATTTACGCGCGCGCGAGCACGCAAGTCGGTGAGTAAGTTGGTTACGGTGCCCTTGACAGCTACTTGACTATTCTTGGTCTTTGCCGCTAATTGGCGGAGTGTGGCATGAGATTTGGCAGGGCTATTCAAGTCCAGGTGAGCATCGGCATCGACTGCCACTTGTGTGAAGGTGTAGGGCAGGTCGGCATACTTAGCCGTACCGTTTTTCAGTACGACGGTGGCATCGACCAGCGGCAATACATTGTCTGCAACTATGCCAGCAGCGTGTGCTTGAACAGACAATTGTCCGTCTGCAGAAATGTCTTTGAGATTCGCGGCAATCGAGGGCGGTAAAAGTGCCATTGCATTTGCTACCGACCAGTCTTGCAACTGAATAGTGGCGTCCACGTTCATCGTGTCCTGCAAATCGACGGCACCATCCACAATGAGACCAAACTCGTTGATGGATAGAGCTGTTTGATGCAGCTCAAAGTGCATCGTATTGAGGTCAATAGATGCGGGCGCATTGAGTGACAGTTGTACGTGGTCGGCATACGTCTCGTCCTGCAACGAGCAGCACACATCGGCTGCCGCCAAAGAGAGTAACACCCTGTCCCAATTGTGTGCAGACAGACTAATCTGAGTCTGCCCCAGTTCGCCACGGATGGCATTGGCATCGTCCACATACGTCAGGCGTCTGGCATTGATACCGACACCCGTCACGCACATCGAATCAAACGGCATCACAAAATTAGACTCCGTTTGGGTTGTATCCGGTGTAGTGCGGATGATGTTGAGGTTATTGTCTCCATTCGCGTTGAAATAGACATTGGCACTAAGACCGTTAATCTGCAACGCATCCACTACCAAGTATCGGTTTTGCAGGAACTCACGGATGTTGGCTTTGACCAATAACTCGTCTGCCACCAATACAGTGTCCGACTGTGCATTGCTCATGGGGTTGATTAACTGCACATCTTGGATGCGCAAGCCGACACGCGGGAAAGTAGAGAGGAAAGTGAGATCTACTTCGCCTATCTGATACTCGCATGTCACGAAGGACGCTGCCACGTTGTTCACAATGGGCGTCAGTCGCTTAGGCGTTAATACCATGTAACAAACCAACCCAACTACTAAAATAACCAAACCGAGTAGCGAACCCAATGTGATTCCTACTATCTTCAACGCGCGTTTCATAGACAATAATTATTTGACAATTTCTGTGTTTGTGCGAACGACTTTGTGGAAGTATTCAATGTCGTCCTTATTATCTTTGTCTTGCAACTGCAATTCGCTGTCCGTCAGTTTCTTGACGGTGTAGAGTTTGGGGGCTGCTGCTTCGCTGATGCTCATTAAATGAATCTGGGTGAGGGTAGATTGAATCAGTTTCCACTTGAACCAGCCATTGCCATGGTGGTTTTTCACTACATCAGCCTCCTGCACATCTTCGCTCTCGTCCCACTCGTAACCAAACTTATATTCACCATCGATGGTGTCTTCTTCGGCTTTGAGGAAACGGAGGTAGTCGTCTTTACCATCTTCTTGCCAATAACCATAGAGGTTATTTTCGTCGAACGAAACTTCGGTCTTAGTACAAGAAACTAGACCTATAAACAGCACCAGTGCTAATACAATTTTAATTTGTTTCATAATCTTACTATTTACGCCTTTTTAAGGGCAATTTTTACGGTATAATCATCCATCTCTAAGACTGTGTCGGAAGATATGGATTCCACTAAAGTCAACTGCGAAGCCAACACTTGTGAAGCGATGTAGTCGTTGAAGTGTTTAACGGCAGCAGCAATCTTTGTTCGATTCTCCAACTCGATGACAATACGGTCGGTAATTTCCAGACCGGAAGACTTGCGCAAGTTTTGGATTCGGTTGATGAGTTCGCGTGCTATACCTTCTTCAATCAGTTCGTCGGTCAGTTCAACATCCAGTGCGATGGTGAGTGTGCCTTCGTTAGCCACGAGCCAACCTGGCATGTCGTCCGTCGCAATCTCTACATCCTCTGCGATGAGTTGGAAATCAGCATTCAGACCGCTGACGCTGTCAGAAGTCAGAGTGAATGTTCCGTTCTTTTCAAAGGTGCAGATGTCGGCTTGGCTCATTGCAGCGATGGCTGCGGTTAAAGCTTTCATTTGGGCACCGGCTTTTTTACCGAGCACTTTGAAATTAGGTTTGATACGCTTGATTAACTGTATCTCGCTATCTTCTGCGCGCACAATCTGCAACTCTTTCACGTTGACTTCGGACTTGATGAGTTCTTGCACACGCAAGAGCGCTTGCAGTGTCTCGCCGTCGGCAGCTGGGATGACAGCTTTCTGCAACGGCTGACGCACGTTCTTTTCAGCACGTTTGCGCAGGCTGAGAATCATAGAAGTGGCTTGTTGTGCGAGTGCCATAGAGCGCTCTAAGTCTTTGTTGATAAGCTGCGAATCAGCTTTGGGCCATTCGCTTAAATGCACGGTTTCACCGGTCAAGTCACGATATAGACGGTCGGCATAGAACGGTGCGTTTGGTGCCATCAACTGAGCAATCGTCTTGAGACAGGTATAGAGCGTGTAGTAAGCAACCTGCTTGTCGCTATTCATTTCACCTCCCCAGAAACGTTTGCGGTTAAGACGCACGTACCAGTTGGATAAGTCGTCTTGCACAAAGTCCGAGATAGCGCGTCCAGCTTTGGTGGGCTCATACGCCTCATAAGCCTCGGTCACTTCGTTGATTAGTGAGTTGAGTTTGGATAAAATCCAGCAGTCTATCTCTGTGAGAGTGTCAGCGTTTGACTTAAGACTTTCCACTTGGACATTGTCCACATTCGCATATAAGGCGAAGAAACCGTAAGTGTTATAGAGTGTGCCGAAGAACTTACGACGAATCTCGTCCACACCTTCGGGGTCAAACTTGAGGTTTTCCCAAGGGCTGGAGTTCGTCAGCATGTACCAGCGTACGGCATCAGCTCCATATTTATCTAATGCCTCAAACGGATCAACTGCGTTGCCGAGACGTTTAGACATTTTGTTGCCATTCTTATCAAGTACGAGACCGTTAGAGATGACATTTTTATATGCCACTTGACCTTCAATCATCGTATGAATAGCATGCAATGTAAAGAACCATCCGCGCGTCTGGTCCACACCCTCCGAGATGAAGTCAGCAGTACGTGGTAGGTCTTGATTCTCAAATGGATAGTGATTTTGTGCGTATGGCATTGCACCCGAATCAAACCATACATCGATGAGGTCTAATTCGCGCTTCATGGGTTTGCCCGATGGAGAAGCCAGTACAATATCATCTACGTACGGGCGGTGCAAGTCAATCACAGCAGGGTCGTAGTTGGCCGCAGAATAGTCACCCACTTGATGCTTTGGCCAAGGATTAGTCTGCATGAAGCCGGCTGCGATAGACTTGTCTATCTCTGCCATCAGTTCGGCAATCGAGCCAATGCACATCTCTTCTTTGCCGTCCTCTGTACGCCAAATAGGTAGTGGCGTGCCCCAGTAACGCGAACGAGATAAGTTCCAGTCGTTGAGATTCTCTAACCACTTTCCAAAACGTCCGCTTCCCGTCGATTCGGGTTGCCAGTGAATGGTGTTATTGAGCGCAATCATCTCATCACGCGCTTGTGTTGAGCGAATGAACCAACTGTCGAGTGGGTAGTATAGGACGGGTTTGTCCGTACGCCAGCAGTGAGGATAGGTGTGCACATGTTTCTCAGAGCGGAACATGCGACCATCTTGCTTCATCTCGATGCAGAGACGGATGTCTAAGTTCTCATCTTTTTGCGCTGCGGCTTCGTCGTAACGACCATCGATGGTATATTTGGGGTCATAGGCATTCTTGACCCACTGACCTGCGTATTGACTGTAGAGATTGACATTGACGTTTTCTTTCACAAACTGCTCGTCAAGGTCTTCTATCTTCCAGTATTTTCCAGTGAAATCGACCATTGGGCGCAGTCCAAAATTCTTGGTTTTGAGGTACATACCAGGTACGCGAGCAGCATCTGCCACTTTCTTATCATCTGCACCAAAAGTGGGGGCAATATGCACAATTCCTGTACCGTCTTCGGTGGTCACATAGTCACCCGAGATAACGCGGAAAGGAGTGCCATTGGACTGCTCGTCCAACGCTACCGGACGCATCCAAGGGAAGAGTTGCTCATATTCGATACCCACAAGGTCGGAACCTTTTCCGCGCCAGATGATTTTGGGCTCTGTGTCGTCCTCGTTTTGAGGGGTCAGTTCCTTGGCATACGCACTCATGCGCGCTTCTGCCAAGATGATGATATCCTCTTCTCGCTCAACGGCAACATAGTCGATTTTGGGTCCCACACAGAGCGCTGTATTGGAAGGCAAAGTCCATGGGGTAGTTGTCCATGCGATGATGTAGAGGGGCTTGCTGACTTGTCCAATTGCTTCTGCGTGTTTGACGCGGAAACGGACGGTGGCAGTCAAGTCTTTCACATCGCGATAGCAGCCAGGTTGATTCAGTTCGTGAGAACTTAAACCGGTACCAGCGGCAGGCGAGTAGGGCTGAATAGTGTAGCCCTTGTAGAGGTAGCCTTTCTTGTATAACTCTTTGAGCAGATACCACAAGGTCTCGATGTACTTGTTGTCGTAGGTGATATACGGATTGTCTAAGTCCACCCAGTAACCCATTTGTTGGGTGAGAGCAGTCCACTCTTTCGTATATTTCATCACTTCGCGGCGGCAAGCGGCGTTGTATTCATCTACACTGATTTTCTTGCCGATATCTTCCTTGGTGATACCGAGCATTTTTTCGACACCTAATTCCACGGGCAGTCCGTGGGTATCCCAACCTGCTTTGCGGCGCACTTCATAGCCCTGCATCGTCTTATAACGACAGAACGTGTCTTTGATTGTGCGTGCTAAGACGTGGTGAATGCCTGGTTTGCCATTGGCTGATGGCGGACCCTCAAAAAAGAGGAAAGGAGTATGTCCAGCACGAGTAGCGATACTCTGATGGAACAAGTCCTCTGTCTCCCACTGTGCCAAGATTTCTCGGCTCAGTTGGGGGAGATTGAGTTGTTTATATTCGTTAAATCGTTTCATGGAAAGCTAATTATTTTCTTTTCTTCTCTTCGCCCATCTCTGGATCTACGAGAATACGTCCGCAGAACTCGCACACGATGATTTTTTTGCGTGTACGGATATCTAACTGACGTTGTGCTGGAATCTTAGCGTGGCAACCACCGCAGCTATCGCGTTCGATTTTAACGACGGCTAAGCCGTTGTGCGCATTTTTACGAATACGCTTGAAGGCAGCCAACAGACGCTCGTCAATATGTTTTTCCAAGTCAGCAGAGCGGAGCATCAATGCTTCGGTTTCGGCTTTTGTTTCTGCCAAGATTGTTTCTAACTCGTTCTTCTTTTGGTTCAAGTCAACGGTGCGATCTTCGATATCTTGTATTGTTTTAGCTTTCTCAACCTGATGTGCCTCTAAGTCAGCGGTGAAGTTTTTGATTTTCTTTTGGCTGAGTTCGATGTCTAATTGTTGATACTCAATTTCTTTGGACAGGTTGTCATATTCGCGGTTATTGCGAACGTTGTCCTGTTGGTCTTTGTAGCGAGAGATAGACGCATTAGCGTTCTCGATGCGGACGCGGTGATCAGAGATTTGAGTCTCTAATTCCTTCATCTCAGCCTCGATGTTGTCACGACGAGTACGGAGACCTTCCACTTCGTCGCCCATGTCTTTTACTTCCTGTGGCAGTTCGCCTGCTAAAGTACGTAACGCGTCAATCTTTGAATCGACCTGTTGTAACTCGTAGAGTGCTTTCAGTTTCTCTTCTACGGTTAATTCTTTTTCTTCTTTCTTTGCCATAATTGTAATGTATTTTATAGTTTATATTGTTAGTCAAAAGTCAAAAGTCAAAAGTCGAATGTTAAACTATTTTGACGGGTGTGTTGTCCGCTTGCGAAAGGTGGGTGATGACGTGTCCCTTGAGCAGTTCTGCAAATATATTGCGCGTGAAGTGTTCACTTACCCAATGGTCCATATCAATGACACCAATCTGTCCGACTGCTGCTTGAAACTCGTGGTATTTGACATCTGCGGTGATGTACACATCGGCTTTCTGTGCGATGGCTTCACTGATAAACTCAGCCCCTGCTCCCCCACAAAGTGCGATGCGTTGCACATTCTGCTGCGGACTATCCACATATCGCAACCAATCTGCACCAAAGACTGTTTTGATGTGATTTAACAGCTGCGGCATAGTCATAGGCTGGGGCAGGTTACCAATGACGCCCAAACCGTGCGTGTTATCATTGTCCGAAGGCACCAAAATACGGTAGGAGTCTATTCCCAGTTTCTCTGCCATTCGGCCGCTCACACCATGCAATGCGCTGTCCATGGATGTGTGTGCTGAGTAGATGGCGATATTATGCTTGATTGCCATTTCCACGCAGCGCGCTTGTGGGTTTTGACTACAAACCTGTTTGAGTCCATGAAACAGTAATGGATGATGGGAAACAATAAGGTCGCAACCCAGACTAATAGCCTCACTGACAACGGCTTCTGTAATATCCGTTGTCAGCAATGCGGCCGTTATCTCTGCATTGCGATTACCCACCTGCAGCCCCGAATTATCCCACTCTTCTTGCCAGCCCCTGGGCGCCACAGATTCTATGATATTCAATAGTTCACATAGAACCACTTATCCTTTTTTAGCACCTACGCCCGTTTTAACGGATGCGGTAGCTGCTTTTTGCGTCTTCACCTGTTTGGGTGCAGCTTTGGCTTTTTCTGTTTTAACCTCTTCTTTCGCTTTGAGTTCTTCACCATTTTCAGGTTCTTCAATGCTGAAGTCTGTGATGCCAGCATTAACGAGAATGTTGTACCAAGAGACTAATTTGCGGATGTCTGTTGGATACACGCGGTCGCGGTCAAAATTAGGTAACACAGTACCAAACCATGCACGCAGTTCGTCATTCTCTGCTTTCTTGGGGTCGATAGAAGCAGCTTTGAGGTTCTCTTTCTTGCCTACCAAAGTCAACACTTCGTTCAACGCGATGTCATCGCCATCGGTGAACATACTAACCTCTGCCAACGAAATCACTTTATCACGAGGATGAGTCGGCATACGTTTGCCGTCCACTAACGATTCAACAATCAGCATGTTGTTGCCACGAGAAACAAGTTTGTACAAACCTGGTTTGCCAGTAACGGCGAGAATAGTCTCAATCATAATGTGTCATTATCTATAAAAAAGCGTGCAAAAGTACAATAATTTTTGCACATATACAAATTTTTTCGTAATTTTGCAGCGATTTTAGTTAATTTTTTGTGAAAAATGTTTTCTGCAGGACGATATCAGCACACTTCTAATGGCATTAAATTGCTGCAATGGCTTGGTTTGATGGGTTTGTTAACCATTATACTTTGCGTTGTTTTTGTTTATTTCCCAGACCATACTTCGACTTCGGCGCTTAAGTGGCTTCAGTTTAGTCAGACATTAGCAGTATTTCTGTTGCCAGCTTTTATTGTGGCGTATCTATGGAGTGAACGACCATTGGAGTGGTTACATCTATCGTGTTCAAAAAATACGCGAACGGCAGATGCGGCAGCTTCGCGTTGGATGAAGTTTGGTTTTCCAGTGTTATTGATGGTAGTTGCTATGCCAGGGATTAACCTATTAGGGTATTGGAACATGCAACTGCAACTGCCAGAATGGCTTTCGCCGTTTGAACAATGGTTGCAGCAGCAGGAAGAGGCGGCTGCGGTTTTGACGGAACGTTTCTTGCGCGTACGCGGCGCGCGCGCGTTAATTATTAATATAGGTCTTATGGCATTGTTGCCAGCTGTAGCAGAAGAAATTACTTTCCGCGGAGTATTACTCAACCTTTGTTCGCAAGACGAGACATTGTCGATGACTAAACGTCAGCATGTGGCTATTTGGTTAGTGGCGATTATCTTCTCTGCCATTCACATGCAGTTCTATGGATTTGTGCCGCGTATGCTGTTAGGGGCTTTGTTTGGCTATATGTTAGTGTGGACGGGGACGCTGTGGGTGCCAATCTTGATGCATTTTGTCAATAACGCGATTGCGGTAGTGGGGTACTACATTGTGTATCAAAAAAATATCGACCCGAGTACATTGGATGCTATCGGGTCGGGTGATACTTTGTGGTTAGGGGTATTGAGTGTTGTTTTGACAGTGTTGGGGTGCTATATCTTCCGTCGTTCACGCACAATCAGTAGTGCTTCTTCGCGAATGTCTTGAGGAAGTTCGATGTGTCGTAATTGAATGGAGCGACACCAGCCTGGCACGTCTTTCTCCTGAAGTGTCTCAAAAACATCTCTAATCAGTTGATGTTGTTTTTCGGTGAAATCGATAGGATTTATGTCTGCGAGTTGGTCTAACTCTTCGTCGTCGTAGTAGATAATCTCGGCATTAGTCTGTAGCAGCGTTTCGCGTTCGCATACTAAATGCTGTCCGCAGCAACCATCGTCCGAAGAGTTGTTCGCAATTGCTTCACTGTTCGCTTCTTCACCATTTGCTTCTCTCAGTCGTGCTTCTTTTCGTGCCCGAACTTCAAAGAGTACCAGAATAGCGATACCTAATCCTATGAAAAGTAGTACTTCAAGCATGATTACTTATTCTACGGCATCTTCCTCGATGACAAGGTTGTCAATGATGAAGTTTTGTCGCTCCATCGTGTTCTTGCCCATATAATATGCGAGGAGTTCGTTGACAGAGTCTTCTTTGCGCAGGGTGACTTGATCAAGACGAATCTCTTTGCCGATAAAACCTTTGAACTCGTCTGGTGATATTTCTCCTAATCCTTTGAATCGTGTAATCTCAGGGTTCTTCACTTCTTCTAAGGCTTTGAGCCGCTCTTCTTCGCTGTAGCAATAGCGTATTTCTTGTTTGTTCTTGACACGGAAAAGAGGTGTTTGTAGAATATAAACGTGCCCTTTCTTGACGAGATCGGGGAAGAATTGTAGGAAGAAGGTGAGCATCAATAGTCGTATGTGCATACCATCCACATCGGCATCGGTAGCGATAATCACTTTGTTGTAACGCAATTCGTCTAATCCATCTTCGATGTTTAGTGCTGACTGTAGGCAGTTGAACTCTTCGTTCTCATAAACCACGGACTTACTTAGACCATAGCTATTGAGTGGTTTTCCGCGTAACGAGAAGACGGCTTGTGTGCGTACATCGCGGCTTTTTGTGATGGAGCCAGATGCGGAAAGACCCTCTGTGATAAAAATGCAACTGTCTTGACGCAAGTCGTCATCCGCATCTTTGGCGGACTTGACGGGCTTGTTGTCGTTGTAGTGAACTTGGCAATCGCGCAGTTTGGGGTTGTTGAGCAGGTTTTTCTTTGCGCGTTCGCGGGCTGCTTTAGTGACACCAGCTATGGCCTTGCGCTCTTTCTCTGAGTCTTGTATTTTTTGGAGCATTACCTCCGTTATCTCTTGGTGTTTGTGCAGTTCGTTGTCCAACTGTTGTTTGACAAAGTCATTGACGAACTTATTGACTGTTAGAGTTCCATTAGGAGACATTGTTGTAGAACCTAATTTGACTTTCGTTTGGCTCTCGAAGACAGGTTCTTCTACATTAATAGCGATGGCGCCAACGACGCCGTTTCGGATGTCTGCTAACTCCTGGTTTTTATTGAAAAACTCTTTGATGGTGCGTCCGATGGCTTCGCGATAAGCCGCTTGGTGCGTACCGCCTTGCACGGTGTATTGACCGTTGACAAATGAGTAGTATTCGTCACCAGGTTGATTGGTGTGTGTGAGTGCTACTTCAATGTCTTCTCCAACAATATGAATGATGGGGTAGAGAGGATCAACAGTCATGCGCTCTGTGAGTAGATCGAATAAGCCGTTTTTACTCAAGAATTTTTTGCCATTATAGACCAAAGTGAGACCAGTGTTGAGGTAGGCGTAGTTGCGTAACATAGTCTCAATGTACTCGTCACGAAACTTATAGTTCTCGAATAATCCTTTGCTGTTATCGGGGGTGAACTCAATCAGTGTACCGCGTTTTTCGTTGCCAGTGTAGGGTTGTTCGCCAGAGTCGGTCACAATCTTGCCAGCTTCGAAGGATGCATATCGTGTCATTCCATCACGAAAAGACTGAACATAGAACTTCGAACTAAGGGCATTGACGGCTTTGGTGCCGACACCATTCAGTCCTACAGATTTCTTAAATGCTTTGGAGTCGTATTTACCGCCTGTGTTTAGAATAGAGACAGCATCTACCATTTTTCCCAAAGGAATACCGCGCCCGTAGTCACGTACGCGTACGCTTTCTTCGGAGACGGTTACTTCAATCACTTTGCCTTCGCCCATGCGATATTCATCGATAGAGTTGTCAATGGTCTCTTTGATGAGGACGTATATACCATCATCTACGTGACTACCGTCTCCGAGTTTACCGATGTACATACCAGGACGTCTGCGTATATGCTCTAATCCGTCGAGTGTGATGATGTTGTCGTCGTTATACTCAGTCGCTTTGAGGTTGATTTCTTCTTGTTCAGCCATAATACTCCAAATTAAATCGGCTGCAAAGATACTACATTTTTTTGGAATGTGCAAACTTTTCGGTCGTTTTTTGTTGATTTTTGTTTTAAGATTTGCGCAATTGAAAAAAAAACACTACCTTTGCAGCCGAATATGATGATTAATAATCCAAAAATACAGGATTCGATTCTACACCTTGTAGGCGAAGAAGCCGATAAACTGCAACTTGAATGCTACGTAATCGGTGGGTGGGTGCGTGACCTCCTGCTTCATCGAGAGAGTAAAGATATAGACATCGTTGTTGTGGGTTCCGGTATCGCTTTGGCAGAAGCCGTTGCTAAACGTTTAGGCAGAGGTGCTCACTTGTCTGTGTTCAAGACTTATGGTACTGCACAAGTCAAACGCGGTGAACTTGAACTGGAATTTGTGGGTGCAAGGCGAGAAAGTTATCAGCACGATAGTCGCAATCCTATTGTAGAAGACGGTACATTGGTGGAAGATCAGAATAGACGAGACTTTACAATCAATGCCCTTGCCATCTGTCTTAATCAAAATAGATATGGTGAATTGTTGGACCCATTTGGCGGCATAGATGATTTGAAACAATGTACGATTCGCACGCCATTGGACCCCGATATCACATTCTCAGATGATCCTCTTCGTATGATGCGTGCTATTCGCTTTTCTTCCCAATTAGGGTTCAGTCTTGACAATGAAACATTCGATGCTATCACGCGAAATAATGAACGCATACACATCATCACAAAGGAGCGAATTGTCGATGAAATCAATAAAATAATGCTCTCGCGTCGCCCTTCTGTTGGATGGCTATTGTTGGACAAAACGGGATTACTACCGCTTATTTTTCCTGAATTATCAGCCCTTAAAGGTATAGATACTAAAGATGGACGTGGGCACAAAGATGTGTTCTTACACACATTGCAAGTATTGGACAATATATCGATGAAATCGGGCAATTTGTGGCTTCGATGGGCTGCTCTTGTGCACGATATCGGTAAACCTAAATCTAAAGCATGGGAAGATGGTGTAGGATGGACATTTAAGAATCATAATTATATTGGTGCCAGGATGTTACCTCGTATCTTTAAGAATATGAAGATGCCGCAAAATGAAAAAATGGACTATGTCATCAAAATGGTCGATTTACACATGCGTCCTATCAATCTTATTGAAGAGACGGTGACCGATTCTGCAGTAAGGCGATTGCTCTTTGAGGCTGGTGATGACATCGATGATTTGATGATGCTGTGCGATGCAGATATTACTTCGCGTAATCCTGAAAAAGTACAAAGGTATCATCGCAACTATGAGATACTGCGACAAAAAATGATAGAATTAGAGGAGCGTGATCGTATCCGTAATTTCCAACCACCTATCAAAGGGGAAGAGATTATGCGATTGTTGCATTTAGAGCCATGCTCCTTGGTGGGAGAATTAAAAAGCGCCATCAAAGAGGCTATCCTCGACGGCGCTATTCGCAACGATTATGACGAAGCATTAGCGTATCTCTACAAACTTGCAAAAGAGCGATCACTTGTATAAGAATCGCTTAATCGAACGTTTCGGCGTCTTCTCAAACTCTTTATCAACTAATTCGATGTCGCTAATCTGTGAGAACGAAGGCAACAGTCTATTGAGTTTTTGCAGATTCGATTTCATTAGTTCTTTTACCTGCTCCCAATTGGTTGAGTCTTCAGGGAATACTAATCCCACTAATTTGCCGCCACGTTCTACTACCACCGACTCTACTACACCATCTAATGAATTGAGTTTATCCTCTATCTCTTCTGGGTAGATGTTTTGTCCGCTTGCGCCCAGAATCATATTCTTACAACGTCCACGTAAGAACACGTTTCCTTTTCTATCTACAATACCAATATCACCCGTACGCAACCAGCCATCTTCCGTGAAGATATTCTCGGTGGCTTCGAGGTTTTTGTAATATCCACGCATCACATTGTCTCCTTTTACTAATATTTCTCCTTCTATTTTGCGTGGGTTGGAAGAATCTACTTTCAGTTCCATACGGTCAACAACCTTTCCGCAAGAACGGAATGCATATTTATGAGGATATTCATAGCACAACAACGGTGAACATTCTGTCATGCCATATCCGCACGTATAAGGGAAGCGAATCTGACGCATACAACGCTCCACATCTTCATTGAGTGCGGCACCACCAATAATCAAGATTTCTAATCGGTCACCAAACGCGTGCTTGAGTTGTTTGTGTACTTTATGGCGAATGAGCCAACTGAATGGAGGTAGGAACCATAAAACTTTCACAAACGGCTTTTGAATAATAGGGAAGATACTACGTCTGAATATTTTCTCTACTACCAAGGGCACCGTCAAAATCATATATGGATGAACATCGTGAAAGGCCTTCATTAATAAAGAAGGAGTCAAACTCTTGGTTACAAAATAGATGTGTGTACCTCCAGCTAACTGATAGAGAAACTCAAACATCAAACCAAACATGTGTGCGAGCGGCAACATGGATACGATAGACTTGGTGCTGTCATTAGGGATATGGTCTTGTCCCTCAATCACGTTGGATGATAAGTTGCGATGTGTGACCATCACGCCCTTCGGACTGCCAGTGGAACCGGAGGTATAGTTGATTAGTGCTAAGTCATCTAAATTGTCTTTCGGGAAATGTACGTCTTGTGGACGAAAGCCATTTGGATAGCGTTCTTGGAAAATGCGGTTGATGGTAGCACCATCGACGTCCTTTTTACTCTGCATTACCGATAGATCTTCTATCGCAATGAATGATTCAATCTCTGGCATCTTGTCCAACTCAATTCTACCACGAACCCACGGACCAACAAACAAGGCTTTCGCGTCTGAGTGGTGTACTAATTCGTAGATGCTTTCGCTGGTGAAATCGGGCAAAATACTTACTACAATACATTTATGCGCAGCGGCAGCTAAATACGCAATACCCCAATTGGAGCAGTTGCGTCCACAAATGGCGATTTTATCACCTTCATGAATGCCTAACTGTTCAAACAAGATGGTCAACATTGTGACTTTCTCTGCCATTTGACCATACGTGTAATGCACTTGACCCTCATAATCGGTTAGTGCTTCTGCATCCCAATTCTGCTGAATAGAATGCTCAATATAATCTAAGTAGTGTCTCATAACAAATGCAAAGGTAGTATATTTTTTGTAAAACAACAAAATTAAGGTACGAATAGGGGCTAAAAAGGGGTAAAAATGCCAAATAATGGGTAAAAATTCAGAATATGGGGTGAAAGATTTGCTCATTTCGAAAAAAAAGTGTACCTTTGCGCTCAAATTAGTGTCGATGAAACGTGGTGTTTTTTTAATAGAAGTTCTATTGTCTATGATGATGGGTATGTTGAGTTCGTGCCAACGAGCATCTGTTCCGCGTCCGTATGGTTATTTCCGTATTGCGGTGCCAGAATATACGTATGCACCACTTGATGGACATTATCCATATACGTTTGAGTTGTCTCAGTCTGCTCAATTGCAAGACGTGGCTGGGGATGGAAAGGGTGTTTGGACAACGATTCATTACCCAACATTGAATGCTGATATACATTGCACTTATTATCCAGTTGACGGTAATTTGCGACAATTGACAGATGACGCGATGGAGTTTGTGCACAAGCATATTTCGCAAGCGTCAGCTATCCCGTCTCGAGATTTTGTGAACGAAGATGCGCAGGTTTATGGCGTGTTGTTCTCTATTCAGGGCAATGCGGCATCTCCATATCAATTCTTTTTAACCGATTCCACCGCACATTTTCTGCGTGGAGCAGTCTATTGTGATTGCCGGCCGAATGCTGATTCGTTACGTCCTGTATTGGACTATTTAGAGCAAGATATAATCCATTTAATTGAGACTTTGGAATGGAAGTAGATGAGCGATATATGTTGTTGGCTTTGGCAGAAGCACGCAAGGCGAAGCAGGCAGGTGAGGTGCCTATTGGCTGTGTGATTGTGGCCGATGGGCAGATTGTGGGACGCGGGCATAATTTGACGGAGACTTTGCAAGATGTGACTGCACATGCTGAAATACAAGCTATTACTGCTGCAGCACAAACTTTGGGCGGAAAGTATTTGACAGACTGCACGCTGTATGTGACGGTTGAGCCGTGTGTAATGTGCGCGGGCGCTATTGGGTGGGCGCAAATTAAAGAATTGGTTTATGGTTGTCCAGATGTGAAACGAGGATACACACAATTTGCACCGAATGTACTACATCCTAAAACGACGGTCAAATCGGGAGTTTTAGCCGATGAATGTACACAATTGATACAAACATTTTTTCAATCAAAACGCCTATGAAAAATAAAGAACTGACAAAGAATATCTTGAAAGGGGTAGCGGCTGTTGTATTAGTAACTTTGACAGCGTATATGTTCCCTCGTTATCAGCATAGTTTTGCATATCGATATGAAGTGGGCAAGCCATGGAGATATGATCGATTGGTGGCAGACTTTGACTTCCCTGTTTATAAATCACAAGAACAGTTGAATAGAGAGCAGGAGGAGGTTTTGAGAGAGGTTGAGCCATGCTTTATGTTTGTGGAGAATCGTCCGCACTCACCGCTGGTGATGTCTGCTCAGGAACGTGACCGATTGCAAGAAGAAGGGATTGAATATGTGGCAGTGGTGACTGGTCAAGTCTCTCAAACCTATAGCCTTAGACAGATACTTACTCCCAAAGCTGCATACGTTGCACTCGGAGAAGAAGTTGAAATCAATTTAATCCCAGATACTGCTACCACCAATCAGTTACGTCAAGATGTAATACGAAATATTTCGCTGACACGCGGTGTGGTACAAACGGGCGAAAAAATTATTGATAAAGGAGATATTGTTGATGAACATGTAGCAAATATATTGAATTCTCTTCAATTAGCATACGAAAAGAATCATTCTACGAAGCGTCTGTCTACATGGTCAATAACAGGAGAGGTTGCTGTGGTGATGTTGTGTCTGCTCATGTTTGGATTATACCTCTTTGTGTTTCGTAAACAATTGTGGGATGATACAAAGAGTATTATTTTCTTTTGTCTGCTATCAATCATTCTCATTGTGCTGACGTGTTTGTTGTTACGTTACACATCCTTAAGTATTTATCTCATTCCGTTTGCATGGATTCCAGTGTTGGTGCGTTCGTTCTATGATGCACGAACAGCTTTGGTTTTACATATCACAACGATACTGATTCTCTCTATTGCTGTACCAGATTCGTTTGAGTTTGTGTTGATTCAAATCATGGTGGGTATGGTTGCTGTATCCAGTCTTAAGGAGATGACTCAACGTGCACAATTAGTTCATACAGCTGGTTGGATTTTTGTGGCGTATGTGGTGATTTATACGGCATTTGTGTTAGGTACAACAGGTTCGTTACATAATATCAATCCATGGAATTATTTGTATTTTGCTATCAATGCGGTCTTGATTATAGGTTCGTATGGACTGATTTATTTATTTGAGCGTCTTTTCCATTTGCTCAGTCCAATTACGTTGGTAGAATTGACGGATATCAATTCGTCTTTGCTATTAGAGTTTGCGGAGAAGGCTCCGGGCAGTTTCCAACATTCTATGCAAGTAAGCACATTGGCGATGGAAGCGGCAAAACGTATTGGTGCTAAATCACTTTTGGTGCGTACTGGTGCGTTGTATCACGATATTGGTAAAATGAACAATGCTGCCTATTTTACTGAGAATCAGCAGGACGGGGTTAATCCGCTATTGGATATGACTCCACAGGAAGCAGCTAAAGTTGTAATGGCGCATGTGACTGATGGTGTTATTATTGCTAATGCGCATCACTTACCACAAGTGATAGTTAATTTTATTCAAACTCACCACGGCACATCGCTTACTCGTTACTTTTATAATACGGCAGTCAATAATGGCGGCAAAGTGAACGAAGCAGATTTTCGCTATTCAGGAATAAAACCAACCACGCGGGAAGCGGCTATTTTGATGATGGCAGATGCTGTAGAGGCGCGGTCTCGCAGTCTCAAGGACTATACTGAAGAATCGGTGAACGCGATGGTAGATGATATGATTGATATGCAGATACGAGAAGGTCAGTTCAGCGAAACTCCTCTCAGTTTCCGTGATATGGAGACGATTCGCAAAGTCTTCAAAGAGCGTTTGTTGGCTATGAACCATCATCGTGTTAAGTATCCTACAATACAAGATAGTAATCAATAACTCTTAACTCTTGCCCCATGCTCTATCCATTATATTTAGCCCCAATGGAGGATGTGACGGATCCTGCTTTCCGAATGTTGTGTAAACGGTTCGGGGCAGATCGTGTCTATACGGAGTTTGTGAATGCAGACGCATTGGTGCGTGATGTGGCAGCATCGGTACGCAAACTAACTATTTCGGATGCAGAACGTCCAGTGGCTATTCAAATCTATGGTCGCGAACCGGAGTCTATGGCGGAGGCTGCTAAGATTGTAGAGCAGGCGCAACCAGATTTTATAGATATCAATTTCGGTTGCCCCGTGAAGAAAGTTGCGGGTAAAGGTGCTGGAGCAGGTTTGCTGCGTGATGTGCCGAAGATGTTAGCTATTACAAAAGCGGTGGTCAATGCTGTCCATCTGCCAGTAACGGCTAAAACTCGATTAGGTTGGAATGATCAAGAAAAGATTATCGTTGATTTGGCAGAAGCATTACAGGATTGTGGTATTCGAGAATTGGCTATTCATGGTCGTACACGTGCGCAGATGTACACTGGGGAAGCAGATTGGACATTAATAGGGGAGGTGAAGAATAATCCACGTATGCATATTCCTATTATTGGTAATGGTGATGTGACTTCGCCTGAGCGCGCGCGCGAGTGTTTTAATAAATATGGAGTGGATGCAATCATGATAGGTCGTGCCACTTTTGGTTGTCCATGGATATTTGAAGATATTAGAAACTATTTGCAAGATGGTGTTTTGTCTCAGCCACGGTCGATGCAGTGGTGCGTGGATATATTAAAAGAACACGTTGAGCGCTCTATTGAGTGGATTGGGGATGAGCGCAAAGGGATTGTGCACTCGCGTCGTCATTTTGCTAATTCACCTGTTTTTAAGGGACTCTTTGATTTCAAACAAACACGAATAACTCTCCTCCGTGCAGAAACAAAGGACGAAGTTTTTGCTATTATGGACGAAATTGTGAGAAAATGGGGATAAAATAAATAAAAAATTTGCGTATGTGAAAAAAAAATAGTATTTTTGCGCCTTGAAAAATCGAATACATGAAAAAACCGCTACCAATCATCTTATTCATATTCCTATTTTGGTCATTTGTATCATTTGTTACAGCAGATGATAAGGTGTTGTTGCCGTTACCTTCAGAGGCATTGGTACAAAAAGCCGCTTATGTCTATGTAGGCTTAGATGATGGTGTAGATTCGACAAAGACCTATTATCTATATGAGAATAGCACGACAAGTACGGCAGGATCTGTATCCGGAAATGTGAATGAGATACCTAACTTCTACGATTTGGGACAACTTTACTGTTTATACACATGGACAGATTATCGTTTTCAGAATACGGCCTCAGAGAAGTATTTGGCTCCGAACACTAGTGCTACTACAGCCACTTTCTCGGGAACTTCTAAGTCATCATTTAATGGGATAACATTGCAGTATGTACCAGAGTCCAGTACGCCAGAACGTGCTCGTTTCTGGATACGTACGACGAATAAGTTGTCGGATGGGGAGTATTATTATCTGTCCTGGCAAGGGGCTTCAAAATGGTATAAGGAGAGCACTCTCCCAATAGATCAGATTGCTACAAAAACGGTAGCAAAAGTGAATAGCAAAGCCGCTCTATGGACATTCTTTATTACACCGAATACTTCGGCAGATATAGAGGTTACGTTTAAGACTTTAGATCACGGCTATATAGGATGGTCTACTTCAAAGACGTATTATCAAACTGCACTATCATGGCCCAAGGTGACGTGCAAAAATGACTATGCGTTTACTGGTTGGTATGATAATGAGGAATGTATGGGTGATGAATATGTGACAACTCATAGCACACAGGGTTATTTCTTGGCAGAGAATGATATTACGCTATATGGTCGATTTATTCCACAAACAGATATTGATATTGTGACATGGACAGATAGTTCGGTGCAGTTTATTTACTATGGTGCAGCAGATAGTATAGGTGGCAGGATTAGTCTTGATCCTGCGACAGAGCAGGATTGGACACGTGCGTCCTTTGCCACAGAATTGCGGTATAAATTGAGTGATTTACGTATTGATAATCATGTGTACGAGTTACCATTAATAGACTCTTTGTCAGCTTGTTCCAATCGCAATTTATTCGTTACATTCTATGACCAAGATGGGTTTAGTACGACTTATGCTAAAACGATGGTGCCGAGTTTTGTGCGTGGTACGCAAACATCGGAGGCTATCTCTTGTTCCCATGTAGAAGTGCTGAATGGGGGAGTCTTGACTGTTTCGTCGGATATGACAGTGAAGTCAATGACTATATACGGCGGGGGAAAAGTTGTTGTTCCGCAAGGAGTGACTTTGACAATAACGGATCAATTGATTCTTCGCGGAGGTGAGTATGTGGGGGGACAATACGCTTTTGTTTATCCACAATTGGTAGCCAATGGCTCGGTTATAACACCGGACAACAAGATTTGGTATGAATATCTGGTGACAAACAAACAATACTATTCCTTAGCTGTACCATATCCAGTGTCTACTTCGGATATTGTTTATAGGGATGGTTCTTCAGCGCAGTTTGGATTACAAAAGTATGACGGGGAAAAGCGTGCGAAACATGAATCAGGATGGGTTACGGTGTACAATTCCGATGCGCCTACACCTATTACTTTGCAATCAGGAATCGGTTATACTGTCTTTGGTCAACCAATCGATGGTCGTAAATATGTTTATCTACGTATGCCAATGGAGGTAGATTTATCAGCAGGTGAAATTACGGGAACGGGCGAATCTTATAAGACGGTGAGCGTGTCTCCGTGGGGAGATGGAGATGCGACGGTATTGCCCAATGAGCGAGGTTGGAATTTGGTGGGAAATCCCTATCTGGCTAATTATGGTGCTGTAGAAGGATTGGTTGCGAATAATGGTATTGGCATTTTAGCATTAGAAGAAACGGGTTATGAATGGCGAGGAGAATTACGGTATGTGATTGTGCCAAACAATGACGGTTCTTACTATTTGCCGATGCCGGTTGAGCGCTCTGATTTATCGGCATTTAGAAACTTCTTTGTACAAATAGGTGCCGGTGATGCTTTGCGATTCACATTGGCAAATCGTGTACAACAGTCTCCACGTCGTCGTAACCAACAATCAGAGATTTGCACGGGGATAGTCTTGACAAATAATCAAGAGATAGATTATGCAGGAATTGTAATCGGTGCAGATTATTCGAATGCATACGAATATAATGCAGATTTGAATAAGTGGAAAAATAAGGGACTGAATATCTATTCTATAGTTGCAAACAATCATTTGTGCTATGCGGCAATTGATACTCAGTCTGCACAGTTTGTTGCACTGGGATATTCTGTAGATTCAGCAGGTACGTACACTATTCGTTTTGATGACAGTCGTTATGACAAGTCATTATTAGAAGCATTATACTTATTAGACCAACAGACAGGAAAAGAAGCGAATCTGTTAGAGCAAGATTATACATTTATTACATCGGGACAATCCGCTTCAGACAGTCGTTTCGTTTTGCGTTGTGTGCCAATTCGTAAACAGATAGAAGAAAGTACCCCATCTACAACGTTTGACTATACCGATTTGGATGCTGCCTTGTGTCAATATAGTCTTTCTGTGGATAGTCCTACAGTAGTAACAGGAAAGGTAGATTTCGGTCCAGATGATTGGCGCAGTCGTCATACGGTATGTCGTGATACTACAAAATATGATATATATACTGGCTATAATCTGCGCACGACTTTACCAGACGGTCGTCCTGCGGTTCGTTTAGGAAATACGGCTTGGAGTAAAAAAATAGATGATCATGTACCCTATAGAGGTTCGGAGTGTATAACTTATACGATTCCTATTACAGAAGAGGAACCGTTGTTGGTATTGTATTATGTTGCCGTGTTACAGTTGCCGGATCATGAGGACGATCGCCCTCGATTTACGATGCAGATATACAATGAATGGGGTTTCCCGTTGTCTGAAGAGTGTTATTCTTTCGATTTCACGGCAGGATCAGGTGATGCGTCCAATTGGACGACAGATATATATTACAAAGGTGTTTATCCTGGAGCCAATTCTGTACAAGAAAATCCATCTGTCACATGGAAAGACTGGACGATGATGAGTGTTGACTTGACAGATTATATAGGAACGAATGTGCGCGTGCGCTTATCTACATACGATTGTGGCGAATATGGTCACTATGGTTATGCGTATTTTGGTATAGATAGAACTAAAGGGAAAGTAACTTTGGTGGAGTGTGGTAATACTTCGGGTGTATCTACCTTCAAAGCGCCAATGGGTTTCTTATATGAATGGACCAATAAAACAACGGGTGCTGTTGTGTCTTATAAAGACTCTATTGATGTGGCTAATGACGGCACTGTTTATCAATGTAAGGTAATGAATAAAGAAAATCCGAATTGCTATTTTATGATAGAACGCAAGGCGGAGTCTCGTTTCCCAATCGCTAGTTTTGATACTATTCATTTCCATCATCCTGGAACATGCCAAGATACGGTTTTGTTAGTCAATACGAGTTATGTGGCGCTCAATGCAGAGGGCACAGAAAGGGTTTCTCCAGAAATGCCTTGTGATGATGCCGAATGGCGTATTCAGGGACCAGGTGGTATAGATACATTGATTTATGATTATCAGCCGGATTCGTTATATTTGGTTGCGGGAGGCGAATATACCATTACTTTAAAGGTAGGTATTGATAATTGGGCTTGTGAATCAATGGTGGAGCAGAAAGCGGTAGTTAATGTCATTTCATCCATTCGCACAGAGTATGGTGATGCAACTATTTGTGAGGGAGATTATTTACAATATGGTCTTATTAAACACTATGAGGAATGTGATTTCCGAGACACGGTGCCAGATATTGTTCGTGGATGTCATGATACGATTGTGTATGTGGGGCATTTGACGGTTAATCCTGTATATACGTTTGATACGATACATGCTACTATTTGTCGTGGTGATTTCTATGTATTCAATGGTCGTCCTTGTTCAGAACCGGGTGTATATGTGGATTCTCTACAAGCTGTAACAGGTTGTGATTCTATTCGAATATTACATTTGCATATTTATGATAATGGCAAAATTTACGATTCTCCAGAACGTATGCCACACCGTATAAGTGCTCCTGGAAGTTGGCGTGACCCGTTCTCGTTGGCGGTGGAATATGACACTGTTTGTAATGAACCTGTTTATATATGGAAAGGGCACGAAATAACAGAAGGAGGTATTTATCGTGATACGGTGCATAATATCTTTGGTTGTGACAGTATTAGTTATTTATATTTAGAGTGGAAAGGAGAGCGAAAAGTAGATACAATCACTTCATGTGAACAAGATACGTTCGTCTGGCGTGGAGACACATTGTGGGTTGACGGTATCTATCGTGACACAACTTATTCCGAAGAAGATGGCTGTTTTGATACAATTTATACATTATATTACCATCGAGAGATAGTTGACTATTACCAAACAAAAGATACTACCTGTGAGAAGGATTTGCCATATTTCAGATGGCGTAATCGAGGATACACCTTGCATGATGTGAAGCCTTCTACATCGCTGATAGAGGATGTTGATACTGTTTATACATTATCTGGTTGCATAGATTCAATATGCCTTTTGTCACTACTTGTTCAGCCTATTACGGAATTGAATAGTAGTCCAGATACTGTTTGTATTGATAGTATCTATACTTTCTTAAGCAAGACTTATCTATTCCATACGGAGAAAGACACTACTATCTATGACACGTTGTATTATTTAGGGTCGGGGTGTGATTCTGTACTTGCAGTTCAGCCTGTGCATGTGAAGGATTGTTGTCCGGTGTTGGAGGGGACGGTGACGACGGAGGCGGTGTGTGCGGATGATGAGAAGATTTATATCACGTTCTCGGATTTTGAAGAGGATGTTACTCAGTATAGTTTGCATTTTGATTCGTTAGCTTTGCTGCAAGGTTGGCGAGATACAGCAGGATTCTTTGAGGCGGCGATGCCGTTGTCGTTAGACTTGCCAATACCGATGAAATCGGACAGTTTGCAATATGTTCGTCCCGATAATTATCGTTACACTTTATTATTAAAGGGTGTGTGTCATAATTATTTAGAGTTGGTAGATACGATACAAGTTTATTATCCGTCATGGATTATTGAGCAACGTTGGTCAGACGTGTTGGCCATTGTGAATAGTCAATACAATGGAGGTTATGAGTTCTCTGCTATTCAATGGTATCATGAGGGATATGCAGTAGAGGGACAAGAGGCGCATCAGTCGTATCTGTTGCAGCGTCCACACTTGACATACGGGGATGATTATTGGGCAGAGTTGACTCGTGTAGATGATGGAAAGACAATACGAACTTGTATTGTTCAACCCGTTGAAATGTCCGATTCCACCGAGATTGGAGAATGGGGAGAGGATGTGCCAGGAGAGTATTGGACATACTATATAGATGGTCGTTTGATTGGTAAGGGTATTTGTCCTATCAATCGTGGTGTCTATGTGATTTTGTGGCGAGGATTAGATGGGACTGTTAAAACGTATAAGTTGCTAAAAGACTGATAAGTTATTTTGATAGATTGTATAATTACTAAAAGAAAGGTAAGTTATTAAAAAGCTGATTTACATATTAGTGGCACTTTTTCTGCTGACATGGGTTGTTCCAGAGTCGGCATGTTTTGCTGCGCAGACGACGATGACGGCTAAGCAGAGGGCGAAGGAAAAAGCAAAAGCAGCAAAGGCCAAGGCTAAGGCAAAAAAGCAGAAGGAAAAGGCTAAGGCAAAAGCTAAGAAAGAGAAGGAAAAGCAGAAGGCAAAAGCTGCGCGATATGGTATTTCGTACAGTCAGTATGTAGCGGAGCGTAAAGCGTATGAGCAAGAGCAAGAAGCAGCTAAAGCACGACGCAAAGCCGCCCATACGTTTGAGTACGATTCGTTGTCTGGTTTTCCGGTGGATTCGGCAAGACATTACTTAGGATTCTATGGTAATGTGGGGTATAGTCGTCACACTTTCCGTCAAGATGGTATTCGTACGCAAGGTTTTGTTGGTGGAGGTATAGGGCTTGGATATAAATTGCGTTATAAACTATTCCGAATGGATATTAGTTTAGAGGGACAATATACGGGAAATCATCTTACGGGCGATTTAACGGTTGTTGATCCAGTTGAGGCGCCATCACCTACGATGTTGTACAAGTATCAGTTCCAGCATTTAGTAGAGCAACAGCATGTTGTTTCTGCGGTTTTACCGGTGATGTTAGGTGTGGAGAACGAGAAAGGATACTGCTTGTTAGGTGTGCGATTAGCGATGCCGGTTTGGACTCGTTATTCGTCGGTGTCGGATGTGACGCGTGAGATAACGGATTTGCGACTAATTGACGGTTTCACCGATATGGATTGGCATTTGTTGTATAGTGACCAAGTGCAATCTGCTAATCAGTTGTTGCTTCGATTTAATCCACAGTTGGCATTTGAGGCAGGTTGGAATTTAGACCGCTATATACGCCCGAAGCGTGCGCATTATGAGATAGGTATATTGGCACAAATAGGTGTGCGTGATTATCGTAATGTGCCGACTAAGTCTTTTGTGGAGACGAATGCGGATGCGGTGGCATCGTTGACATCGGTTGCTAATGCGAAGGAGATGGCATCCACGACGATGTTACCATGGATGGTAGGGGTTAAGTTTGGTATTTACTATGACCTCAAGCGCAAGCCTAAACAAGTACAAGAAGAGACGCCAATAGCACCAGCTATAGTGCCAGTTGAGGAAGAGGAAGAAGAGGAAGAAGTTGAAGAAGAGGAGGAAGTAGAAGAGATAGAGGTGGCTGTTGTGCCGGTAGATACGGCCGTTTATAATGGTCAAGTGGTGAAGACGGGAGAGAAAGTTGTGCTGCAGAGTCTTTATTTTGCGACGGACAAGACGGAGGTGTTACCATCTTCTCAGGCAGGTTTGGATGCTTTGTATCAGATGTTGCGAGACTATCCAAATATTCGTGTACGGATAGTTGGACATACGGATAATACGAATACGGCGGCTTATAACCAACGTTTGTCAGAGGGTCGTGCTAATTCCGTACGTAAGTCGATGATTAAACGGGGTATTGAGGCATGGCGGATGGAGACAGAAGGTAAGGGCTTGACCGAACCAATTGATACGAACGAGACACCAGAAGGTCGTCAGAATAACCGACGAGTAGAATTTGAAATAATAGAATGATTAAAGTTGCATTAGTATATGATTTTGATGGCACATTAGCTCCTGGTGATATGCAGGAGTATGGTTATTTGGAAGCTATAGGATATCCAGATGCCAAAGTGTTTTGGAAACATTGTGCTGATTTGGCAGTGGCGAATGATGCGGGTGGCATCTTGATGTCACAAGGAGAGTTGTTGCATGAGGCGTTGCGTCATGGTGTACGTCCGACACGTGAATTGTTTAGACATTATGGTGAGAGTGTGGCATTTTTTCCTGGAGTAAGGACGTGGTTTAAGCAGATTAACGACTATGGTCGTTCGATAGGATTGGATGTGCAACATTTTGTGGTTTCATCGGGTATTAAAGAAATCATAGAGGGGACGCCAATTGCCGATGAATTCGAGCAAATATATGCGTGCACGTACCTTTATAATGAGCAAGGTGAGGCATATTGGCCGGCTATATCTGTTGATTACTCTTCTAAAGTGCAGTTTTTGTCGAAGATTAGCAAAGGTATTCGTGAGGCTGGTGATAGTGTGCGTGTTAATCAATATGTACCGAATGAGGAACGTGCTATTCCGTTTGAGCGCATTATTTATTTAGGAGACGGTCAAACAGATATACCGAGTATGCACGTAGTTCGTGAAAGTCGCGGTCAGTCAATTGCTGTGTATAGTAATGAAGAGAAGTTGCAATTAGCCAAGACGTTGATAGAAGAGGGACGTGTTAATTATGCTTGTCCAGCCGATTATACCGAACAAGGCAGACTGCAACAAGTAGTCAAGCATATTTTAGAGGGAATAGCTCTGCGAGCTGTTGAGTGATTCTCTATTTTGTCGATTTCACCGAATATTAAGCATTTAGTTCTCCTGCGAAGTAGCGGTCGTAGGAAGCCATGTCAATGAGTCCATGTCCGCTGAGGTTGAAGAGGATGACGCGTTCCACACCTTCTTCTTTGGCTTTGAGGGCTTCTTGTATGGCAGCATAAATAGCGTGTGTAGATTCGGGAGCGGGGATGATACCTTCGACTTGGCTGAAGAGTACACCAGCTTTGAAACTATCTAACTGATTGATATCTACGGCTTCGATAAGTCCGTCTTTGCGCAATTGGCTGACAATGGCGCCAGCGCCGTGGTAACGTAATCCACCGGCATGGATGGCAGCCGGTTCAAACTCGTGTCCGAGTGTGTACATGGGAATAAGGGGTGTTAGTCCGATGGAATCGCCAAAATCGTAGTCAAAACGACCCTTGGTCAGTTTGGGACAAGCTTCGGGTTCGGCAGCGATGAAACGTGTTTTGTAACCTTTGGTGAGGTTGTCGCGCATGAAGGGGAATGAAATGCCGGCAAAGTTACTGCCGCCGCCAAAGCAAGCGATGACGACGTCTGGGTAGTCACCCACAATTTCCATTTGTTTGCGAGCTTCTTCGCCGATGATGGTTTGGTGCAAGCAGACATGGCTCATGGTTGAGCCTAATCCATAGCGTGTGTCGGGTTGTTTGCGGGCTAACTCAACGGCTTCGGAAATAGCCATACCGAGGCTACCAGGAGTGTTGGGATAGCGATTACGCAGTTGTTTACCGACTTCGGTTTGCAGGGATGGTGATGGAATGACATTGGCACCATACGTGTGCATGACGGATTTGCGATACGGTTTTTGTTCGTAACTGGAGTTGACCATGAAGACGGTCAAGTCTAAACCGAAGTGTTTGCAAGCGATGGCTAAAGACGAGCCCCATTGACCAGCGCCAGTCTCGGTTGTCATGTGCTTGATACCTTGTTTTTTATTATAGTATGCTTGCGGGATAGCAGAATTGAGTTTATGTGACCCGACGGGGCTGATACTTTCGTTTTTGAAGTATATCTTGGCTGGGGTGTCGAGTGCTTTTTCCAGTCCGCTTGCTCGCACGAGTGGAGTAGGACGCCAAATGCGGTAGAGGTCACGCACTTCGTCGGGGATGTCGATGAAGCGTTCTGTGGAAAACTCTTGTTTGACCAATTCTTCGGCAAAGAGAGTGGACATCTCGTCTTGACGGAGAGGTTGGTGTGTTTCCGGATTCATCATAGGAGCAGGTTTTGTGACCATATCAGCCACGATGTTGTACCATTGTGTGGGCATGTCCTGCTCTTGGAGGACTATTTTCTTGGTTACTTTCATACAGTGGGTCTCAAAATCGAGTGCAAAGGTAGTGCTTTTTTTTTGAATGTGCAAATTTTTGGAGAAAATGTTAAAAAAAGGTATTGGTAGGGGATTGTAAAAGGTGTATAAAAGGTGCTGTGACCGTCGAGTGACCGTCTAATGACCTTCGGGCGACCGTCGGGTGACTGTCGGGTGACTGTCGGGTGACTGTCGGGTGACCGTCGGGGAAGATGGCCTAAAAGGTTGAAAAAGTTCCAAAAGTTCCAAGAGTTGAAAAAGTTCCAAAAGTTCTAAAAGTCGAAAGTAGGAAGAGTGAAAAGTGTTAATTTTTTTGTGTATTTAAAGGGGGATTTTTGGGTATTTTGTTCACAAAAAAGATTTTTAAGGGATTTTATTTGTGTATATCAGATTTTTTTTGTACTTTTGCACGCGTAATTAAATTTAATAATATTATGAAAAACAAATTCTTTGCTACGATTGTGGTTTTAAGTCTCAGTAGTTTGTTTGTAATGTTGAATGCTGTTCCTGCTTATCCAGGATGGCGGGTTATGGAGCAACCAGACGGGACGCGAATTGAGTTGCGTATGGTGGGTGATGAGTTTGAGCACTATTGGGTTAATCGTGCAGGAGAGCGGGTGACAAAAGACGAGGCAGGATATTGGGAAGTAGAAAGTCAAAAGTCGAAAGTCGAAAGTCAAAAGCGTGCGATGGTTAATCGTGGTCGTCAGCATAATGCAAGTCAGATGCGCAAGGCAGCTGCTGGTTCAGAGTCGATGACGAAGGGACTGATTATTTTGGTGAACTTCAAAGGAAAAACTTTTAAGTCGGCGAATAATAAGGCTGCGTTTAGCGATATGATGATGAATGATAATTATGCGTATAATCCGACATATCCTGGTTCGGCACATAAGTATTTTTACGAACAATCTAATGGGAAATATAATCCTACATTTACGGTAGTTGGGCCTTATACATTGTCCAAGAGTAGTAGTTATTATGCAGGTTCTGACGGAACGGAGAATGTGGTAGAGTTGGTGGCAGAGGCTTGTAAGTTAGCGGATAATGATGTTGATTTTTCGCAATACGATTTGAATAAGGATGGAGATGTGGATTTTGTGTTTGTTATTTATGCAGGCTATGGTCAAGCAGACACGGGTGATAAAGATTGTATTTGGCCGCATCAGTATTGGGTAAGAGAAGGCGGAACGAATTGTCGATGTGATGGTAAATATATCAATATGTACGCGTGTGCGTCTGAATTAGATGCATACGGAGATCGTGGTGGCATAGCTACGTTCTGTCATGAGTTTTCACATGTATTGGGATTGCCAGATGTATATGATGTTTGCTACGGAGATAATTATTACGACAATTTGACTCCCGGTGAATACCATTTGATGGATGGTGGGTCTTATAATGGTGGCGGGTATTGCCCACCTAATTACACGGCATACGACAAGTACTATCTTGGTTGGGCGACGCCAAGTATTTTGAGCGCTCCGGAGAATGTGACCTTGCCAGCAGATGGACGTACATATCGACAGATTACGAGTACTGGTCAATTGGCTGCGCCAACGAAGGAGGCGAGTGTTTACTATATAGAGAATCGTCAACAGTCGGGCTGGGATACGGCAATTCCGGGGCACGGAATGTTAGTATGGCGTATTACGTATGACCCAGATATATGGGACGCTAATGAGCCAAATGCAGGAAAGAATGGACAATATGAACTGTCTGCTAATACGGAAGGCACGATTCATTATGAATTGGTATCTGCCGGAGGTCAGCATGTGGAAGGTGGAAATGGTAGTTATCCGTTCCCAGGCACAAGGAATAAGACCTCTTACACACCGATTACGGGTTGTGGGCTTAGCGATATTGCTGAGAAAAATGGTAATATTACGTTTAAGTTTAAGGGTGGTGCAATAGATGATAGTCCGATACAATTGGATGTGGATTATGGTTGGGCAGAATTAGAAGAAGGGGCGTGGGTATTGGTGGTCTATAAGTATGCTACTCGTGAGCCGTGGGTTCAATTCTATTTTGAGAATGGAGAGAGCAATAAGATTGCTGGAACCTACGATTTGAAGGAAGATGGGTATGCGATTTATTGGCCGGATGATTCTGATAATAATTATAAGATTCGTTCTGTTTCGGGAACATTGATTGTGACATGTGTGGGTGTTAAGACAGGCGAAAGCGGCTATAATGAGTACGCTATTGCAGCTGATTTTGTGGCAGATGATGGTCATGAATATATTGTGAATCAGACATTAGAATTGAGTGGTTGGGATGGTGATTATGCATTGGAACTCAAAGACGAGTTAGTGCCGACGATGTTAGAGGGTGTGTATGCTCCTCAGTCTGTGCGTAAATATATTGAAGATGGTCACCTTGTGATTGAGCGCGAAGGCGTGTGCTATTCCGTTATGGGTGCGATTGTTCGGTAAGCGAGTTGTTGTGATAAAATAAAAATAAATAGGAAAAATATAAAATCTAATAATATGAGAAACAGATTATTTACTACTGTTATTGCGTTTTTGTTTAGTTCTTTGTTTGTAATGCTGCATGCTGTTCCTGCTTATCCGGGATGGCAAACAAAAGAGCAGCCAGACGGGACGCGAATTGAGTTGCGTTTGGTGGGTGATGAGTTTTACCACTATTGGGTGAATCGTGCAGGTGAGCAGATGGTAAAGAATGAGGAGGGGTATTGGGAAGTAGAAAGTCAAAAGTCAAAAGTCGAAAGTCAAAAGTCGAGTGTCGAGAGTCAAAGGCGTCGCGCTCAAGTAAATGAGTCTCGTCAAAAGCGTGCGGCAGTCATTCGTAAGGACGTGGGAAAAGGTGTGACAACTATGACTAAAGGAGTTATTATTTTGGTCAATTTCTCGGATGTGTCCTTTAAATCTGCTAATAACAAGACGGCATACGTGAATATGCTGACAGATGATAGTTATGCGTATAATTCAACTTATCCAGGTTCTGCGCATAAGTATTTTTATGAACAATCTAATGGGAAGTATAATCCTACATTTGATGTTTATGGTCCTGTTACACTTGATAATCCACGATCCTATTATGGACAAAACGTGAATGAGAAAGGAAAGCCAGATGAATCCGGTGATGATAAACAGCCCGAGTTAATGATTCGTGATGCTTGCCAAAAGGCAGATGCATCAATAGATTTCTCAAAATACGACTTGAATAATGATGGCGAGGTGGATTTCGTATATGTTTTCTATGCCGGTAATGGCGAAGCTGATAGTGACGTTACTGATGCTGTGTGGCCGCATGCATGGGAACTATATAGTAGTGGTGGAATTTCTCAAATGTGTGATGGTAAAAGGATCAATTTATATGCTTGTTCATCGGAGTTGAATACAGAAAATAAGCGTGCAGGTATTGCCACTTTCTGTCACGAGTTCTCGCATGTGTTGGGATTGCCAGACTATTATGACATCGACTACGGAGCTAATTATCAAAATGGTATTACTCCGATGGAATGGACGCTGATGGATGGTGGGTCGTATAATGGTGATGGCTATTGTCCTCCTAACTACTCTATTTATGATAAGTACTATATGGGTTGGGCAACTCCCACAAACTTGCACACACCACAAAATGTAACGATTACAACGGGTTATAGTGATGGTTATCAAATCAATGCCAACGGTAGTTTGGCTGCATATAATAATACGAATACGCAGTATTACTTAGAGAATCGTCAGTTGTCTGGTTGGGATAAGGCTCTTCCGGGACACGGATTATTGGTCTGGAAAGTGATGTTTAATCAAACTGCATGGAACAACAATGGGCCGAATGATACCAATGGAACTATTCGTTATGGTGTATTATGTGCAGATGGCGCGCATTCATATAATAGTCAATATGACTATTGGTATGCGGATGATGGTGACACTTATCCTGGAACGACTTCTAAAACAAGTATCAATACTTCCGCGCCATTCACCACTTATCCTATCACAAATATTGCAGAGAAGAACGGCAATATCACATTCAAGTTTATGGGTGGTGAGACAGTTTCTTACACCCTTACGTGGATGGCAGATGGGACGCAAATTGCTCAAACGACATCGGGTTCGACATTGAGTGTGCATGCAAGTCCTGGAGACTGCTCTGGTACTGGAGGAAAAAAGTTTATGGGTTGGACAACGGCAACCTCTGTTCCGTCTAACGGCGAAGGTATTGTGTATGCAAAGAACGGGGATGCAGTTACAGGAAACACCACGTATTATGCGGTATATGCGACAGAGTCCTCCAGCGCTCCGATTAGGAAAGCGGGGGCAGAGAAAGGGACAATTTTGTGGGCAGAGAATTTTGCGCATTTTGGGACTAATACACCTTCAACTGCGGGAACAGGAACAGGTACAACTATTTATAATAGTGCTACAATTTCGTATAGTCAAAATGATAATGGTACAAAAGGTTATAATGAGGCATTAGCGGGGGGCACGGCACCTGAATTATTATTAAAATCTGGTAAAACTTGGACGATTTCTGGTATTCCTACGGGTGGTGCAGAAGATGTGACATTGACCTATAAGTCAAACAATACCAAATCTTCTGTAACATGTTCTACTACAGGAACATCTGTTTCTGGTTCTACAAAATCATATACCATTACAACCAAAGACGAGTCAACAATTACTTTAGTGTTTAATTGTACAGGTAATACTCGTCTTGATGATATAGTATTAAAGGTTAAAACCGCAGGCAGTGGTAGTTCTGCAACCTATTCTAATTATTCGTTGGCGTGTGAGGATTGTAATCTTAAACCTGTGACCAATCTGCAAGTGAATAGTGTGACGGGCAATTCGGTTACACTTTCTTGGACCGCGCCGACCAGCACTTCTGGTATAAGCAAGTTGCAGATTGTGGATGCTTCGGACAATTCTGTGAAAGTAGATAACGTAAGTACCAGCGCAACTTCTACTAACATTACAGGCTTGACTGAATGTACGGAATATACGTTTAAGATTGCTTCTGTTGGTTCCTGCACCAAGTATTCAGAAACGATTACTGTGCAACCATTCAGCGGTGCCAAAACGGTGACGTTTGATTATAATGGTAATGGTCAATCCAATACGCAAGTTTCTACCAGTTGCGGAGCGACATCTGTTACCTTACCTACTCCTACAGCGTGGGCACATCACACTTGCGAGGGTTGGTTCACGGCAGCAACTGACGGAATAAAAGTTGGTGAGGTTGGTGGTTCATACACACCTACGGCAAATATCACTCTGTATGCTCATTGGACGGAGGAGACTCAACATACGGCTACGTTCTATAACATGGGTGAGGTATATGGAACTTCGCAAAGTCTTTATGAAGGAGAGTCGATTACTAAGCCAGGGACTAATCCAGAGGCATGTACAGGATATACTTTCTTAGGTTGGGCTGCGGCAGAATATACGGGAACGTCTGCTCCTTCGTATGTATCTTTCCCGCAGACGATAGGAACGTCTGATGTTAGTTATTATGCGGTATATGGTCATGGAAATGCTGCTTCGAATGTGTATGAACGCATAACCGCTGTGTCTCAATTGACCAATGGTGTGAGTTGTGTATTGATACAATATTATGATGATAAAGCAATAAACACTTCGGCAGGTGTAACTAGCAAAACTGCAAGTACGACCATAACATCTCCAGACGCAGCTATAAAATGGACATTAGAGAAAGATGGAGATAATTACAAATTTAAGAATAGTTCAAGTGAGTATCTTAGTGTTTCAAGTACAGCTAATGGCACCACGATTGGTTTGGATGAGACCTATCAAACATGGACGATTGTAACAGATAGGGGTGGCTATAGTAATTGTTTTAACCTTAGAGTCGAAGGAAAAGAATTGGAATATTATAGTGGAGCGTTTAAACTATACACTTGGAGTAGTTCATTCAAGAATTCTTATCCGTTCTATATTTATATTCCACAGTCTTCTTATTCATCATATACGACCAGTCCTGTTTGTAAGGAGATAGACCATATTGCGGTAACGACACCTCCTACGACAACGACTTATACGGAGGGAGAGGTATTCTCTCCTACGGGTATGGTGGTGGCGGTTTACTATACGGATGGCACATCGGCAACTGTTTCGGATTACACGTATTCTCCAATGGGAGCATTGACAACGACGGATACGCAGATTACTATTTCGTATGGTGGAAAAGAGACCACACAAACGATTACAGTTAACCCGATTCCGACTTATGCTATCCATTGGTATGTTAATGGCGTAAGTATAAAAGATGATAATCAGCAGGTGAATACAAAATTGAATACGTTGGAACAACCGACTAATCCAGCAGACGACGCTCTTCCTTGTTCAGATAAATTTATTGGATGGTCTCAGACGAATCTTGGTTCTGCATTGGGACAAGAGGCACCGGATGATTTATTTACTGATATCACAAAATTAGAAGATGATCAACTATTGACAGAAGATGTGTCATTCTATGCGGTTTATGCTACCAGCGGCGGCGCAGGTGCCGGAACTTCCATATCGACATTTGCGACAGGTGATTATCTAATGATAGATACATACGACGGTCACTATTATGCCATGTCTGGAAATGGTAAGACTGTAAGTAGTGTTGATATCTCGGCTGCTGTAAATGATAACGGCGATGGCACGATTTCCGTTAATGCATCCAGTTCTGTGATTACAGATGCTATGCTATATACCATTGGAGGTAACGCTTTGGCTGCAACGGTTTATAATATTAAGAACGGGAAAAATGTTCAAGGCGGGAGTAGTACAGATTTCACACAACAAACGAGTAATGCATGGACAGTAACCGCAAAGAATGGGCGTTTTGCTTTTGTGTACGATACTCGTGGTATTTTGTATCGTGATGGATCTGATTTTAGAAATTATAGCACAAGCAATCGCGGCAACTCCGGCTATGGAACAGGTTATTTGTATTTAGTACCTACTACGGGTTTTGAGGATTATGTTACCTCTTGTGGTAAATCACTTTCTATTAATCCAAAGACTTTGACGGCAGAGCGTCCGTTCTCTGGTACAGGCACATTAACCGCTACTGCTAACTTATATACACCAACGAGTTATACATGGACAACGTCTGATGCGTCAGTTGCTACTGTTTCTGGTTCGGGAGCAACCGCGACGGTGACTTATCATGGCACGGGCATTTGTACGATTACTTGTTCTGCTCCTGATGGTAGCACACCGATGACTGCTACCGCTAAAGTGACTGTTCCAACTGCGTATAAGGTGACGTGGGATGTGGCGGGTTCTGAAACAGAAGAATATTATTTACCCACGGAGAATCCAGTTATGCCAGCGAATCCTGCGGATGTTTGTGGAAGCAAAGTGTTTGTGGGTTGGACAACGACGGTTATCTCTACCGAGCAGGCAGAGGCTCCGACAATCTTATATACATCACAGTCCGACTTCACCACCAAGGCAGAGGCTACGTATTATGCGGTATTTGCTGACGAAGATTTGTCATCCAGCATGTCCTTTGAACTAATCAATTATGACGAGGAACTCACTACCGCAAACTATGTCATAGACGGATACGATAATCCAACTGATTATGCGCTGGGTAATAATATAAACGCCAGTGGCAAGATTGAAGGAACGGAGGTTACGGATAATAGTGGTGTGATTACCCTATCTTCAGGACAAGAAAGTCTGATATGGACGATTACTCGTGATGCAGACAATTATGTGACATTCAAGAACAAAGCCACTAATCAGTACTTGAATATAGTTGAAAATGGATCGTACGGCAAATTAGAGTTAGGCGCACTCAATGAGCCTGCATCGTATTACTCCTATACTATTACGGATAATGGAAGTAAGGCTAATTCTTGGATTTTCAAGTCTAATAATATTGTAGGACAACAGTTGGAAAACTATCAAGGCACATTCCAAGCGTATAATAATCAGAGTGCTAAGATTTATATCTACAAGCAAAAGATTGGTTACACCAATTATACGACCGTTTGTGGACCCACTATTCGTGTAGAGTCATGTGGTTATGTTGTTTCGAGCAAAGATGTTAAAATCAAATCGGGCAATGTTGCCGTTACGGGCAATAACTTGGGCGCCGCATCTGGTTTAAGTGTAACTCGTACGGCAGGTTCTGCTGCATGGAGTGCAACCATCTCTAATGGCACTGTTACGGATGGTGAAACAAATAACGCATACTTGAACATATATTATCAGCCGTCTTCTTATCAAACGACGGAGTCTGCTACGTTTGAGATAAAGGATAATCTGAACCAAGCCATGGCGACGATTACGGTTACAGGTATATCGCTGCCACAGCGATTTGTTATCGCTTCAAAGGTCGATGACCAATGGTATTCGCTGCCAGGAGACTTAGATTTATATGCACCATATAGTGGCGTGCCTACTCAGATGAATAACAATAATAATCCGACAGCAGTCACGCGTGTAGATATGACGGCTTGCTATACTATCAATGCGTTGAATGACCCTGCGAGCATAGATTATAAATCACTTATTGTTGCTTCGGAGAGTGTTGGTGCCTTGTGTGCATCTAAGAGCGTAGATGAACGAGGAATACGCAACTTTGCTAATACAACAGTTACCGCCCAATCTGTTAGCGGCCAATGGAGTATTACCACATTGGATGGAGTTAACTTCTCGTTCACATCAGCAGGCAGAAGTGCATTGCTGCGCTACAACCGAAGCGGAAACATGTTATGGGGAATGTATGCGTCAGGTACTGAGCAATTCCGAATAGTGCCTATTACTAACGAGACCGAGGCTTGTGTCTTCTTGCGTGAGCCGATGGAATTAAAGAGTACGACGGTTTCCTCCAATAGTGCGACACTTCGATTCAAAGTTATTCCTAATGCAACGGGGTACGAATATAGTACAGATAATGGCACTTCATGGTTTGACGTCTCGTCTGCGGCAGTAGATCTGTCGGATAGTCATTATATGACTGTTCTTATATCTGGTCTAACCGCGTCCACACAAGTTACTATTGCGCTTCGTGCAAAAGCAGATGGCGAACTTTGTTCTACACCAGAGTATCGCACCGTAACGATTACGACGAGCGACTGCGATGATGTTCCTACCTTGGACGGCGTATCCGCTTCGGCAACCTCTGCTGTAATCTCTTGGACATGCGAGGCAGCGACGGCGACTATCGTATTCTATACTGATGAAGATTGTACGGACGAAATAACAGCGTTAAAGCAAACAGGTGTTTCGTCGCCATGTACCGTCAGCGGTTTAGAGAAAAATACAACCTATTATTACAAAGTGTTGGCTGGTGGTTCTTGCGCATCTGCAAAGGGACATTTCACTACAGAAACGCCTGATATCAGCATTGCAGAGTGGAATCCGAACTACATAGATGTTAATCTCAATATTGAAGGTACTCCAGCCGTTGTTATTCAACAGCAAGTGACTACGGGCTCTGGAGAAGACAATGTGGCGGATGATATATTCTTCTCTAAATACTATGAGGCAAAGGCGAATCTGAAACTGTTGGGTATTTATAATGGTACAAAAGACAGTGTCAGCTTAGCAGGTATGAAAATTGCATACATCAAAGTGGCAGAAACTGACAACGGGAAAAGTCGTGGCGATGTAGGTTGGAACTTAGATTGTAGCAAATCTAATAGTATGGCACTGGATATTTCTCCACTTGGCAAGATTCCTCCACGTACGGAGTATATCTTCTATACGATTACTGATCAGGAATCATCTATTGCTTCGTGTATTCAGGACGCTGTTGGGTGGGATAAGACGAACTGGTATCCAACCAACACCTCGTCTGCTTCCGTTATTACGGAGCTTGGTGTGACAACTTCATGTCCATTTGCAGGCAAAGGAGAGAACTCATCGATTGGAATGCCTCTGCAGTTCAATGGTACACATGCGGTTTCATTGTGGCGTATTATGGGGCGTGATACAGTATTGATAGACCTTATTGGTCAAGGAGATGCAACAAAAGCAAATGGCGATAACATCGTCAAGGCTCCAACCGGTTGCGTACAATATCGTGGTGAGTCGCGTTGCGGAACAGAGCTAAATGATGACTACGGATGGTATTGTCCAGACGGTATTGACTATGCTACGAAAGATTCGAGCGCGTTATCAACGAACCGCTTCCTGTTGATTCGTAAGAATATTGTTCGGGCAGGTTATAGTACTCCTAATCAAGTAGCATCTATGAGCGCTGCGGGATTTGATACTGAAAGTGCAGTAGCAAGCAATGGTGATAACTTCAACACCTTGTGCACAGAGTGGGAAGGGCGTGCAATAGGTCGCTTCTCTGATAAGGACGAGGACTTAGTAACTACATGTGAAAACTTTGGTTTGGTTTCTGACTTCAACTACTCAAACTACTATACCAGTTTCCAAAGTATCACCGATACGATGGAGATAGGTACTCCTAATCCTGATGGAACGTATCGTATTGGATTAGAGAAATTGGATACATTATCATGCCAACCTCTCAAGATTAAGGTATTCGAAAGCACCTCCACAGATATGGCAGTTCTTGAGCGTGAATTTAGTGTGCCTATCATGATTAAGACGAACACGACGACGGATAGTCACTATTTTGATCGTTGGTTTAACGGCTCAACAACTATTACTGACTCAGTTCGTACCGAAGAAGAATGTAAGTCTTGCGATGTGGTTATTTTGGACAACTATACGCTAACAAAAGCAGAGAAAGTTCCTGAGTTGCGTAATATCACTGTTTATCCCAATGCACAATTGAAGATTGATGGTTCGAATACGTTGGCAGCGAACTCGATTACTTTCCGTCGTCAAAACGATGCTGTGCCATCAGCGTACTTGAAAGATAATGCGAGTCTCACATTGGCGGCAACCGATCAAGTAAAAGTGAATTTCCGTATGGATGCTAAAAACTGGTATTGGATAACTCTTCCTTATACAGTTAACATCGATGATGTCAAATATGCAGAAGGAACGGATGCTATCTATGGCGTAGATTGGTTGTTGAAATACTACGACGGAGCAGAACGTGCTGCCACTAAAACTGGTGGTTGGAAAGAAGTTCCTAATCACAGTACGCTCAATCCTGGCGAAGGCTACATTTTATGCTTGTCAGGTGATCCTAATAATACAGAGTGCATGCGCGAACTCACATTCCCAATGAAAGGATATAGTGAAGAAGGAACAAAGAATGTCTCTGTTACCAACTGGGGTGAAGACAAGAAAGATCCTGCGGACTATTCGCATATTCAGAATGATGAGTTGACGCCTAACCATAAAGGATGGCAGTTGGTGGGTAATCCATACTTTGCGTATGATGCTCATAATAACTTGACTGGTATTCCAATTATGCAAGGCGGGTTGAATCAAGTAGATGCTAACGAAGGTGCATTGCATACGTATCAACGCCAAGGATCAACTCCGTATATCACGGTTACTAATGACCACGGCGCAACCTATACTCAGGTGATGGCTTCTTCGCTCAATCTGCCTCCATTTACAAGTTACTTTGTACAAGTGGGCGTTGGAGACGGAACTTCTATTCAGACAGTGGAAGAAAAGTCCTTGAGTTTTGCCGCAGATAAACGTCAAACGGCAGCTCCTTCACCAGCTCGTCGTATGGCACAGCTGGCAGAAGAAGGTGACGAGTGGCAAGAGCGTCAGCCGGTCTATGTGGGCTTAGTAATGACGGCTTCCAATGGTGAAAAAGACGAAACAGCATTAGCCGTTCACGATGACTTCAGCGCTCAATTGTATGAAATGGGTGCAGACTTGATGAAGTGGAAGGGAACGAACTACAAGTATTACAAGAAACCTGTTCTCTACACAATGGCAGGAACACAAGAACGTTCTTTCAATGCCTTGTCCAGTCACGAAGCCAATCAAATGACGCCTGTCGGATACTTCGCATATAGTGTAGGAGAATATACCATCCGTCTGAATGACGTTTATGCGGGCGATTTGGGTAATGTGGAGGAAGTTGTCCTCTATGATGCTCAAACCGGTGTTTATACAGACTTGCTTAATAGTAGTTATACATTCTCTACTTCGGTTAAGAAAGAGGAGAAGAGCAATCGTCTCTTCCTGACGGTTAAAGTATCGGCAAAGACGGATATAACAACGGGTATGGAACATCTATCTACGATTAAAGATGGAATATATAAGTTTATAACTCCAGATGGGCAATTACATATTGCGCGCGATGGCGTAATATATGATGCGCAAGGTAGAGTAGAAAATGTTGTAAAATAATCTAAAGGGAGGACAGTATTATGACATATCAAGATAAACAAAAAAGGCGTACGTTCATCCTTTGGATAATTGGTGCAGCTGTTGTGGTATGGTTTGCGGTAATTGTGTTTATATTACCTAACCTAAAGAATAAGCCGCTGGATGTAACCGTAGATGTACCACAGATGTCGGCGGTGCAAACTCCTTCTTCGGACAATATGCCTACCCTGAACTTTCAATCGACCTCTTTTCGTCGTCATCGTGTAGTAGGAATCACACCTGTCTCTTCGTCGATGCCGACTTATTCCTTTAAGTCGGCTTCGACGGGTAGTTATTCGACTGCGTATAAAGTACATACAACCAGTAGCGCAACCGTGCATTCTGTCGGCGGCGGAAGTGGCGCAAGAGACATTGGTGGGGCTATCAATAGTTCTGTCACCAACTCATCTCCGCTGGTGACATCGACCTCATCGATACTGTTGGCATCAGCAGTTCGTCTGCAATCGCGTAACCTCAACGCTGCCAGTACTATGGCGGCTGAAGGAGAGGTCATTCAAGAGAATGGACCTGCCAGACGTATGGGACATCGTGGTTTCCAACCTGATCCGGATATTCCATTCCCAGATGAGGAGGAAGATATGCCCATCGGAGACATTCCTTGGCTCGTGTTGCTGGGATTGATCTCCTTATATATTATCGCGCGTCGCGCTCGCTCGCGCGTGAGTGAATAAACAGTCATAGTTGAGTATGAAGAAATCAGAACTATTATTGATAATAGGCCTTGTCGTGCTCTTGATAGGTGCCATTATGACATTTACGCCATGGAAAGATTATGCTAACTATGTGCTAATAGCAGGTTTGCTCATCATGGTCGTGCGCGGCTCCGTTCGTGCACGAGAACGCAAAGATGAGTAACTTTTTTGCGGCATTATTTGCACATATCAAAAAAAAGCAGTACCTTTGCAGCCGTTTTTGAAAATACGTACAATAAGGATGAAGAATTTTGTAGAAGAATTGCGTTGGCGTGGCATGTTGCAGGACATTATCCCTGGCACAGAAGACCAACTGAAAAAAGAAGTCACTACCGCTTATTTAGGAATTGACCCCACTGCCGATAGTCTGCATATCGGTCACTTGTGTGGTATCATGATGCTGCGGCATTTGCAGCGCTGCGGACATAAACCTATTGCCCTCATTGGTGGTGCAACAGGTATGATTGGCGACCCCAGTGGCAAGAGCGCTGAGCGTAACCTCTTGAACGAGGAGACACTCAATCACAACGTGGCATGTATCAAAGAGCAGTTAGAGCACTTCCTCGATTTTAATTCCAAGGAAGCAAATGCTGCCGAACTCGTGAATAACTACGAATGGATGAAGGACTATACCTTTATCGATTTCGCTCGTAATATCGGCAAACTCATTACCGTCAATTACATGATGGCAAAAGATTCTGTCAAGAAACGCTTTAATGGCGAATTTAACTGCGGTATGTCGTTTACTGAGTTTACATATCAACTGCTGCAAGGCTATGACTTCTACTACCTCAATACTCACAAGAATTGTAAGATGCAGATGGGCGGTTCTGACCAATGGGGCAATATCACCACTGGTATGGAACTGATTCGCCGTATCACAGGTAACGAAGCATACGCGCTCACTTGTCCTCTGATTACTAAAGCAGACGGAAAGAAATTTGGCAAGACTGAGCAAGGAAATATCTGGCTGAGCAAACGTTACACAAGTCCATATCGTTTCTATCAGTTCTGGCTAAATGTCAGCGATGATGATGCTAAACGCTATATCAAAATCTTTACTTCTTTGGACAAAGACGAGATAGATGCATTGATTGCGGAGCACGACCAAGCGCCACATCTGCGTCTTCTCCAAAAACGCTTAGCGCAGGAGGTTACGGTCATGGTGCATTCTGAGGAAGACTATCAAGCAGCTGTAGAGGCAAGTAACATCCTCTTTGGTAATGCCACTGCTGATGCGCTCCGTCGGCTGGATGAGGAGACGTTCCTGCAGGTCTTTGATGGCGTAGAGACGTACGAAGTAAGCCGTGCAGAGTTAGAAGTTGGTATCCCTCCACTGGATCTGTTGGCAGAGAAATCGGCTATCTTCCCTTCTAAAGGCGAAGCACGTAAGATGATTCAAGCAAACGGCTTTTCTATGAATAAGGAGAAACTGACCGACCCTCAAACGCCTATCACGTGCGCGTCCTTACTCAACGATAAGTATATCCTCTTCCAAAAAGGAAAGAAAAATTACTATATCATCGTCGCAAAATAAGCCGCTTTTGCTCTCTTGGAACTACAAAATAATAAAAATTTCACTTTTTTTGCAAAAATATTTTGTCAGTTCAAAAAAAAGTAGTACTTTTGCATGCTTTTTCGGTGAAAATGCCGAATGTGGTGCCTAATCGTATATCGGTAGTACATCAGATTTTGGTTCTGAGGGGCGAGGTTCGACTCCTCGTTAGGCAACAAAAGAGTCTCGCAAGAGACTTTTTTTAACAAGAGTAATGATAAGTAGGGCTTTGCCCGAATAAAGTAACACAAAATGAAAACATTTGAATTAGTAGGAACTCCTCGTTCGGAGTTCGGCAAAAAGGCTAACAAAGCCATTCGTAAAGAAAATCTCGTTCCTTGCAATCTCTATGGTCTTGGCGAGAACATCACCTTCTCTGTTCAATTAGAAGACGTTCGTAAACTCATCTACACTCCTGACACAATGGTTGTAGCACTCACTATCGGTGACGTGAAGAAAACCGCTGTTATTAAAGAGCTCCAATTCCATCCTCTTTCTGACGCTTTACTCCATATCGATTTCTTGGAGATTAATGATAAGAAACCTGTTACCGTTGAGATCCCTGTTCAGTTGGTTGGTCACGCTGAAGGTGTGAAAGCCGGTGGTAAACTGAGCCTCGAGATGAAGAAACTCAAAGTGAACGGTATCTATACTAACTTCCCAGACCGTATGGTGGTGGATGTTACCGAGTTAGGTCTTGGTAAGCGTCTGTTGGTTAGCGACCTCCATTACGAGGGGCTCCAACTCATGAACGTGAAAGATGCATGTGTGGCACAAGTGAAAGTGACACGTAATAGTGCTGCTGAAGCAGAAGCTGCTGCTGAATAAATGTTCTTATGAAATACCTGATTGTCGGTCTTGGTAACATCGGCGACGAGTACCAAAACACCCGACACAACATAGGATTCAAGATGTTGGACGCTTTTGCTGAGGCGTCCAACATTGCTTTTGAAGACAAACGCTATGGCTTTGTCGGCAAGGGGCGTATCAAAAATGCTGAAGTGGTACTCCTCAAACCCTCTACGTTTATGAACCTCAGCGGGAACGCGGTGCGCTATTGGATGAATGAGGAGAAGATTCCATTAGAGAATCTCTTGGTGCTGGTGGACGACTTGAACTTGCCGTTTGGTGCTATTCGTATTCGCAAACAGGGTTCTAATGGCGGTCATAATGGTTTAGGACATATCCAGCAAGTGTTGTGTACCGAGAACTACGCACGTGTGCGCTTTGGTATAGGTAATGAGTATGTACGTGGGACACAGATTAACTTCGTCTTGGGTGAATGGACACCAGATGAGCAGGCTGCTATGCCTGAGCGATTGGAGATTGTCAAGCAAATCATCCCGTCCTTCTGCCTGCAAGGAATAGACCGCACCATGAACTTATACAATGGGAAGTAGAATAGATAAATATCTCTTTGCCATGCGTATCTATAAGACGCGCTCTATTGCAGCCGATGCCTGCAAGAAAGGACGTGTCACCATGAATGGCGTTGAACTCAAGTCCTCTCGCTTGGTGGAGATAGGCAACAAGTTCTCCGTTCGCAAAGGCCCTGTCACCTATACCTACGAGATTTTGCGACTAAGTGAGAATCGTTTAGGTGCCAAACTTGTGCCCGAGTATATGCGAGACATCACTTCTAAAGACCAATTGGAGATATTAGAATTAGCCAGACTGGCAGGGCAGTCCGGTCGTGATCGTGGTACAGGACGCCCCACCAAAAAAGATCGCCGAGACTTGGAACAGTTTATTTCGGACGACTGGGATACTGATTTAGATGATTTAGACTATGAAATCGAAGATTGATAATATTGCAGAGTATATCCTCTATTTATGGCAAATGGAGGACTATTTACGTGCTTTTCCGGAGCAAGCCAATGCCAATACTGAACTCATGGAATTGCTGGATATGATGCATGCAGAAGGCATCGTCCAAGGGGGGCATTTGCAGTTGGCACAAAATGCGTTGAGCGAATTGGAAGATTTGCATGACGAATTGCTGAATACAGAGGCTCCTTATCGTGCCGTGATGCTTCATCTGCAGCCTTCGTTGGTCTTACTTAAGGCGAAGACCGACCGCCCCACTATGTCTGATGTGGAGGCTTGTTTGGTGCTGCTCTATCAAGTCATGCTATTGCGTCTGCAGAAGAAAGAGATTACTCCTGAGACCCAAACCGTCGTCAATGATGCCACGCAGTTGCTGCGTTTCTTGAGTAAGACGTATTATGACAATCGCCAAACGGTTTGAGTACATATTAACTTGGTTTGCTCAAAACGCACCATCGGCAGAGTCCGAACTGCATTTCCGTAATCCGTTCGAGTTGTTGGTAGCCGTGATGCTTTCTGCACAATGTACGGATAAGCGAGTAAACATGGTGACCCCCTCTCTTTTTGCCCAATTCCCTACTTCAGAGGCTATGTCAAAGGCGTCTGTAGAACAGGTGTTATCGCTTATTCATTCGGTCAGTTATCCCAATGCTAAAGCGGCTCATTTAGTGGCGATGGCGCAGCGTTTGGTGGACGTGTACAACGGCAATGTGCCAGACAATATAGAGGACTTGCAGACGCTTCCTGGTGTAGGACGTAAAACCGCTAATGTGGTGTGTGCTGTCATCTGGAATCAGCCCACAATGGCAGTCGATACACATATCTTCCGAGTATCCGAACGATTAGGGTTAACCACCCATAGCAAGTCTCCTCGTCAAACGGAAAATCAGTTGGTGAAATATATCCCCGCTGAACTTATTCCAAAAGCCCATCACTGGCTGTTGTTACACGGCAGATATGTATGCCAAGCGCGCACTCCACATTGTGGCCGTTGTGGCTTGCAAGCATATTGCCGTTACTATTCTTCGCAAAATAAATAATTCCCCTAATCGAATAATGTCGGGGTGTCGAGATCGAAGCGCTTGAGTATATTGCGCATCAAGGTCTCACGTATCAGTTTACTGCGATTTTTCACGGTGTAGTGGTCGCAGTATTTATTTAATGCACGCATCTCGCTGTCGTTAAGCATAATGTTTACGCGATGTGTGCGTTTCTGCTTGGGTCTATTATTTGGTGTAGGAGTTGCCATTAGAATGTAAAGCCTATGCGTGCGCCAAAAAGAACGAGGTTACGACCAGAATGATTGATGTAGGATGATGTCACGCCATCGCTCGTGATGGTTTCTGTGACGTCCATTGTGGTTTGTTGAAACTGGGCATTTAGTCCGACAAAGAGTGTTGTGGCGGAATTGAGTTGATTGCGATAACCGACTTCAAACCCTGCCATGATGCCTCCGTCGCAGTTCTTAGATACGGCGAAACCATAACCAAAACGAGCGCCTACGTATGGGGCATGTTTCCCCTCTATAATGGGAACTTTTATAGCCACTTCTAAAGGCAGGAAGATATAGCTCTGTTGGTTGAGTATAAATCCGTGTACGCCCAATCCTCCACCAATAAAAATATGCCGATTTCCAATATATCGTGAACCTAACATTAACTCACCTCCAGCATGACCTCCAGTAGCGCTATTCGGCAAGAATGATGCACCGCCTGCCAACTCCACTAAGAAGGTGGTTTTCTTCCCTGTCAGTTTAGTCTCTTCTTGGACGGTTTCGGTCGTCTCTACAGGTTGCTCTTCCTCGTTTATCGACACCACTTCGGCTATAGGATACTGAAAACGAGCACCGCTACTATTGCGAATAATCAGCACCTCTTCGTTGTGAATCAATATCTCGCCCTGCATCGTTTGTCCACTCTTCAAGGTGACGACGGCAGCTGACAACGGAAGGGTACAAGCCCAGCCTAAAAATAATATGAAAAGTTTGGCGCGCATAAAAATCGTGCAAAGATAATGCTTTTTTTGCAATTATGCAAAATATATCTAACAAAAAAGCCAAAAAAGTTCTAAATATCTCATTTGGACGGTTGATTATTTGCATATATGCAAAAATATTCGTAATTTTGTGCGTTTTTTAGGCATTATATCCCGCCATCGAAACATCGAGAAATCGAAATGTCGAAAAATCGAAAAAATCACAAATCAAAAATAACAAATAACAAATCAACAAAAATCACTATGGTAAACTTTAAAGAATTAGGTCTGGTAAACACCCGTGAGATGTTTGCTAAGGCAATCAAGGGAGGTTATGCAATCCCTGCATTTAATTTCAACAACATGGAGCAACTTCAGGCAATCGTTAAGGCTTCTGCTGAAACCAAGAGCCCCGTTATTCTCCAAGTATCTAAAGGCGCACGTAACTACGCTAATCAAACTTTACTTCGCTACATGGCACAGGGTGCTGTTGAGTATGCAAAAGAACTTGGTTGGGAGAAACCCGAAATCGTGCTTCACCTCGACCACGGAGATAGCTTTGAATTGTGCAAAAGCTGCGTAGATTTTGGTTTCTCCAGCGTGATGATTGACGCTTCTTCTCTTCCATACGAGGAGAATATCGCACTGACGAAGAAAGTGGTTGAATATGCTCATCAATACGATGTAACCGTTGAGGCAGAACTTGGTGTATTAGCAGGTGTAGAAGACGAAGTTTCTTCTGCTGTTAGTCACTATACCAAACCCGAAGAAGTAGTAGATTTTGCTACTCGTACTGGTTGTGACTCTCTCGCAATCTCTATTGGTACCAGCCACGGTGCTTACAAGTTCACTCCAGAGCAATGCACACGTGACCCGAAGACTGGCAAACTTGTTCCTCCTCCATTGGCATTTGATGTATTGGACGCTGTGATGGAGCAACTGCCTGGTTTCCCAATCGTGCTTCATGGTTCATCTTCTGTTCCACAAGAGTATGTGGATATGATCAATAACCTCGGTGGTAAATTGCCTGATGCAGTAGGTATTCCAGAGGAGCAACTTCGTAAGGCTGCTGCTTCTGCTGTCTGCAAGATTAACATTGACTCTGACTCTCGTTTGGCTTTCACCGCTGCTGTTCGCAAAGTGCTCAGCGAGAAACCAGGTGAGTTTGACCCACGTAAATACTGCGGCGTAGCTCGTGACTTCATGGAGGATCTCTACAAACATAAAATCGTTAACGTTCTTGGTTCAGACGGAAAGGCAGAGTAATCATGGCTTTGAAATTTATGTCAGCTGAACAGGCTGCAGAACTTATATTCGATGGTGCTATCTGCGGTATGGGTGGATTTACCCCTGCAGGTGCACCTAAGGATGTGCCTACGGCTATCGCTAAGAAAGCCGAAGCACTTCACGCAGAAGGTAAACCTTTCAAGATTGGTATGTACACTGGTGCCTCCACAGGCGACAGTTGTGACGGTGCTTTAGCACGCGCACATGCCATTCAGTTCCGTACCCCATATCAGGGTAATAAAGACCTTCGTACTGAGTTGAACGCCCAAGGTGCACATTACTTTGATATGCACTTGAGCGAGTTGGCACAAGATATCCGCTACGGCTTCTTGCCCAAACCAGACTTCGCTATCATCGAGGCTTGTGACATTGTGGAGAAAGGTAATGAAGTAGAAATCGTGCCTACCGCAGGTGTGGGAAATATGCCCACTTTCTGCCGTTTGGCAGATAAGATTATCGTGGAACTGAACGCTGCTATGCCTAAGACTATGCGCGGAATGCACGATATCTATGAACCTGCAGACCCTCCTCAACGCCGTGAGATTCCTGTTTATGCACCGTCCGACCGTATTGGTGCAGACTGCATTACCGTTCCCGCAGAGAAGATTGCTGCTGTCGTTCATACGAATCGTCCAAACGAAGTGGGCAAGTTCACTCCGCTGGATGAGACCACAGAAAAGATTGGTCAAAACGTGGCTAAGTTCCTCGAAGCAGAAATGAAAGCAGGACGTATTCCTGCTTCGTTCTTGCCGATTCAATCGGGCGTAGGTAATGTGGCTAATGCGGTATTAGGCGCATTAGGTGAAAACCCTCATATCCCTGCATTCGAGATGTACACAGAGGTTATTCAAGACTCAGTGGTAGGTCTGATGAAGGAAGGTCGAATCAAATTCGCTTCGGGTTGCTCACTGACTATCGGTGCAGACAAACTGCAAGACATCATCGACCACATGGACTTCTTCAAGGACAAGATTGTGCTTCGTCCGCAGGAAATCTCTAATAACCCAGAACTGGCTCGTCGCATGGGTCTGATTACTATCAATACGGCTCTTGAGGCAGATATCTTTGGTAACATCAACTCGACCCACGTTTGCGGTACTAAGATGATGAACGGTATTGGCGGTAGCGGTGACTTCACCCGCAATGCGTATATCTCTATCTATACGACTCCTTCCACAGCTAAGGGCGGTTGTATCTCTGCTTTTGTGCCTATGGTTAGTCACTTAGATCACTCAGAGCATAGCGTGAAGATTATCATTACCGAACATGGTATAGCCGACCTTCGTGGCAAGAGTCCTATTCAACGTGCGCACGAGATTATCGACAATTGCGTTGACCCCGCATATCGTCCGATGTTGAATGCTTACCTCGAGATGTCCAAGACTGCTCATACTCCACACACATTGAGTTGCGCACTCGCTATGCACGAGGAGTTCCTCAAGTCCGGCGACATGCGTAATACGAAGTGGGAGAATTACATCCGCTAAAATAAACAATAAGCAAATAACAAATAACTAATAGCAACAACTATGGCAGAAGAAAAGAAAGTCCCATCCGCAGACAAACTGAAAGCATTACAGGCTGCGATGGATAAAATTTCCAAAGACTATGGCAAAGGCGCCATCATGCGTCTTGGCGAGGATAAAATAGAAGATATTCCCGTTATTTCCACCGGTTCAGTTGGCTTGAACATGGCTCTTGGTGTAGGCGGTTACCCACGTGGTCGCGTCATCGAGATTTATGGTCCTGAGTCCAGCGGTAAAACCACACTTGCCATTCACGCCATGGCTGAAGTGCAAAAGCAAGGCGGTATAGCTGCAATCATTGATGCTGAACATGCGTTTGACCGTTTCTATGCAGAGAAACTCGGCGTAAACGTGGATGAGTTATTGATTGCACAACCCGACTGCGGTGAGCAGGCATTGGATATTGCAGACGAGTTGATTCGTTCCAGTGCTGTGGACTTAGTGGTGGTCGATTCAGTGGCTGCATTGACACCTAAAGCTGAGATTGAAGGCGATATGGGTGACAATAAGGTCGGGCTGCAAGCACGACTGATGTCTCAGGCATTGCGCAAACTGACTGCTACTATCAGTAAGACCAACACCACTTGTATCTTTATCAACCAACTGCGTGATAAGATTGGTGTGATGTTCGGTAGTCCTGAAACGACAACTGGTGGTAACGCGCTCAAGTTCTATGCTTCGGTTCGTCTGGATATTCGCAAAGCTAATGCTATCAAGGATGGTGACACCGTACTGGGTAATCAAGTGCGTGTCAAAGTCATCAAGAACAAGGTGGCTCCTCCATTCAAGAAAGCAGAGTTTGACCTTATGTTTGGTGAGGGTATATCCAAAGTAGGCGAATTAGTTGACCTCGGTGTCGAGTTGGGTATATTGACTAAGAGCGGTTCTTTCTATAGCTATAATGGCAATAAACTGGCGCAAGGTCGTGATGCCGTTAAGAACGTCTTCAAAGAGAATCCAGACTTGGCTGACGAAATAGAGGCTAAGATTATGGAGGCTACCAAAGGAGCTAAGAATTGAAAGAGTGTGCACTCATAGTATCGCCGATTAAGGCGCAAGAATTAGAGACGACGTACCGTGTGGTACGTCGCTCTATTGATGCCCGTCAGCGCGAACTGAAAGTGAACATCACGCTCTTGACCGATGACGAAGGACACTATCTTCCCATAGATGCACCCATACCTCTGTATGAGCAGCCAGTCTTTCAAGATGTACATCAGGCGAAGCAGTCGGTCGAGATAGTCGGTTTTGGACCGGCAGGGCTCTTTGCTGCTTTGACGTTGTTAGAGAAAGGTATTCGCCCTATCATCTACGAACGCGGCAAAGACGTGTCGGAACGCAAGAAAGACATTGCGTTGCTCAATCGTAATGAGGCTTTTAATCCCGAGTCTAACTATTGTTTTGGCGAGGGTGGGGCAGGAACATTTAGTGACGGCAAACTGTTTTCTCGTTCCAAAAAACGCGGCAACATGCAGCGTGTGATGGAGTTGTTCCATTACTTTGGTGCGCCAGATACAGTTCTCTATGAAGCGCACGCACATATAGGTAGTGACAAACTGCCTACTATCATTCGCAACATGCGCGAGTGCATTCTTGCCCATGGCGGTGAGATTCGTTTTGGGCATAAGTGGTCGCTGCTCCATACTCCTTCAGCGAAGCGGTCCATACTCCTTCAGCGTAGCGGTCCCACTATTCTCGCCATCGGACATTCTGCGCATGACACGTATCGTGAACTGATTGCTGCCGGTGTCACTCTGGATGCCAAAGGTTGTGCCATGGGTGTTCGTGTCGAACATCCGCAGACGCTTATCAATGACCTCTTCTACCATCTAAGTCAAAAGTCAAAAGAAGAAAGTCAAAAGATAATCGACCTCGTCGGCGCTGCGTCCTACTCGTTAGTTACGCAAGTCGGGGGCAGAGGTGTTTATTCTTTCTGCATGTGTCCAGGTGGACATATCGTGCCAGCGGCGAGTGAAGCGGAGTCGTGTATCGTGAATGGTATGTCGGCTTCGCATCGTAACTCCCCCTACGCCAATTCGGGTATGGTGGTGGAGTTGCATCCGGACGGTCGTTCAGCTTTGGAGTGGCTGGCGTATCAGGAGGCAATCGAACATCGTGCGTATCATGAAGCCCACTCTATGACTTATGTTGCACCAGCACAGCGACTGCGCGATTTTGTGGAAGGCAAAGAGTCCAAGACCTTGCCTGCATGTTCGTATCTGCCAGGGGTAGTACCCAGTCGATTAGACCTGTGGTTACCCGATGAAATCGGCAAAAGTCTGCAACAAGGATTCCGTGATTTTGACCGCAAGTATCCAGGTTTTGTGACGAATGACGCGGTGGTGTTAGGTGTTGAAAGTCGCAGCAGTAGTCCTGTTCGTATCACGCGTGACGCAGAGACGATGCAGAGTGTTTCGCATCCGTGGCTTTATCCGTGTGGCGAGGGGGCAGGATATGCCGGAGGTATCACTTCTTCTGCGTTAGATGGTATTCGTGCAGCGGAAGCAGTTGCGACTAAGTTGAGCGAAGAATGAATAATGAATAATGAACGCACCATAGCATTGTTGGGTCAAGCGACCATGACGCGTCTGGAGCAGGCGCGTGTGATTCTTTTTGGCGTAGGAGGAGTAGGGGGGTGGTGCGCAGAAGCGTTAGTGCGAACAGGAATCGCACATCTGACCATTGTCGATTGTGATGTGGTCAATACGTCAAATATCAATCGCCAAGTGGTGGCTTTGGCGAATAATGTGGGGGAAGCTAAAGTAGAGGAAATGAAAAAACGCCTGCTGGCTATCAATCCGCAGGCAGATATCGTTGCCATTCATCAGAAATACATACCTCAAACGGCAGACGAACTGACTCATCCTGCGTTTGACTTTAACCAATATGACTATGTGATAGACGCGATTGATTCGTTGGACTGCAAGGCAGATCTCATCTATCGTGCTACGCAGTCTTCTGCCACTTTGTTCTCCTCAATGGGAGCAGCACGGAAGATGGATGTGAGTCAGATTAAGACAGCGGAGTTTTGGAAAGTGAACGGTTGCCCTCTTGCGCGTGCGTTGCGTACGCGATTAAAGAAGGAGAATAAGTTACCTGCTAAGAAGTTCCAATGCGTCTATTCGCCCGAGTTATCTGCCGATAGTGGCACGATTGCACCGGTGGTAGGAGTGTTTGGCTTTATGCTGGCAGGGTTGGTGATAGAAGATGTGGGGAAGGGTTAAAAAAGTTGAAAAAGTTCTAAAAGTTCAAAGATATGAAAAAAGCATTATTGATGATTCTCGATGGCTGGGGAATCGGTAACAAAACTACAGCCAACGCTATTTATTCGACCAATACGCCCCACTGGAATGCGTTGTTGGAGCAATATCCTCATTCGCAGTTGCAAGCCAGCGGAGATAATGTTGGTTTGCCTGACGGTCAGATGGGTAACTCAGAGGTAGGACACCTTAATATCGGTGCCGGTCGCGTGGTTTATCAGGACTTAGTCAAGATCAATCGTGCCTGCAAGGATGGTTCGATTATGCAGAATCCGGAGATTATATCGGCTTTCAGCAATGCTCAAAAATCGGGCAAGAAACTGCATATCATGGGACTTACATCCAATGGCGGTGTCCATTCGTCTTTGGATCATCTGTTCTATCTATTGAAGATTGCCAAGGAGTACGGATTGGAAGGTAAGACGTTTGTGCATTGTTTCATGGATGGTCGTGATACAGACCCTCATTCAGGTATTGGTTTCATTGATGAGTTAGAGGCAGAGATGGCTAAGACCACTGGTGAAATCGCAACTATTCAAGGTCGTTTCTATGCCATGGATCGTGACAAACGTTGGGAACGTATCAAGGTCGGCTATGACTGCTTAGTGAACGGAGTAGGCGCTGCTTTTGAGTCTATGCACGAGGCAATGGAGGCTTCGTATCAAGCCGATGTCACCGACGAGTTCATCAAACCGATTGTCCATGTTCGCAATGGTCAACCTTTGGCAAAGATTGAGGAAGGCGATGTCGTTATTTTCTTCAATTATCGTAATGACCGTGCCCGTGAGATTACAATCGTGCTTACTCAACAAGACATGCCGGAGGCAGGTATGCGCACTATCCCTAACCTGGACTACTACTGCATGACTCCGTACGAGAGTTCGTTCACCGGTTTGCATATCTTGTTCCCCAAGGAGAACGTGCAGAACACGATGGGAGAGATTGTGTCGAAGGCAGGTCTCAAGCAGTTGCGTATTGCAGAGACGGAGAAGTTCGCACACGTGACGTTCTTCTTTAGTGGTGGTCGTGATGCACAGTTCGAGAACGAAGACCGTATTCTCATTCCCAGCCCCAAAGTGGCAACGTATGACTTGCAGCCCGAGATGTCTGCACCAGAGGTGGCAGCTGCATTGTGTGACGCATTAGATACGCAGAAATATGACTATATAACGCTCAATTTTGCCAACGGCGACATGGTAGGTCATACAGGTGTGTATGCCTCTATTCAGCAGGCTGTTGTGACGATAGATATCTGTGTGGACCGTGTAGTGAAGGCTGCTCAGAAGAACGGCTACGAAGTGATTATCATTGCTGACCACGGTAATGCGGATCACGCGGTTAATGAGGATGGCACGCCAAATACGGCGCATAGTTTGAATCCGGTACCGTTTGTATATATCAGCGAGAATAAGAACGCCAAGTGTGAAGATGGTATCTTAGCGGATGTAGCTCCCTCACTTTGCCATATCTTAGGCATTGCCCAACCACAAGAGATGACGGGTCACTGCTTGATTAAGGACTGAGTCTTCCAACGTACACACAAGTTTTGTACAAGACAACGGAAGGGGTATTAGCTCATCTGGTAGAGCGCGAAGTGTGATGTACACAAAAAAGTTGACAAGACAATGGTAGAGGTAAAAGAGTGCATTTTGATTATGAAGTGAACCCCAAAAGTTAGACAAAAAACTTTTG